>NZ_CP046523.1:167500-521768 GCF_021497885.1 Streptococcus oralis
GCTAAACGCGGCGGACTGTAAATCCGCTCCTTCGGGTTCGGGGGTTCGAATCCCTCCCCTTCCATTCCTTTAGTTACGGGCATAGTTTAAAGGTAGAACTAAGGTCTCCAAAACCTTCAGTGTGGGTTCAATTCCTACTGCCCGTGTTTATAGAATTATGGCGGGTGTGGTGAAGTGGTTAACACACCAGATTGTGGCTCTGGCATGCGTGGGTTCGATCCCCATCACTCGCCTATTTTATATTATTGGGGTATAGCCAAGCGGTAAGGCAAGGGACTTTGACTCCCTCATGCGTTGGTTCGAATCCAGCTACCCCAGTTACTATTTGCCGGCGTGGCGGAATTGGCAGACGCGCTGGACTCAAAATCCAGTGTCCGCAAGGACGTGCCGGTTCGACCCCGGCCGCCGGTATAGTATTAAAGACAAGGTTTTCGGACCTTGTTTTTTGATTTAGTGAAGATTTTGATATTTTTCTTTAAGTACAGATAACTGATGAATGATCTTTTTCTTCTTATTCTAATCATTTTTAGTGTATTTTTGGTATAATATTACTTATTCACATTTTATGTAGATTATGAAAGAGTTTGGTGGTTAATGTCTCGTTCGGTTGACTTGCTTAAGAAGCGCTACTTAGAAAATATAAAAGAGAAGCCTGATTTATTTGTTGGGGTTGAGCTGGAGTATCCTGTTGTAAATTTAGAGGGTAAGGTTACGGATATTGAGGTTGTTAAGGAACTGTTTCGGTATTTATCTTCTGTTCTGAAGTTTACAGTTGAGAAAGTTGATGATTTTGGAAATCCAATTCAGTTACTAGATCCGGTCAGTCAGGATACAATCTTATTTGAAGTTGCTTATACGACCGTTGAGTTTGCCTTTGGTAGGGCTAAATCCATCCAAGAGGTTGAAGAGCGTTTTAGAGACTACATGGATCTGGTTCAGAAAAAGTTGGGTGAAACAAATCATGCTATTGTTGGCTGTGGCATTCATCCCAACTGGGATAAAAATGAGAATTGTCCAGTGACTTATCCCCGCTATCAGATGTTAATGAACTATTTGAAGTTGAGCAGAACCGTTCCAAGAACGGATTTACACGATTACCCGCAATATGGTGCTTTTATTTGTGGGAGCCAAGTTCAACTGGACGTTTCAAAGTCTAACTACCTGCGTGTTATCAATGCTTTTACGCAAATTGAAGCAGCAAAAGCCTATTTGTTTGCCAATTCTGTGTTTTCGGGGGCAGACTGGGATACTAAAGTTTCAAGGGATATTTTTTGGGAAGAGTCTATGCATGGGATTTATCCGGAGAATGTAGGTGTCAATGCTAGACTCTTTAAAGATGAGGCTGATTTTTTTGACTATCTAAATCATTCTGCGATTTTTACAGCAGAGCGGGATGGTGAAACCTATTATTTTTATCCTATTCAAGCTAGGGACTATTTGGATACACCTGAAATTCAGGCATTTGCTCTTAATGGGGATGAGATATCGATCTATCCCCAAGAGGAAGATTTCCAAACCCATCGTAGTTACCAGTACCAAGACTTAACAACTCGAGGAACAGTTGAGTTTCGTAGTGTGTGTACTCAGCCGCTTGATAGGACTTTTGCTTCTGCTGCCTTTCACTTGGGATTATTAGTTAATTTAGATCAATTAGAAGCTTACTTGCAAAAGGCTCCATTTTTTATCACATTTGGTCGTGATTACAAGTCATTGAGACGGCAATTTTCTAAGAAAAAACTCACATATGAGGAAGAATCTGCAATTGTTGAGTTTTCAAAAGGCTTACTCCTTCTAGCTGAGGAAGGACTGGAGAAGAGAGGCAAGCAAGAAATGATTTACTTAGAGCCTTTGAAGAAAGAATTGGGTTTATAATTTCTCTTATAAAGGGAGAATTTTCTGAAAAATCATGATATAATGGAAGAGACTATAGATAAAGGATAGAGATTCATGACATTAGTTTATCAATCAACGCGTGATGCCAATAATACAGTAACTGCCAGCCAAGCTATTTTGCAAGGTTTGGCGACGGATGGTGGTCTGTTTACACCGCTTACTTATCCAAAGGTAGATTTGGACTTTGAAAAATTGAAAGATGCTTCTTACCAGGAAGTGGCTAAGTTAGTTTTGTCAGCATTTTTAGATGACTTTACAGCAGAGGAGTTGGACTACTGTATCAACAATGCCTACGATAGCAAATTTGATACCCCAGCTATTGCGCCATTGGTGAAACTGGATGGGCAATACAACTTGGAACTCTTCCATGGTTCAACGATTGCCTTTAAGGATATGGCCTTGTCTATCTTGCCATACTTTATGACGACAGCCGCTAAAAAGCATGGTTTAGAGAACAAGATTGTCATTTTGACAGCGACATCTGGTGATACTGGAAAAGCTGCTATGGCAGGATTTGCGGATGTGCCTGGAACTGAAATTATCGTCTTTTATCCAAAGGATGGTGTCAGCAAGGTACAAGAGTTGCAAATGACTACTCAGACTGGCGACAATACTCATGTTATTGCTATTGATGGTAACTTTGATGATGCGCAAACAAATGTGAAGCACATGTTCAACGATGTAGCTCTTCGTGAAAAATTGGCAGCGAACAAGTTGCAATTTTCATCAGCTAACTCTATGAACATTGGTCGTTTGGTACCACAGATTGTTTATTATGTCTATGCTTACGCTCAGTTGGTCAAGTCTGGTGATATTGTGGCTGGAGAAAAGGTCAACTTCACAGTACCAACAGGAAACTTTGGAAATATCTTGGCTGCCTTCTATGCTAAACAAATTGGTCTGCCAGTTGGCAAATTGATCTGTGCTTCAAATGACAATAATGTTTTAACTGACTTCTTTAAAACTCGTGTTTACGACAAGAAACGTGAGTTTAAAGTAACAACTAGTCCATCTATGGATATCTTGGTATCTTCAAACTTGGAGCGTTTGATTTTCCATCTTTTGGGGAATGATGCGGTTAAGACAGCTGAACTCATGAATGCCTTGAGTACACAAGGACAATATGAATTGACAGACTTTGATGCAGCGATTCTGGAACTCTTTGCAGCTGAATATGCGACTGAGGAAGAAACCTCGGCAGAAATCAAACGTGTTTATCAAACAGATGCCTACATCGAGGATCCACATACGGCGGTTGCCTCAGCAGTTTATAGAAAATACCAAGCTGCTACTGGCGATGCGACTAAGACAGTGATTGCTTCAACAGCTAGTCCCTACAAGTTCCCAGTGGTTGCCGTAGAAGCGGTAACAGGAAAAGCAGGCTTAACTGACTTTGAAGCCTTGGCTCAATTACATGACATTTCAGGAGTGGCAGTGCCACCAGCAGTTGATGGCCTTGAAACAGCTCCTGTTCGTCACAAGACAACTGTAGCAGCTGCTGACATGCAAGCAGCGGTTGAGGCTTATCTAGGACTTTAAGGCAGAGAGAGTAAACTCGGTTGGGAAACCAACTGAGTTTCTTTTCATCAGGAGGAAGGATTGTTTAAGAAAAATAAAGACATTCTTAATATTGCACTGCCAGCTATGGGCGAAAACTTTTTGCAAATGCTCATGGGCATGGTGGATAGTTACTTGGTCGCTCACTTGGGCTTAATCGCTATTTCAGGTGTTTCAGTGGCTGGCAATATTATCACCATTTACCAGGCAATTTTTATCGCTCTGGGAGCTGCTATCTCCAGTGTTATTTCAAAAAGTTTGGGGCAGAAAGATCAGTCCAAGTTGGCTTATCACGTGACAGAAGCTCTCAAGATAACCCTATTGCTGAGTGCACTTTTAGGCGCCTTATCCATCTTTGCTGGGCAAGAGATGATAGGACTTTTGGGAACTGAGCAGGAGGTGGCTGAGAGTGGTGGACTCTACCTATCTTTGGTGGGTGGATCGATTGTTCTCTTGGGCTTGATGACGAGTCTAGGTGCCTTGATTCGTGCAACGCATAATCCACGTCTGCCTCTCTATGTTAGTCTTTTATCCAATGCCTTGAATATTCTTTTTTCAAGTCTAGCTATTTTTGTCCTTGATATGGGCATAGCGGGTGTTGCTTGGGGGACTATCTTGTCTCGCTTAGTCGGTCTTGTGATTTTGTGGTCGCAATTAAAGCTGCCTTTTGAGAAACCGACTTTTGGTTTAGATAAGGAACTATTGACCTTGGCTTTGCCAGCGGCAGGAGAACGTCTCATGATGCGAGCTGGAGATGTAGTGATCATTGCCTTGGTTGTTTCTTTTGGGACGGAGGCAGTAGCGGGGAATGCAGTCGGAGAAGTCTTGACCCAGTTTAACTATATGCCTGCCTTTGGCGTCGCTACGGCGACGGTCATGCAGGTAGCTCGAGCAGTTGGAGAGGATAACTGGGAAAGAGTAGATGATTTGAGCAAGCAAACCTTTTGGCTTTCCCTGCTTCTCATGTTGCCCTTAACTCTCAGTGTCTATGCCTTGGGGACACCATTGACTCATCTCTATACGACCGATCCTGTAGCGGTTGAAGCGAGCGTTTTGGTGGCACTGTTCTCTCTACTAGGAACCCCCATGGCGACAGGGACAGTTATATATACGGCAGTTTGGCAGGGATTGGGAAATGCTCGCCTCCCCTTTTATGCGACAAGTATTGGGATGTGGTGTATCCGTATAGGGACAGCTTATCTGATGGGTATTGTTCTTGGTTGGGGCTTGCCTGGTATTTGGGCAGGAACCCTTTTGGATAATGGTTTTCGCTGGTTATTTCTACGTTACCGTTACCAGCGTTATATGATGTTGAAAGGATAGGAGATGCAAAAAATAGCTTTTATTTGGGATTTAGACGGGACCTTATTGGATTCTTACGAAGCGATTTTGTCAGGGATTGAGGAGACCTTTGCTCAGTTTGCTATTCCTTATGATAAGGAAAAAGTGAGAGAGTTTATCCTCAAATTTTCGGTGCAGGATTTGCTGGAGCAGGTGGCAGAAGAGCGAAAGTTGGATGCGGAAGTGCTCAATCAGGTGCGTGCCCAGAGCCTGTCTGAGAAGAATGCCCAGGTAGTTTTGATGCCAGGTGCGCGTGAAGTGCTAGCTTGGGCAGACCAAGCAGGGATTCAGCAGTTTGTCTATACTCATAAGGGAGACAATGCTTATACCATTCTAAGAGACTTGGGTTTGGAATGTTATTTTACAGAAATTCTAACTAATCAGAGTGGTTTTGCGCGTAAGCCTAATTCAGAAGCAGCTAACTATCTGCTATACAAGTATCAGCTGGATCCTGAGAAGACCTATTATATAGGGGACCGAACTTTGGATGTGGAATTTGCCCAGAATAGCGGTATTCAAAGCATCAATTTTTTAGAGTCGTCTTATGAAGGGAATCACATGATTCAAGAGTTAGCAGATATTCCTCGCATTTTTGGTGCTGAGCAATAAAAAAATTGTGTCAGTCGCGTGACAGAAACCTAACAAACTATTTCAAGTAATCGAGTTTGTTACAAGGAATAGACAGTTCTGTTAAATAGGCCCGAGAGGGCTTTCTTTCTGCTTTTTTTGTGTTATGATAGACAGGTATTCATTTGAAAGGAATAGGAAAGAATGAAGAAAAGAATTATTTTAGCTTCAACAGTAGCCTTGTCTCTTGCCCCAGTTTTGGCAACTCAAGCAGAGGAGATCCTTTGGACTGCTCGTAGCGTTGAGCAAATTAAAAATGATGTGACGAAAAACGAGAACAAAAACAGCTATACAGTTCAGTATGGTGATACCCTGAGCACGATTGCAGAAGCTTTGGGAGTAGATGTGACGGTTCTTGCTAATTTGAATAAAATCACCAATATGGACTTGATTTTCCCAGATACTGTCCTCACTACAACTGTCAATGAGAAAGAAGAGGTAACGGAAGTTGAAATCCAAACTCCTCAAGCAAATGCTAGTGAAGAAGTGACGACTGCGACAGCTAATTTGACGACAAATCAAGTGACTGTTGATGATCAAACTGTTCAGATTGCAGACCTTTCTCAACCAATTGAGGAAGTACCAAGTACAACAGAGACTGAAAAACCAACAGAAGTAGCGCCAAGTTCAGAAGTTTCTGAGATAGCGACAGTTGCTGAAGAGACACCATCTACAGAAACACCTGTAGTTGAAGAAACACCCTGAAACGACTCCAGCGAAAGTACCAGTAGCAGAAACAACTCGCCCAGTTGAAGAAGAAGCTCCTCAAGCGATTACTCCAGCTACCGAAGAAACGGCAGCAACAACTCCAGCAGAAGCACCAGTAGCAGCTGCTCCAGCAACTGAAATGCCTGCTGATACAACAGGAACAAGTGCAACAGAAGAAACAGCGGCATCAATAGCAACTTCTGAGACTGCAACTTCGACTTATCAAGCAGAGCAAAGTCAAACTCCTTCAAGAACTTATTCAGCTCCAGCGGCTCCTAACTATGCAGGACTTGCTGTAGCTAAGTCTGAGAATGCTGGTCTTCAACCACAAACGGCTGCCTTTAAGGAAGAAATCGCCAACTTGTTTGGCATTACATCCTTTAGTGGCTACCGTCCTGGTGACAGTGGGGACCATGGTAAAGGTTTGGCCATTGACTTTATGGTTCCAGTGAGTTCAGCACTCGGAGATCAAATTGCAGAATATGCAGCCCAAAATATGGCTAGCCGTGGCATCAACTATATCATCTGGAAGCAACGCTTCTACGCTCCATATGATAGCAAATATGGACCAGCTTACACATGGAATCCAATGCCAGACCGTGGTAGCGTAACCGAAAACCACTATGACAACGTTCACGTATCTATGAATTAAGAATAATAAGAAGCTATACATTTAAAAGTGTAGCTTCTTTTTGTGTAAAATAGTATTGATAAGTGAAATAAAATCTAAAACATGTTAAAATGTAAGCGAATACAAAACCATACTAACGCTTTTAAGCATAGAGAGAAGGGATGAAGTGAATGACAAATCGATTAAAAACTCCATTTGAGAAAACAAGAGATGATTTTGAAGAGGAATTTTGTGGTGAAATTGTCGAATTCTTGATTTTTACCCTCCAAAATGTAACTGGGGCCGCTTCTTTAAAAGATGGTTGTAAAATGCCGTCCGTTCATTTTAAAGCTAGTGTCAATGTTGCAACCCAGGAATTCTCTGAACGTGAGGGACGTTTGGAATGGGTATTGACTCCTGAGGAATTTGAAGAAAAGAGATGGGGCTTTAGTTTTGAACCCTACAAAATTCATCATATCAAATGTCAAAAACGCCCCTTCATGGAGTTAGAGCCATATATGTCAGAAGTAGCTAATAACTGCTACCACTTGCTGGAATACCTAGATGACCAATCCTCAGACTCTAGGTTAGAGACCTTGATTGAAACCTATCAAAAACCTGTCATCATTCAAGACGATATTGGCGAATTCACCTTAAACAGAGCCTATTCTTGGTTTGAAGGATTTATCACTTACGAGGGTGGTGGTAAGATTCATGCTATCTTTGCTGCGAGTGCAGATGAAAGTCTCCCTCCAAGTTGTTTTGATGATCTAAAGAAATTTATGGGAACTTTCCAAGTTCAAGATACTCGGATTAAAGACTATATTGTCAAAGAACTGTGGGAAACAGCTCAAGACTGGATAGATTCAGATGAAAATGACGTGGAGTTAACAGAAGAGTATTTTACCAACTCTCTTTCCTTGAGTGAACTATCGATCAACGAAGACGGGGAATTGACCCTCTACTATGATGATAGCGAGGAAATTTTTGCAGGTCATGCCATCGAAGTTGTCATTGATAAAGAGGGAGAAATCCTTCGAGCAGATTTGGTAGGTTAGTGCTGGATTTTATCTAGAATATAGAAATAATAGCCTTTTGGGATTGAAACCAAGAGGCTATTTTTCGTGAGTAAGCAAAATGGTTGCGTTTTTAATCTTTCTGTAATATAATTGATAAGTCAATAGTTGATAAATCAAGCGTACGCAAGGAGGTAGAAATGAAAAAAATTAACGACTTACTGTACCAGCTCCATTTAACAGATCAGATGATCACTCAACTCTTTGAGAAACAATTGGGAATTAGTTTGACCCGCTATCAAATCTTGCAGTTTTTACTGCAGCAGTCACCCTGCAACCAGATTGCCGTTCAGGAGAAGTTGCAAATCGACCAGGCGGCCTTGACCCGTCATTTTAAGATACTAGAGTCAGAGGGCTATGTCAGTCGCAAGCGTAATCCGGGCAATCAGCGAGAAGTCTTAGTTGAATTAACCCAAGAAGCCAAGAATCAACTCTTAGTCAGTCCGCCTAAACATCATTTGCGAGTGAAGGAACAGATGGAGAGCATCTTATCGACAGTCGAGCAGAAAGAGCTAACAACTTTACTGACGAAACTAGTGTCAGGTCTAGAAAAAATAGAATTTTAAGGAGAAAACGATGTCAATCATTACTACTATTTTAGCAACCCTTGTTGCCCTCGAGCATTTTTATATCTTTTATTTGGAGAGTATGGCAACCCAATCAGATGCAACCAGCCGAGTCTTTAATATGGACAAGGAAGAGTTGACTAGACCCTCTGTCACCTCACTGTTTAAAAACCAAGGGATTTATAATGCTTTGCTGGGTGTCTTTCTCTTATACGGAATTTATTTTTCGCAAAGCTTGGAAATTGTGACTATTTTTATTCTATTTGTTCTTGGTGCAGCGACCTACGGTTCTCTAACAGCAGATAAGAAGATTCTTCTAAAGCAAGGTGGGCCCGCTATTTTGGCTCTGCTGAGTATGTTGCTTTTGAAATAAGAAAACCAGTGTCCTGAAAGATGCTGGTTTTTGTAGGTTCTTATCCATTTCGACGTTTACGGGCTAGTAGGGCTCTGTAAAAGAAGATGTGATTGTTTTGGATATAGGGAAGGAGTGAAAAGCTAGCAATTCCAAAGGTGATCCAGTTAAGGAAGTACCAAGGGAGTAGTTGTAGGTCGAGGACAAAGCGCTGGAATTTGTAACCCTTCATCAAGAAACGGCTAGTTTTCAGGATTTGACGGGGTTTAGCATGTCCTAAATCCAGAGTGTCGCAGAGGAGGAATTCTACCTGCGAGTAGGCATAATGTTGTGGAATGTAGAGGATGTTTCCCACAATCATCAAGATGAGACTCGCGAAAAAGTAGAGCCCAAAGGTCAGAAGGAACTGCTCCGTTTCAACGGATGAGAGGTCTAATTTTGGAAATTCAGGATGTAGGGCGACAAATCTCCGAGCCAAGAGATTGCTATAAAAAAGAAAATAAACGCCTACTAAGTTTGGAATGCTCCATAAAAAGAGGTAGAAACGTTTGAGGAGCAGGGTTAGGAAGGTTTGCGAGAAGCGCTCTTCAGCAAAGAGGGTCAGGCTTGATTTTACTGAGAGTTCCGTATCAGGATCTTTGAGGAGTCGGAGTGTCGCAAAGGCAGCACCAGCTAGAAAAATCGTGCTCATAAAAGAAACCACTAGCGGGAAGAGATAGGCTTGGAGCACTTGTGCCAGCATGCTGAAAAAGGATTGCTCTAAAACACTTTCTTGGAGACGAGCCAAGGGGTTGAGAAAGCCTGATAAGATGACCAGTATGCTAGGTAAGAGATAGACGAGAAAGAGGCGGGGATTTTCAGCCTGAAATTGCCTAGTCTGCAGACGAATGGTTTTTAAATCAATTTTTGGGTATTTCATTCTTTCATTATACCATAGTTCGTGACAGTTCCTAGATTTTTTGATAAAATCATACAGTATGCCTTTGGGCACAAAGTATGAACTGGGACTGTTTTTCCCAGCTTCGGAGGTAGAAAATGACAGATTCACCAATCAAATACCGCTTGATTAAGAAAGAAAAACACACGGGAGCTCGTCTGGGAGAAATCATCACCCCGCACGGGACCTTTCCAACGCCTATGTTTATGCCAGTTGGGACCCAAGCTACTGTAAAAACCCAGTCACCAGAGGAGTTGAAGAAGATGGGTTCAGGGATTATTCTGTCCAACACCTATCACTTGTGGCTCCGTCCAGGAGATGAACTCATCGCGCGCGCAGGTGGTCTCCACAAGTTCATGAACTGGGACCAGCCTATTTTGACGGATAGTGGTGGTTTTCAGGTTTATTCCCTAGCAGATAGCCGAAATATCACAGAAGAAGGGGTAACCTTTAAAAACCATCTCAATGGTTCCAAGATGTTCCTATCGCCAGAAAAGGCTATTTCTATTCAGAACAATCTAGGCTCAGACATCATGATGTCTTTTGATGAATGTCCTCAGTTTTACCAACCTTACGACTACGTTAAGAAATCAATCGAGCGTACCAGCCGTTGGGCTGAGCGTGGTTTGAAGGCTCACCGTCGTCCGCATGATCAAGGATTATTTGGGATTGTGCAGGGGGCAGGATTTGAAGACCTTCGCCGTCAGTCAGCTCACGACCTTGTCAGCATGGATTTCCCAGGCTACTCTATCGGTGGTTTGGCAGTGGGAGAAACCCACGAAGAAATGAATGCAGTCTTGGACTTCACAACCCAACTTCTTCCTGAAAATAAACCTCGCTATTTGATGGGTGTGGGAGCGCCAGATAGCTTGATTGATGGGGTTATTCGTGGTGTGGATATGTTTGACTGTGTCTTACCGACTCGTATCGCTCGTAACGGAACTTGTATGACCAGTCAAGGTCGTTTGGTTGTCAAAAATGCCCAATTCGCCGAAGACTTTACGCCACTGGATCCTGAGTGTGATTGCTACACATGTAAGAACTACATACGCGCCTACCTTCGTCACCTGCTCAAGGCTGACGAAACCTTTGGTATCCGCTTGACTAGCTATCACAATCTTTACTTCTTGCTCAACCTGATGAAGCAGGTCCGTCAAGCCATCATGGATGACAATCTCTTGGAATTTCGTGAGTATTTTGTGGAAAAATATGGCTACAGCAAGTCAGGACGCAATTTCTAAAGTGTAAAAATAGAATACTGAAATCCTAAGTTTTCTCTTAGGATTTTTCCTATTTTTTTGATAGAATAGGGAGTATAATGGAATGGAAATTAGGTGGTGTTTTGCTTCCTAATTTAATGGAGAATAGACTCGTATGCGTATTAAATGGTTTTCCTTGATTAGGATTACAGGTTTACTTTTGGTGCTTTTGTACCACTTCTTTCAAACGATCTTTCCTGGAGGATTCTTTGGGGTAGATGTCTTTTTCACTTTTTCAGGATTTTTGATCACCTCCCTCCTTTTAGAAGAATTTGGGAAGGCACATCAGATTGATTTGTTGGGCTTTTTTAAGAGACGGTTTTACCGCATCGTGCCACCTGTGGTGCTGATGGTTTTGGTGACCATGCCTTTTACTTTCTTGGTTCGTCAAGACTATGTTGCTGGAATTGGTGGCCAGATAGCTGGAGTTCTCGGTTTTATGACCAACTTCTACGAAATGTTAACAGGGGGCAGTTATGAATCCCAGTTCATTCCGCATCTCTTTGTTCACAACTGGAGTCTAGCTGTTGAGGTTCACTACTATATCCTTTGGGGCTTAGCGGTTTGGTTCTTATCGAAACGTTCAAAATCTAGTAGTCAATTGAAAGGGATGGTATTTCTTCTTTCTACGGGAGCTTTCATCATTAGCTTTTTCTCTATGTTTATTGGTAGTCTAATGGCTAGTTCCCATTCGTCTGTCTACTTTTCAAGTTTAACCCATGTCTATCCCTTCTTTTTAGGAAGCATTTTGGCGACGGTTGTAGGTGTTCGTCAGACGAGCGATTTAGTCAAGCAGTTTGATCGGATGTGGGATCTTCGTCAGAATCTACTGGTATTTGCTGCAGGTCTCTTGGTGTTATTGCTCTTGACTTTCTTTGTCAAGTTCACCTACTTATTCGCTTATTTATTTGGTTTCGTACTGGCAAGTTTAGCGGCCGTGATCATGATTTTTGCTGCGCGTGTCTTGCATGAGAAAACGTCTGAGATACAAGAACCACGGATAATCACATTTTTAGCGGATACCAGCTATGCGGTTTATCTCTTCCACTGGCCTTTTTATATTATCTTTTCTCAGTTGATGAGTAATTTGCCTGCTGTTATTCTGACAATCATCTTTTCTTATTTCTTTGCTATCCTATCCTTCTATATTATTGAGCCATTGATTGCCGGTAAGACCAATCCTTTAATACGGAAGATTAGTCGATTACCTCATATTAAACCAATTAGTGCTGGTGGTGCTGGCATTCTTACCTTGATTACCTTGATTATCATAGCTGTGGCTCCTCAAGTTGGAGCCTTTGAAACAGACTTGATGGTGAATGGTTTTAAACAAGCCCAGACCAATATAGGACAAACAAAGACTCTTGCTGAGCAAGCAGAGGCTAGCCGACTGGGAATTTCTGAGGGAACGAGTCTGATTGGAGATTCGGTAGCCTTGCGTGCTAATACAGCCTTACAAGAGGCCCTTCCTGAAGCAAATATCAACGCTCAAGTTAGTCGGACAACCAAGCAAGCCAATGACATCATGCTCAATAACAGCCAGAACAAGGTACTTCTAAAAACAGTTGTCATTGCAACGGGTGTAAACGGACCAGAGAATTATAAAGATGACTTAGATACGATCGTTAAAAATCTTCCCAAAGGCCACCATCTGATTCTTGTAACTCCTTATGAAGGTGACAAGAGCAAGGAGACTTACAAATCAGTTGAGCAGTATGCGACTTATGCGCGAGAATTAGCAGAAAAGACTCCTTACGTGAGCATCGCAGACTGGAATAAGGTTGCTAAGGAACACCCTGAAATCTGGGCTGGAACCGACCAAGTCCACTTTGGAAATGATAGCAACATGATTGAAGAAGGTGCTAAACTTTACGCAGAGACGATTGCAGCTGCTGTTAAGGCTGCTCAGGAATTGCCTGTGAAATCAAAATAAGATCAAAGAGTTGGAGAAATCCAGCTCTTTTAAAATATCCACGAAAAACAGGTCTATACCATTTACAAATGAAAAAGAAAGGTTTATAATGTAATTGACATAATAAATTCTAGAATCAATCTATCAAGGAGGTTATCATTATGCCTAATTATATTAAAGCGGATCAGTTTTTCTACCCACACGGAGTTCGCCGTGGCGGTTACTTGGAACTTGTGGATGGCAAGTTTGGAAAGCATGTAGAACAGATTCCTGAAGGAGCTGAGGTGATTGACTATACAGGCTACAGCATTGCTCCAGGACTTGTGGATACCCACATTCATGGATTTGGTGGTGTGGATGTCATGGATAATAATATCGAAGGAACTCTTCATACTATGAGTGAAGGGCTCCTCAGCATGGGAGTAACGAGCTTCTTGCCGACAACTTTGACCTCATCTTATGAGCAATTGCTTGCGGTAACAGAAAATATCGGTGCTCGATACCAAGAAGCAAGTGGAGCCAAAATTCGTGGAATCTATTTTGAAGGACCGTATTTCACAGAGAAATACAAAGGAGCTCAAAACCCTGCCTATATGAAAGACCCTCGTATGGATGAGTTTCGTGCTTGGCAAAAAGCAGCTAATGGTTTGCTAAATAAAATTGCCCTTGCGCCAGAACGTGAAGGTGTAGAAGACTTTGTTCGTACGATTACGGGCGAAGGTGTGACCGTTGCTCTTGGACACTCAAATGCGACTTTTGATGAAGCTAAAAAGGCAGTCGATGCTGGAGCAAGTGTTTGGGTACATGCCTACAATGGAATGCGTGGGTTGACTCACCGTGAGCTCGGTATGGTTGGTGCCATGTATGAATTGCCTCATACCTACGCAGAATTGATTTGTGATGGTCACCACGTAGATCCAAAGGCTTGTGATATTTTGCTTAAGCAAAAGGGAACTGAAAATATTGCCCTTATCACAGACTGTATGACAGCTGGTGGCTTAGAAGATGGAGATTACATGTTGGGAGAATTCCCGGTAGTAGTTGCTAATGGAACTGCTCGCCTCAAATCTACAGGCAATTTGGCAGGTTCTATCCTCAAACTCAAAGACGGTTTGAAGAATGTGGTCGAATGGGGCATTGCGAATCCGCATGAAGCAGTCATGATGGCCAGCCTCAACCCAGCAAAATCTGTTCACATCGATGATGTCTGTGGTCAAATCCGCGAGGGTTATGACGCTGACTTTATCGTACTAGATAAAGATTTGGAATTGGTAGCAACCTACCTAGATGGTGTGAAACGTTATCAAGCATAGTAAAAAGCAGAGGCTGTGATGACTCAGCCTTTGCTTTTCTATTTAGAGGTATCTTCAGAAAGCTAGAGGATTGTTCTATAATGAAGCAAAATCCTTTCATTGTTCTAGAAAATTCGTTATAATATACGGTACAAAGGAAGTAGTGAAAATGTATCGTGTTATAGAAATGTATGGGGATTTTGAACCGTGGTGGTTTATAGAAGGCTGGGAAGAAGATGTCATCATGAGTCAATCTTTTGACAAGTATTATGATGCTCTAAAATATTATAAATCATGCTGGTTTGAGTTGGAAAAGAAGAATCCTCTTTATAAGAGTCGGAGTGATTTGATGACTATCTTTTGGGATCCTGCTGACCAACGCTGGTGTGATGAGTGCGATGAGTATTTGCAGCAGTACCATTCTTTGGCACTTTTACAGGATGAGCAAGTCATCCCCGATGAAAAGCTACGCCCAGGCTACGAAAAACAAACAGGTCAAGAAAAGCATCGTTCTTGCCGCATGAAATGGAGATAAAAAAGTAACTTTTTAAGTTGCTTTTTTATTTTTTTGCGAATAGTTAGATAAGGAGGGCGGTATGGTACAAGAAATTGCACAGAAAATTATTGCTACTGCGAAAGAAAAGAAGGCTCAGGATATCTATTTTATCCCCAAGGAAAAGTCCTACGAGCTTCACATGCGGATTGGAGACGAACGGTGTCTAGTTGACTCCTATGAGTTTGATGTTTTAGCTGCTGTGATTAGTCATTTCAAGTTTGTGGCTGGGATGAATGTAGGAGAAAAGCGTCGCAGTCAGCTGGGTTCTTGTGATTATCAGTATGACGAAAAGGTTTCTTCACTGCGTTTGTCCACCGTGGGAGATTATCGGGGACATGAGAGTTTGGTCATTCGTTTGTTACACGATGAGGAGCGGGACCTGCATTTCTGGTTTCAGGATATTGGAGAACTGGGCAAGCAATACAGACAAAGGGGTCTCTATCTATTTGCAGGTCCAGTCGGAAGTGGCAAGACGACGCTGATGCACGAATTAGCTAAGTCTCTGTTTAAGGGGCAGCAGGTTATGTCCATCGAAGATCCTGTTGAGATCAAGCAAGAAGACATGCTCCAGTTGCAGTTGAATGAGACGATTGGACTGACCTATGAAAATCTGATTAAACTGTCTCTCCGTCATCGTCCTGACCTCTTGATTATCGGTGAAATTCGGGACAGTGAGACGGCGCGTGCGGTTGTCAGAGCCAGTTTGACAGGTGCGACAGTTTTTTCAACCATTCATGCCAAGAGTATCCGAGGTGTTTATGAACGCCTTCTGGAGTTGGGTGTGACGGAGGAGGAACTAGCAGTTGTTCTGCAAGGCGTCTGTTACCAGAGATTAATCGGGGGAGGAGGAATTGTTGACTTTGCAAACAAAGACTATCAAGAACACCAGCCAACTAGCTGGAATGAGCAGATTGATCAGCTTCTTAAAGATGGACATATCACAAGTCTTCAGGCTGAAACGGAAAAAATTAGCTACAGCTAAGCAGAAGAAAATCATCACTTTGTTTAACAACCTCTTCTCCAGTGGCTTTCATTTGGTGGAAATTATTTCTTTCTTGGGAAGAAGTGCCCTGCTAGAAAAGGACTATGTGGCCCAGATGCACCAAGGCTTGGCTCAGGGGAAATCATTCTCAGAAATGATGAACAGCTTGGGCTTTTCAAGTGCTATTGTGACCCAGTTATCTCTAGCTGAAGTGCATGGAAATCTTCACCTGAGTCTGGGGAAGATAGAAGAATATCTGGATAATTTGTCCAAGGTCAAGAAGAAGTTAATCGAAGTGGCGACCTATCCCCTGATTTTGCTAGGATTTCTCCTGCTAATCATGCTGGGATTGAGAAACTATCTACTCCCCCAACTGGACAGTAGCAATATCGCCACCCAAATCATTGGCAATCTGCCACAAATTTTTCTGGGACTAGTGTTGGTTTGCTCTCTGTCTCTACTTTTAGCTCTCACTTTTTACAAAAGAAGTTCCAAGATGCGGGTTTTCTCGATGTTAGCACGGATTCCCTTTCTAGGAATCTTTGTCCAGACCTATCTGACAGCCTATTACGCGCGTGAATGGGGCAATATGGTTTCACAGGGAATGGAGCTGACGCAGATTTTTCAGATCATGCAGGAACAAGGTTCTCAGCTCTTTAAAGAAATCGGTCAAGATCTGGCTCAAGCCCTGCAAAATGGCCGCGAATTTTCTCAGACTATAGGAACCTATCCTTTCTTTAAAAAGGAGTTGAGTCTCATCATCGAGTATGGAGAAGTCAAGTCCAAGCTGGGGAGTGAGTTGGAAATCTATGCTGAAAAAACTTGGGAAGTCTTTTTTACCCGAGTTAATCGTACCATGAATCTGGTACAGCCACTGGTTTTTATCTTTGTGGCCCTGATTATCGTTTTACTTTATGCGGCAATGCTTATGCCCATGTATCAAAATATGGAGGTAAATTTTTAAAATGAAAAAACTCGTGACAAATTTAAAAAAAGCCAAGGTTAAAGCTTTCACTTTGGTAGAAATGTTAGTGGTTTTGCTTATCATCAGTGTTCTTCTCTTGCTCTTTGTGCCCAATTTGACCAAGCAAAAGGATGCCGTAGATGACAAAGGAAAAGCTGCTGTTGTCAAGGTCGTGGAAAGCCAGGCAGAACTCTATAGTTTGGACAAGAATGAAGATGCTAGCCTAAGTAAATTACAGGCGGATGGTCGCATCACAGCAGAGCAAGCCAAGGCTTATAAAGAATACCATGCAAAACAAAAAACAAGTCAAACTGTTGCGGATTAAGGCCTTTACCATGCTGGAAAGTCTCTTGGTTTTGGGACTTGTGAGTATCATTGCCTTGGCTTTATCAGGTTCTGTCCAGTCCACTTTTGCGGCGGTAGAGGAGCAGATTTTCTTTATGGAATTTGAAGAACTCTATCGGGAAACCCAAAAGCGCAGTGTTGCTAGTCAGCAAAAGACCAGCTTGAACTTAGATGGACAGACGATCAGCAATGGCAGTCAAAACTTGATCGTTCCTAAAGGAATTCAGGCGCCATCAGGACAAAGCATTATATTTGACCGAGCTGGGGGCAATTCGTCCCTGGCTAAGGTTGAATTTCAGACCAGCAAAGGAGCGATTCGCTATCAATTATATCTAGGAAATGGAAAAATTAAACGTACTAAGGAAACAAAAAATTAGGGCAGTGATCTTACTAGAAGCAGTAGTAGCTTTGGCTGTGTTTGCCAGCATTGCGACCCTTCTTTTGGGGCAAATTCAGAAAAATAGGCAGGAAGAGGCAGAAATCTTGCAAAAAGAGGAAGTCTTGCGTGTGGCGAAGATGGCTCTGCAGACAGGTCAAAATCAGGTAAACATAAACGGAGTGGAGGTTCAGGTGTTTGCTAGTGAAAAGGGATTGGAGGTCTACCATGGTTCAGAGAAGTTGCTCGACCTTAAAGAGCAGTAAGGTAAGAGCGTTCACTCTATTAGAATCTCTGATTGCCCTTATCGTCATTAGCGGAGGTTTGCTCCTTTTTCAAGCTATGAGTCAGCTCCTCATTTCAGAAGTTCGTTACCAGCAGCAAAGTGAGCAAAAGGAGTGGCTCTTGTTTGTGGATCAACTGGAGGCAGAGTTAGAGCGTTCGCAGTTTGAAAAGGTAGAAGGCAATCGCCTCTATTTAAAACAAGATGGTAAGGATATCTCTATAGGGAAGTCTAAATCGGATGATTTTCGAAAAACGGATACCAGCGGACGGGGCTATCAGCCGATGGTTTATGGCCTCAAATCAGCTCAAATTACAGAGGAAAATCAATTGGTTCGCTTTCGTTTCCAATTTCAAAAGGGCTTAGAAAGGGAGTTCATCTATCGTGTGGAAAAAACAAAAAGTTAAGGCAGGCGTTCTTTTATATGCAGTCACCATGGCAGCCATTTTTAGCCTTTTGTTGCAGTTTTATTTGAATCGGCAAGTAGCTCATCACAAAGACTTTGTCCTAAACAAAGAAAAGTTGATCGCTTTTGCCATGGCCAAGCGAAGTAAGGATAAGGCTGAGCAAGAAAGTGGAGAACGAGTCTTTAACTTAGGAAAAGTCAGATATCAAAATACGAAAACAGGTTTTGCAACAAGTGTTCGTATGAATAAGGGTAACTATGAATTTCTCTTTCCTCCGATGAAAGCCAAGGAAAAGAAAACGGATAAAAAGCAACAGCTAGTGACTGATTCAAATCCAGAACAAAATCAACAAAAAACAGAAGATAAGGCAGATAAGAAAGCCAATTCCTAGGCAATTCAACTTCTTTGTGATACACTAAAAACATGAAACACGATTTTAATCACAAAGCAGAAACTTTTGATTCGCCCAAAAATATCTTCCTTGCAAACTTGGTTTGTCAGGCAGTTGAAAAACAGATTAATTTTCTATCAGACAAGGCAATACTGGACTTTGGTGGTGGAACGGGTCTGTTAGCCTTACCCCTAGCCAAGCAGGCCAAGTCGGTTACCCTAGTAGACATCTCGGAGAAAATGCTGGAGCAAGCCCGTTTGAAAGCAGAGGACCAAGAAATCAGGAATCTTCAACTCTTGGAGCAGGATTTACTGGCAAATTCCTTGGAGCAGCAATTTGACCTGATTGTTGTCAGTCGGGTTCTTCATCATATGCCTGATCTAGATGCAACTCTTGCCATGTTTTACCATCACCTTAGGGAGAATGGTCAAGTCCTCATTGCTGATTTTGTCAAGATAGATACCAACCATCATGGTTTTGATTTAGCTGAACTGGAAACCAAGCTCGCCCAGTTTGGTTTTTCAAGCATAGACAGTCAGATTCTCTATAGCGCTGAAGGTCTTTTCCTAGGAAATTATGCAGAACTCTTTTTAACTGTAGCCCAAAAATCACTCGCTGACTAAAGCAGTGATTTTTTCTCTTCAGATGGAAAAAATAGGGGAATTTTGATAAGATAGGAATATGGATTTTGAAAAAATTGAACAAGCTTATACGTATTTACTAGAGAATGTCCAAGTCATCCAAAGTGATTTGGTGACTAACTTTTATGATGCCTTGGTAGAGCAAAATAGTATCTACCTAGATGGTGAGACTGAGTTAGAGAAGGTAAAAGAGAACAATCAAGCCCTTAAGCGCCTAGCACTTCGCAAGGAAGAGTGGCTCAAGACCTACCAGTTTCTCTTGATGAAGGCAGGACAAACGGAGCCTTTACAGGCCAATCACCAGTTTACACCAGATGCCATTGCTCTCCTCTTGGTACTTGTTGTGGAAGAATTGTTTGAACAAGAGGAAATTAGCATCCTCGAAATAGGTTCTGGTATGGGGATTTTGGGGGCTACTTTCTTGACTTCTCTTGCTAAAAAAGTAGATTACTTGGGAATCGAAGTGGATGACTTGCTGATTGATTTGGCAGCCAGTATGGCAGATGTGATTGGTTTGCAAGCTGGTTTTGTCCAAGGAGACGCCGTTCGTCCGCAAATGCTTAAAGAAAGCGACGTGGTCATCAGCGACTTGCCTGTAGGCTATTACCCAGACGATGCCATCGCTTCTCGCTATCAAGTGGCTTCTAGTCAAGAGCATACCTATGCCCACCATTTGCTGATGGAACAAGGCCTCAAGTACCTTAAGTCAGATGGCTATGCTATTTTTCTAGCTCCGAGTGATTTACTAACCAGTCCTCAAAGTAATTTGTTAAAAGGTTGGCTTAAAGAGAAAGCGAGCTTAGTTGCGATGATTAGCTTGCCAGAGACACTATTTTCTCATGCTAGCCAAGCAAAGACAATCTTTGTTTTACAAAAGAAAGCTGCAAAGGAGTTGGTTCCGTTTATCTATCCGCTAGAAAGTTTGCAAGATCCAGCTGCACTAATGAAATTTAAAGAAAATTTTCAAAAATGGAGCAAAGGTACTGAAATGTAAGGTAAATTTTGTTATAATAGTTGAAAACGCTTAAAAGGGGTATCATCTTATGACTAAAACAATTGCAATCAATGCAGGAAGCTCAAGTTTGAAATGGCAACTCTATCAAATGCCAGAAGAAGTAGTATTGGCGAAAGGCTTGATTGAACGTATTGGCTTGAAGGGCTCTATTTCAACTGTAAAATTTGACGGACGTTCTGAACAACAAATTCTTGATATTGACGACCACACAAAAGCCGTTAAAATCTTGTTGGATGATTTGATTCGTTTTGACATTATCAAAGGTTATGATGAAATTACTGGTGTCGGACACCGTGTCGTGGCTGGTGGTGAATATTTCAAAGAGTCAACCTTGGTAGAGGGAGATGTTTTAGAAAAGGTTGAAGAGTTGGGCCTCTTGGCTCCTCTTCATAACCCAGCCAACGCGGCAGGAATTCGTGCCTTCAAGGAATTGCTTCCAGATATTACTAGCGTTGTTGTTTTTGATACATCATTCCATACAACCATGCCAGAGAAAGCATATCGCTATCCTCTTCCAAACAAATACTATACTGAAAATAAAGTTCGTAAGTATGGGGCTCACGGGACAAGCCATCAGTTTGTGGCAGAAGAAGCAGCTAAAGTTTTGGGTCGACCACTAGAGGACTTGAAACTGATTACCTGCCATATTGGTAATGGTGCTTCTATTACAGCTGTCAAAGGCGGTCAGTCTGTTGATACTTCTATGGGATTCACGCCACTTGGTGGTATCATGATGGGGACTCGTACAGGCGATATCGATCCCGCTATCATTCCTTATCTCATGCAATATACAGAGGACTTCAATACACCAGAAGATATCAGTCGTATTCTCAATCGTGAGTCTGGGCTTTTAGGTGTGTCTGAAAAATCAAGTGACATGCGCGATGTTATGGCTGCAGTAAAGGCAGGCGACCATAATGCGACCTTGGCCTATGAGATGTATATTGATCGTATTCAAAAATACATTGGTCAGTATTTGGCAGTTTTGAACGGTGCAGATGCGATTATCTTTACAGCTGGTGTTGGTGAAAATGCCACAGCAGTACGTGGAGATGTTATTTCAGGAATTTCTTGGTTTGGATGTGATGTGGATCCAGAAAAGAACGTCTTTGGTGTGACTGGAGACATCTCAACTGACGCAGCGAAAATCCGTGTCTTGGTGATCCCAACAGATGAAGAATTGGTCATCGCACGTGATGTTGAACGATTCAAAAAATAACTAAAATAAGAACTAATGTACATGTAAAAAGAGTTGGAGAGTTTGCTCTCCAGCTTTTTTGCTTGGGGAAATCTCTAAAACCTTGCTGTTATTGGCTTTTTCGAAAAATATGGTATAATAGTAGTAATTTAATAGATGGAGTTGAGTTTTGAAGAAAAGCTTTCGTGTAAAAAGAGAGAAAGATTTTAAGGCTATTTTCACGGATGGAACAAGTTTTGCCAATCGTAAATTTGTTGTCTACCAATTGGAAAATCAGAAAAGTCATTTTCGAGTAGGGCTGTCCGTCAGTAAGAAATTAGGGAATGCAGTCACTAGAAATCAAATTAAAAGACGGATTCGACACATTTTGCTAAGTGTAAGGGAGCAGTTAGCTGATAACGTTGATTTTGTCGTAATTGCTCGAAAAGGGGTTGAAGGCTTGGATTATGCAGAAATGGAGAAAAATCTACTCCACGTATTAAAGTTATCAAAGATTTACCGGGAAGGAATTAGGAGTGAAAAAGAAACTACAGTTGACTAGTTTGCTGGGCTTGTCCTTATTTGTTATGACAGCCTGTGGGACAAGCGATGTTGCAGCAGATTCTACAGATATATGGAGTAAATTTGTCTATTTTTTTGCTGAAATCATCCGCTTCTTGTCCTTTGACATTAGTATCGGAGTGGGGATTATCCTCTTTACGATCCTGATTCGTACGATTCTATTGCCAGTTTTTCAGACTCAGATGGTAGCCTCTAGAAAAATGCAAGAGGCTCAACCACGCATCAAGGCTCTGCAAGAACAATATCCAGGTCGTGATATGGAAAGTAGAACCAAGCTGGATCAGGAGATGCGCAAGGTCTATAAAGAATTAGGGGTCAAACACTCTTCTTCTCTCTGGCCGATTTTGATTCAAATGCCGGTTCTCTTGGCTCTCTTCCAAGCCTTGACTCGAGTAGACTTTTTGAAAACAGGGCATTTTTTGTGGGTGAACCTTGGGGGAGTAGACACAAGCTTTATCCTTCCGATTTTGGCGGCAGTCTTTACCTTCTTAAGTAGTTGGTTATCGAATAAGGCTTTACCTGAAAGAAGTGGAGCTATGACAGGGATGATGTACGGGATGCCTGTACTGATCTTTATCTTTGCCCTCTCTTCACCTAGTGGCGTAGCCTTGTACTGGGCAGTATCCAATGCTTATCAAGTTTTGCAAACCTACTTCTTAAATAATCCTTTTAAGATTATTGCAGCGCGTGCGGCGGAAGTACAAGCTAAAAAAGATTTGGAAAATAGAAAAAGAAAAGCCAAGAAAAAGGCTCAGAAAACGAAATAATAAGGAGGAATCTGGTAATGGTATTATTTACAGGTTCAACTGTTGAAGAAGCAATCCAGAAAGGATTGAAAGAGTTAGGTATTCCGAGAATGAAGACCCACATCAAGGTCGTGTCCAAAGAGAAGAAAGGTTTTTTAGGCCTGTTTGGGAAAAAACCGGCTCAAGTTGATATTGAAGCGATTAGTGAGACGACTGTGATTAAGGCCAATCAACAAGCTATAAAAGGTGTTCCAAAAGAAATCAATGAACAAAACGAACCTGTTAAGACAGTAACAGAGGCGACAGTTGATCTTGGTCACGTTGTTGAGGCAATTAAAAAAATAGAAGAGGAAGGTCAGGGTGTTTCTGATGAAATCAAGGCTGAAATCTTGAAAAATGAGAAACATGCTAGCACGATCTTAGAAGAAACAGGTCACATCGCGATTTTAAATGAATTGCAGACAGGAGATGCTGGAGTGGAAGCCCCAGCAGAGTGTGAAGAATTTGTATCTATGTCAGAATCGGTAGAAAGCCAGTCTTTGGAAGATCTAGGCTTGAAGGTGGAGCCGAGTTATGACATCGAACAAGTAGCAGCTCAAGTGGCTAACTATGTTCAAACCATTGTGGATGATATGGATGTTGAAGGTACAATTTCAAGCGACTACAATCGTCGCACTATCAATCTTCAAATTGATACCAATGAACCTGGTCGTATTATCGGCTATCACGGGAAAGTATTGAAAGCACTTCAGCTTTTGGCGCAAAACTACCTCTACAATCGCTATTCAAGAACTTTCTATATCACAATCAACGTCAATGATTACGTTGAACACCGTGCAGAAGTCTTGCAAACCTACGCTCAAAAATTGGCGACTCGCGTTTTAGAAGAAGGACGTAGCCAACAAACAGATCCAATGTCAAATAGCGAACGCAAGATTATCCATCGCATTATTTCGCGCATGGATGGTGTGACGAGTTATTCTGAGGGTGATGAGCCAAATCGCTATGTAGTCGTAGACACAGAATAAATAAAATCAGGCTTGTCCTGATTTTTTGTTAGAAAAAGGGAGAAGAGACGAATGTTGGAAGCAATCAGAAACTATCTATCTTACGCAGAAATCCAGTACCGTAATCCAGATAAAGCTGGAGATGAACGAGAAAAAATGCTGGAATTACGGAAAAAAGGTCAAGAGGCTCGGAAGTCTTTTACAGAATTGGCTAAAACTTTTCAAGCTAAGCATCCAGAATGGAAACTGCAACAGACTAGTCAGTGGATGAACCAAGCGCAGCGCTTACGACCACATTTTTGGGCCTATCTACAGAGAGAGGGAAAGGTATCAGAACCTATGTTAGCTCTGCGCTTATATGGAGCTTCTTCTGATTTTGGTGTTTCACTAGAAGTTAGTTTCATCGAACGTAAGAAAGACGAACAGACTTTAGACAAGCAAGCCAAGATTTTAGAGCTTCCAGTGGTTGAAGGAATGTATTATCTAGTCTATTCAAATGGAGAAAGTCATAAGGTGGAGGCTACTGAGGGGAACCGTCGTACTTTATGCGAGAAGGTGAGAAGTCAGGAAGTCCGAAAAGTGTTGGTTAAGTCAGATGTTTCCCTCATTGAAAATCAGTCAGTAGAAGCGATATTGGAGAAACTAGAAGACGCTTATACTCTCCTACTTCCTTACTATGAGGTGACGAGAGGATAGACAAATCAAATGTACTAGAGGAGCTCAAATTGTTTTATTGCTATTCTATGCATTTTTTCATATAATAGTAAAATAGGATGTGTGATTCATTAATCACCTCAAAGAGAAAGGAAATTCTATGTCAAATCTATCTGTTAATGCAATTCGTTTTCTAGGTATTGACGCCATCAACAAAGCAAACTCAGGTCACCCAGGGGTGGTTATGGGGGCTGCTCCTATGGCCTATAGCCTCTTTACAAAGCAACTTCGTATCAATCCAGCTCAACCAAACTGGATCAACCGCGATCGCTTTATTCTTTCAGCAGGACACGGCTCTATGCTTCTCTATGCCCTTCTTCACCTTTCTGGTTTTGAAGATGTCAGCATGGATGAAGTCAAGAACTTCCGCCAATGGGGTTCTAAAACACCAGGTCACCCAGAATTTGGGCATACAGCAGGGGTTGATGCGACAACTGGTCCTCTAGGACAAGGGGTTTCGACTGCCACTGGTTTTGCCCAAGCAGAACGTTTCCTTGCAGCAAAATATAACCGTGAAGGCTTCAATATCTTTGACCACTATACTTATGTGATCTGTGGTGACGGAGACTTGATGGAAGGTGTCTCAAGTGAGGCAGCTTCATACGCAGGCTTGCAAAAACTCGACAAGTTGGTTGTTCTGTATGATTCAAATGACATCAACTTGGATGGTGAGACAAAGGATTCCTTTACAGAAAGTGTTCGTGATCGTTACAATGCCTACGGTTGGCATACTGCCTTGGTTGAAGATGGAACGGACTTGGAAGCAATTCATGCGGCTATCGAAGCGGCCAAAGCTTCAGGAAAACCATCTTTGATTGAAGTGAAGACTGTGATTGGATACGGTTCTCCAAACAAACAAGGAACTAATGCGGTACACGGTGCTCCTCTTGGAGCAGATGAAACTGCGGCTACTCGCCAAGCTCTTGGTTGGGACTATGAACCATTTGAAATCCCAGCTGAAGTTTATGCTGATTTCAAAGAAAATGTTGCAGACCGTGGCGCATCAGCCTATGAAGCATGGACAAAACTAGTCGCTGATTATAAAGAAGCTTATCCAGAACTTGCAGCAGAAGTAGAAGCAATCATTGACGGACGCGATCCAGTTGAAGTGACTCCGGCAGACTTTCCAGCATTAGAAAATGGCTCCTCTCAAGCAACTCGTAACTCGAGTCAGGATGCCTTAAACGTTGTAGCGACTAAGTTGCCAACCTTCTTAGGAGGTTCAGCTGACCTTGCTCACTCAAACATGACTTATATCAAAACGGACGGACTTCAAGACGATGCCAATCGCTTGAACCGCAACATTCAGTTTGGTGTTCGTGAATTTGCAATGGGAACGATCTTGAACGGGATGGCCCTTCACGGTGGACTTCGTGTATATGGTGGTACTTTCTTCGTCTTCTCTGACTATGTGAAAGCAGCTGTCCGCTTGTCAGCCTTGCAAGGACTTCCTGTGACTTATGTCTTCACCCATGACTCTATTGCGGTTGGCGAAGATGGTCCAACTCACGAACCAGTTGAACACTTAGCTGGTCTCCGTGCTATGCCAAATCTGAATGTTTTCCGCCCAGCAGATGCTCGTGAAACTCAAGCAGCTTGGTACCTTGCAGTGACAAGTGAGAAAACACCAACTGTCCTTGTCTTGACACGTCAAAACTTGACTGTTGAAGAAGGGACAGACTTTGACAAAGTGGCAAAAGGTGCCTATGTTGTCTATGAAAATGCAGCGGACTTTGATACTATCTTGATTGCAACTGGTTCAGAGGTGAATTTGGCTGTCGCAGCTGCCAAAGAATTGGCTAGCCAAGGTGCCAAAGTCCGTGTAGTCAGCATGCCATCTACAGATGTCTTTGACGCACAAGATGCAGCTTACAAGGAAGAAATCCTTCCAAATGCAGTTCGCCGTCGTGTTGCAGTCGAAATGGGGGCAACTCAAAACTGGTACAAGTATGTTGGTCTTGATGGTGCCGTTCTCGGTATTGATACCTTTGGAGCATCTGCCCCAGCACCAAAAGTATTGGCAGAGTACGGATTTACAGTTGAAAATCTAGTCAAAGTCGTTCAAAACTTGAAATAATTGCAGAAATCAGAGTGAAAACTCTGATTTTTTTATTGGCATAAAAACAAGGCACAACCTTGTAAAAGTAGTTGAAATTTGATATAGTAGTCCTATGTAAAATACAAAGGAGAAAACAATGAATCCAAATATTACTTTTTTTGTCATGCTTGTAGGGATGATGGCCTTGATGTTCTTTATGCAACGTTCTCAAAAGAAACAAGCTCAAAAGCGTATGGAAAGCTTGAACAAGCTTCAAAAAGGCTATGAAGTGATCACAATCGGTGGACTCTACGGAACAGTGGATGAAGTAGATACTGAGAAACGAACAATCGTATTGGACGTAGATGGCGTTTATTTGACTTTTGAATTAGCTGCTATCAAGACAGTGTTGCCACTCAAAGAAGCTGTTACACCAGAAGGAGCAGTTATCGATGAAAGTGGAGCAATCGAAGAATAAAACGGGATCCTATCACTCCCGTTTTTCTATGAGATGAGAGGAAAAGGGATGAAAAAAATAGTATTTGTGTGCTTAGGGAACATCTGCCGTAGCCCCATGGCAGAGTTTGTAATGAAATCCATGACGAGCGATTATCAGGTTGAGAGTCGTGCCACGTCATCATGGGAACATGGCAATCCGATTCATAAGGGAACGCAAGGGATTTTCCAGCAATATCAGATTCCTTATGACAAAGACAAAACATCACTCCAGATTCGTAGAGAAGATTTTGAGTCATTTGATTATATTATCGGTATGGATGCTTCAAATGTTTCTGATTTGCGTCAAATGTGTCCTCAGGAATTCCAGCATAAAATCTACTCTTTTGCATCTGAAAGTGTTCCAGATCCTTGGTATACAGGAGATTTTGAGGAAACCTATGCTCGTATCACAAGTGGATGTCAAAGCTGGCTAGATCGATTAGAAAATGAGAGTGACAATGGAAAAGTTTAAAGAAATCTTTGAAAAATATCGAGTTTATCTAACTCGCCCGCGTATAGAGATTGCAACAGTCTTTCTAATCGCTATCTGTGCCGTGTCAGTTTTTCTATTAAACACACCTAAACAGGGTGTTCTGACACTTGATAATGGTGCACTTGTTTATGATGGAACCGTGGTAAGAGGAAAGATGAATGGTCAAGGAACCCTGACCTTTGAAAATGGTGATCAATACACAGGTGAGTTCAACAATGGGGCCTTTAATGGAAAAGGGACTTTCCAATCAAAAGCTGGGTGGAAATACGAAGGTGATTTTGTAAATGGCCAGGCCGAAGGTCAAGGAAAATTGACTACCGAGCAAGAGGTTGTCTATGAAGGAAGCTTTAAACAAGGCGTTTTTCAACAAAAACAATAGTCTCCAGATTAGGGGACTATTCTCAAAAGCGAAAAAGAAAGCGCTTTCCGCGCTTGGATTCGAGAAATAACTATCAAATAGAAAAACTTTGTGAAATAAAAAAATATTTTTCATAATTTCACAATCATCCAGACAAAACTCTATTGTGCTGGTGTATTGAGAAAAAAATCACAATCTCATAAAATTTCTTTGTGAAATGCTTATGAAACGGTTTACAAAGTCTTGAAAAAGAGTTATAATAAAATTGTGAAAAAATTAACAAAGGATTAAATCCTTGAAGGCTATGGAGGACAATATGGCTGATAAAAAAACGTTAACACCTGAGGAAAAACAACTCTCTGCTGAAAAGCATGTCGACGGGTTAGTGAAAAAAGCCTTGGTTGCGCTTGATGAAATGCGCAAGTTGAATCAAGAGCAAGTTGACTACATCGTAGCGAAAGCTTCAGTTGCAGCTCTTGATGCGCACGGTATCCTTGCACAACATGCAGTTGAAGAAACTGGTCGTGGTGTATTTGAAGACAAGGCTACAAAAAAACCTTTTTGCCTGTGAGCACGTTGTGAATAATATGCGTGGTGTTAAAACTGTTGGAGTTATCGAAGATGATCCAGTTACAGGCTTGACTAAAATTGCAGAACCTGTCGGTGTAGTGTGTGGTGTCACTCCAACAACGAACCCAACATCAACAGCTATTTTCAAATCATTGATTGCTTTGAAAACACGTAATCCAATCGTGTTTGCTTTCCACCCATCAGCTCAAGAATCTTCTGCTCACGCAGCACAAATCGTTCGTGATGCAGCTATCGCGGCTGGAGCACCTGAAAACTGTGTTCAATGGATTACAGAACCATCTATGGAAGCAACTGGAGCGCTTATGAACCACGAAGGTGTTGCAACTATCCTTGCAACTGGTGGTAATGCTATGGTTAAGGCGGCTTACTCATGTGGGAAACCAGCTCTTGGGGTAGGTGCCGGAAACGTTCCTGCTTATGTAGAAAAATCTGCTGACCTCCGTCAAGCTGCCCATGATATCGTCATGTCTAAATCATTTGACAATGGTATGGTCTGTGCATCAGAGTAAGCGGTTATCATTGATAAAGAAGTCTATGACGAATTTGTAGAAGAATTCAAATCATACCACACTTACTTTGTAAACAAAAAAGAAAAAGCCCTTCTTGAAGAATTCTGTTTCGGCGTGAAAGCCAACAGCAAAAACTGTGCAGGCGCCAAACTAAATGCAAACATCGTTGGTAAACCAGCAGCATGGATTGCAGAACAAGCAGGATTCAGCGTTCCAGAAGGAACAAACATCTTGGCTGCAGAATGTGCAGAAGTAGGACCAAAAGAACCATTGACTCGTGAAAAATTGTCACCAGTAATCGCTGTATTGAAAGCTGAGGATACAGAAGACGGTCTTAAAAAAGCTCGTCAAATGGTTGAGTTTAACGGACTTGGTCACTCAGCAGCTATCCATACAAAAGACGAAGCACTTGCTAAACGCTTTGGTACAGAAATCAAAGCAATGCGTATTATCTGGAACTCTCCATCTACTTTCGGTGGTATCGGTGACGTATACAATGCCTTCATCCCATCATTGACACTTGGATGTGGTTCATACGGACGCAACTCAGTTGGTGATAACGTGAGCGCTATTAACCTTCTAAACATCAAGAAAGTAGGGAAACGTAGAAATAATATGCAATGGTTTAAGGTTCCTTCAAAAATTTACTTCGAACGCAATTCTATCCAATACCTTCAAACTTGTGAAGATATTGAACGCGTTATGATCGTTACAGACAAATCTATCGAAAAACTTGGTTTTGTTCAACGTGTTATCGATCAATTGAACGCACGTAACAACCGTGTAACGATCCAAGTATTCTCAGATGTTGAACCAGATCCAGACATCACAACTGTAGAACGTGGTGCTGAAGTGATGAAAGCATTTGAACCAGATACAATTATCGCTCTTGGTGGTGGTTCTCCAATGGACGCAGCCAAAGTAATGTGGCTCTTCTACGAACAACCAGAAATCGACTTCCGTGACTTGGTTCAAAAATTCATGGACATCCGTAAACGTGCCTTCCGCTTCCCATCACTTGGTAAGAAAGCGAAGTACATCGGTATCCCAACAACTTCTGGTACAGGTTCAGAAGTAACACCATTTGCCGTTATCTCTGATAAGAAAAACAACCGTAAATACCCATTGGCTGACTACTCATTGACACCAACTATTGCCATTGTTGACCCTGCTTTGGTTGAATCCGTTCCAGACTTCATCGCTGCTGATACAGGTATGGATGTCTTGACTCACGCGACTGAAGCCTACACTTCAAACTTCGCTAACGACTACACAGACGGTATTGCGCTTCAAACTATCAAGCTTGTCTTTGAATGGTTGGAAAAATCTGTTAAGACAGCTGACCCAGAAGCTCGCGAAAAAATGCATAATGCATCTACAATGGCTGGTATGGCCTTCGCCAATGCCTTCCTTGGTATGAGCCACTCAATGGCCCACAAGATCGGTGGAGTTCACCATACTGTTCACGGACGTACAAATGCAATCTTGCTTCCATACGTTATCCGTTACAACGGAACTCGTCCATCTAAGACGACTACGTGGCCTAAGTACAACTACTGGAAAGCTGATGAAAAATTCCAAGACATCGCGAAAATGCTTGGATTGCCTCACTCAACTCCAGAAGAAGCAGTTGAAGCTTATGCCAAAGCAGTTTACGATCTTGGTGAAGCAGTTGGAATCACAATGAACTTCAAAGGCTTTGGAATCGATGAAAAAGTTTGGAAAGATAGCTTGCATGAAATCGCCTTGCTTGCTTATGAAGATCAATGTTCACCTGCAAACCCACGCTTGCCAATGGTAGCCGACATGGAAGAAATTATGGCAGATGCTTACTATGGCTATGCAGAACGTCCAGGACGTCGTAAATAATCGTTTATCAGCCTAGAGGCAGGAGTAATCCTGTCTCTTTTCATAGTCCTATTTCTGAAGTTAGAGTTGAACTATGAGAAGAGAAGATTATGCGGATAGGATAGAAGGTCCTAGAAATAAAAGCTTGGGTGAATGAAGGGGATTGAAAAGTAGAAAAGCAAGAGAGAAAAACAACGCCCGTACTTGCAATTCTACTTAAATAGTTATATAATAATAATGTTGAAAGGTGATTTGTAGTGATTCAAGTTACTCTTTTCACAATAAAATTTTCAGGATTTTCATAAGGAGGAAATCACTAATGGTAGTTAAAGTTGGTATTAACGGTTTCGGACGTATCGGTCGTCTTGCTTTCCGCCGTATCCAAAACGTAGAAGGTGTTGAAGTTACTCGCATCAACGACCTTACAGATCCAGTTATGCTTGCACACTTGTTGAAATACGACACAACTCAAGGTCGTTTCGACGGTACTGTAGAAGTTAAAGAAGGTGGATTTGAAGTTAACGGTAAATTCATCCGTGTTTCTGCTGAACGTGATCCAGAACAAATCGACTGGGCTACTGACGGTGTAGAAATCGTTCTTGAAGCAACTGGTTTCTTTGCTAAGAAAGCAGCGGCTGAAAAACACTTGCACGCTGGCGGAGCTAAAAAAGTTGTTATCACTGCTCCTGGTGGAAACGACGTTAAAACAGTTGTATTCAACACTAACCACGACGTTCTTGACGGTACTGAAACAGTTATCTCAGGTGCTTCATGTACTACAAACTGCTTGGCTCCAATGGCTAAAGCTCTTCAAGACAACTTCGGTGTTGTAGAAGGATTGATGACAACTATCCACGCTTACACTGGTGACCAAATGATCCTTGACGGACCACACCGTGGTGGTGACCTTCGCCGTGCTCGCGCTGGTGCTGCAAACATCGTTCCTAACTCAACTGGTGCTGCTAAAGCTATCGGTCTTGTAATCCCAGAATTGAACGGTAAACTTGACGGATCTGCACAACGTGTTCCAACTCCAACTGGATCAGTTACTGAATTGGTAGCAGTTCTTGAAAAGAACGTTACTGTTGATGAAGTAAACGCAGCTATGAAAGCAGCAGCTAACGAATCATACGGTTACACAGAAGATCCAATCGTATCTTCAGATATCGTAGGTATGTCTTACGGTTCATTGTTTGACGCAACTCAAACTAAAGTTCTTGATGTTGATGGTAAACAATTGGTTAAAGTTGTATCATGGTACGACAACGAAATGTCATACACTGCACAACTTGTACGTACTCTTGAATACTTCGCAAAAATCGCTAAATAATTCTTGAGTCGATAAAAGCAAGACCTTCTGGTCTTGCTTTTTTGTATAGAAAAATAGATGATAGTGTCATCCATTTTGTTTTAATTCTCTTTCAAAAGTATCTGAGAGGGCAGTGAAACTCAATTTTTCTAAGGTGAGTGGATGGGTAAAGGATAGTCGGAAGGCATGGAGCATTAGCCGGCTTGCTTTTGATCTAGAGTTATAGAGAGGATCGCCTAGGATAGGATGCTTGTGATAAGAGAGGTGAACACGAATCTGATGCGTTCGACCGGTCTTTAGTTTGCAACGAACCAGAGAAGTCTTGTTTGGAAATTGCTTTAATCGACTGATATGCGTTTCAGCCTGTTGCCCATTTTTAGAATCTACTACTCGTTTTCTGCGATCGTGTCGATCACGACCAATTTTATCTCGGAAGATAAGTTCTTTGCTCCCTACTTGCCCCTCTACGAATGCCCAGTATTCACGAGCGATTTCCTTTTTCTCCAATAAACGATTGAGAATAGGAAGGATAAAAGGATTTTTAGCAAAAAGTACTAAACCGCTTGTTTCCATGTCCAAGCGATGAACGACATAGCAGGTTTGGCCAACGTAGGCAGAGACATGGTTAAGAAGGGCGATTTCATCAGGTTGATTTCCGTGGGTTTTCATACCCTCAGGTTTGTTGACGATAATGAGATGTTGGTCTTGATAAACTTCCTCAACGAGGTCTGGATTGCCCCAAAGGATTTCCTTTTTGGGATAATCTTCCTCGTCGAAAGTCAACTGGCAAACGTCACCTGGTTTGACCATCTCGTTCCAGTGAACTTGTTTTTGATTGATTAAGATATTCTTCTTGGTTCTTAGAAAATGGCGAATCTTCCTAGGAATGAGGAGCTGTTCCTCTAGGAATTGTTTGACCGTCATTTGAGGCATGGATTCGGGTAATGTAAATGTGAATTGCATACAGATATTGTAACAAAAAAAGCCCTATTTGGATAGGGAGTAGCTAAATTCTTGAGTTCCTATGGTGAAGATGATAAAATAAACGCATGAAATTAGATAAATTATTTGAGAAGTTCCTTTCTCTCTTTAAAAAAGAAACGAGTGAATCGGCGGAGTCTGATTCTACTAGCATGCGTCGTTCACGGAGCGATAGAAAAAAATTGTCCCAAGTAGGCCCAATTCGGAAATTTTGGCGTCGTTATCATCTGACAAAAATCGTCATCATTTTAGGGTTAAGTGCAGGTTTGCTCGTAGGAACCTACCTATTTGCAATAGCCAAGTCTACCAATGTCAATGACTTGCAAAATGCCTTGAAAACGCGAACTCTGATTTTTGACCGCGAAGAAAAAGAGGCGGGGGCCCTATCAGGTCAAAAGGGAACCTATGTTGAGCTGGCAGGTATCAGCAAAGACTTGCAAAATGCTGTCGTCGCGACAGAGGACCGTTCCTTTTATAAAAATGATGGGATTAACTACGGTCGTTTCTTTCTAGCTATTATCACAGCGGGTCGTTCTGGAGGGGGCTCCACCATCACTCAACAGTTGGCAAAAAATGCCTATTTGTCTCAGGACCAAACCGTTGAACGAAAGGCCAAGGAGTTTTTCCTGGCCTTAGAATTGACAAAGAAATACAGCAAGGAGCAAATCCTTACTATGTATCTCAATAACGCCTACTTCGGAAATGGCGTCTGGGGTGTAGAGGATGCAAGTAAGAAATATTTTGGTGTATCCGCTGCAGAATTAACCCTTAATCAGGCGGCGACTCTAGCTGGAATGCTCAAGGGGCCAGAGTTGTATAATCCGTTGAATTCCATTGAAGATTCGACCAACCGCAGGGATACTGTTTTGCAAAATATGGTTGCGGCAGGCTATATTGATAAAAATCAGGAGACCGAAGCGGCTGGGGTAGATATGGCTTCTCAACTGCAAGATAAGTATGAGGGTAAAATTTCTGATTATCGTTACCCATCTTATTTTGACGCAGTAGTCAACGAAGCAGTATCCAAGTACAATCTCACAGAAGAAGAGATTGTCAACAACGGCTATCGAATCTATACAGAACTTGATCAAAACTATCAAGCTAACATGCAGGTTATTTACGAAAATACTTCCCTATTTCCAACAGCAGAAGACGGAACGCATGCTGAATCAGGTAGTGTTGCTTTAGAGCCTAAAACAGGTGGGGTGCGTGGAGTTGTCGGTCGCGTAGCTGGTGATGACAAATCAGGATTCCGTAATTTTAACTATGCCACCCAGTCTAAGCGTAGCCCGGGTTCAACTATCAAACCTTTAGTGGTTTATACTCCAGCTGTGGAAGCCGGATGGGCTCTGAACAAACAACTGGACAACCACACCATGCAGTATGACAGTTATCAAGTAGACAACTATGCGGGTATTAAGACATCTCCAGAAGTACCTATGTATCAGGCCTTGGCAGAATCACTCAACCTACCGGCAGTTGCGACTGTAAATGAATTAGGTATTGACAAAGCTTTTGACGCTGGGGAGAGATTTGGCCTGAATATGGAAAAAGTTGACCGAGTTCTTGGAGTTGCTCTTGGTGGAGGTGTGGAGACGAATCCTCTCCAGATGGCGCAAGCCTATGCAGCCTTTGCTAATGGAGGTCTAATGCCTGAAGCACATTTCATCACTCGTATTGAAAATGCCAGTGGGCAAGTCATCAAGAGTCATGCAAACTCTCAAAAACGCGTGCTAGATAAGTCAGTAGCTGATAAAATGACCAGTATGATGTTGGGTACTTTTACAAATGGTACAGGAATTAGTTCGTCGCCAGCAGATTATGTCATGGCAGGGAAGACAGGAACTACCGAGGCTGTTTTCAACCCTGAATATACCAGTGACCAGTGGGTGATCGGTTATACTCCAGATGTTGTAATCAGCCATTGGCTCGGCTTCCCAACAACAGATGAGAATCATTATCTAGCAGGTTCGACCTCAAATGGAGCAGCCCATGTCTTTAGAAGTATGGCTAATACCATTTTGCCTTACACTCCAGGTAGCACTTTTACAGTTGAGAATGCTTATAAGCAGAATGGCATTGCGCCAGAAAACATTAAAAGACAATCAAGAGATAGCGACAACACACAATCTGATGATCTTTTAACAGATATTCGTAGCCGAGCTCAAAATCTTGTAGACGAAGCGGGACGTGCGATTTCGGATGCAAAGATAAAAGAAAAAGCCCAGACAATCTGGGACTCTTTCGTCAATCTCTTTCGTTAAGAGGCTTGTCAAAGCCTAGGTTTCTTGTTATAATAGATAAGATGGAGGCGTTATGGCACTAAAAAAAGCAAGCCTAGCTTGTGCAGTTTGCGGTTCAAGAAATTATTCAATCAAAATTAGTGGGAACCCCAAGCCAACACGACTAGAAGTAAATAAATTTTGTAAACATTGTGGGAAATATACGACACATAGAGAAACGAGATAGGAGAGAACGATGGGTTTTATTAAGGATATTTTTAAACTTCTTAAAGAAACAACATGGCCGACTCGCAAAGAAAGCTGGAGAGATTTTCGCTCTATTATGGAATACACAGCCTTCTTTGTGGTCATCATTTATATTTTTGACCAGTTGATTGTATCAGGTTTGATTCGATTTATTAACATTTTTTAGAAGAAAAGCGGAGAACTTCTGCTAGCTTTCTTCTATTATGAAAGGAAATATCATGGATAGTTTTGACAAAGGATGGTTTGTTCTACAAACTTATTCTGGCTATGAAAATAAGGTAAAAGAAAATCTATTGCAACGTGCACAAACGTATAACATGTTGGATAATATTCTACGCGTTGAGATTCCAACACAAACCGTGCAAGTTGAGAAAAATGGAAAGAAAAAGGAAGTTGAAGAGAATCGCTTTCCGGGTTATGTCCTTGTAGAAATGGTCATGACCGATGAAGCATGGTTCGTCGTTCGAAACACACCTAACGTAACAGGATTCGTTGGCTCACATGGAAACAGATCAAAACCAACTCCACTATTGGAGCAAGAAATCCGTGATATTCTGGTTTCAATGGGACAAACTGTTCAAGAGTTTGATATTGATGTTGAAGTTGGGCAGACTGTCCGCATCATTGATGGTGCTTTTGCAGACTATACAGGTAAAATTACTGAAATTGATAACAACAAAGTGAAGATGATTATCTCTATGTTTGGTAATGACACGATTGCAGAAGTGAATCTCAACCAAATTGCAGAATTATAACCTCAGAGAGGCCATGCCTCTCTTTTTGTATGCAGTTGAGGTAGCGAGAAGTACAGAAGAGGAGAAGTAGATCAAAGGCTTGATGCATTTTGTTAAACTAAATGCAGAAAGGAGAGGTCTATGAATCTGAAAGAGTTGTATGAAGAAAGTAAAGGGATTGTAAACAAGTGCCGCAAAGAATACCATTTACATCTGTGGGAGAAAGAGGACTGGGAGCAGGAGGGAATGATGTGCCTGTATGAGCTGGTCAGTCACCATCCAGAGTTACTAGAGGGTGAGCGTCGCCGATTATATGTGTGCTTTAAAACCAAATTCCGCAATCGCATCCTAGACTACATCCGTAAACAGGAAAGTCACAAGCGCCGTTTCGATAAAGAACCTTATGAGGAGGTGAGCGAAATCAGCCATCGCCTAGGAGAAAAAAGCCTGAGACTGGATGATTATTATCTCTTTCATGAGCTTCTAAAGAATTACAAGGCAAGTCAGGGGAAAGAAAAACAAGAACAACTAGAACGTCTGATGGGAGGAGAATGTTTCAAAGGACGTAAGGCACTTCTAGGAGAATTAAGAGTGGTATTGAGTGATTTTAGATAAACTGAAGATAGTCAAAAAAGTCCTTGACAAAGAGGAAAAAGTAGGTATAATAGAAAGAGTTGAAAAACTCAAGGTCCGTTGGTCAAGGGGTTAAGACACCGCCTTTTCACGGCGGTAACACGGGTTCGAATCCCGTACGGACTATGGTATGTTGCGGATGGAACACTTGATGAAAAAAGTTCAAAAAAGTTTCAAAAAAGTGTTGACATAGGTCGACAGCTGTGATATACTAATATAGTTGTCGCTTGAGAGAGATTGAGTGACAAAGACCTTTGAAAACTGAACAAGACGAACCAATGTGCAGGGCGCTACAACTGACGTTGTAGTACTGAACAATGAAAAAACAATAAATCTGTCAGTGACAGAAATGAGTGAGAACTCAAACTTTTAATGAGAGTTTGATCCTGGCTCAGGACGAACGCTGGCGGCGTGCCTAATACATGCAAGTAGAACGCTGAAGGAGGAGCTTGCTTCTCTGGATGAGTTGCGAACGGGTGAGTAACGCGTAGGTAACCTGCCTGGTAGCGGGGGATAACTATTGGAAACGATAGCTAATACCGCATAATAGCAGTTATTGCATGATAACTGTTTGAAAGGTGCAATTGCATCACTACCAGATGGACCTGCGTTGTATTAGCTAGTTGGTGGGGTAACGGCTCACCAAGGCGACGATACATAGCCGACCTGAGAGGGTGATCGGCCACACTGGGACTGAGACACGGCCCAGACTCCTACGGGAGGCAGCAGTAGGGAATCTTCGGCAATGGACGGAAGTCTGACCGAGCAACGCCGCGTGAGTGAAGAAGGTTTTCGGATCGTAAAGCTCTGTTGTAAGAGAAGAACGAGTGTGAGAGTGGAAAGTTCACACTGTGACGGTATCTTACCAGAAAGGGACGGCTAACTACGTGCCAGCAGCCGCGGTAATACGTAGGTCCCGAGCGTTGTCCGGATTTATTGGGCGTAAAGCGAGCGCAGGCGGTTAGATAAGTCTGAAGTTAAAGGCTGTGGCTTAACCATAGTACGCTTTGGAAACTGTTTAACTTGAGTGCAAGAGGGGAGAGTGGAATTCCATGTGTAGCGGTGAAATGCGTAGATATATGGAGGAACACCGGTGGCGAAAGCGGCTCTCTGGCTTGTAACTGACGCTGAGGCTCGAAAGCGTGGGGAGCAAACAGGATTAGATACCCTGGTAGTCCACGCCGTAAACGATGAGTGCTAGGTGTTAGACCCTTTCCGGGGTTTAGTGCCGCAGCTAACGCATTAAGCACTCCGCCTGGGGAGTACGACCGCAAGGTTGAAACTCAAAGGAATTGACGGGGGCCCGCACAAGCGGTGGAGCATGTGGTTTAATTCGAAGCAACGCGAAGAACCTTACCAGGTCTTGACATCCCTCTGACCGCTCTAGAGATAGAGTTTTCCTTCGGGACAGAGGTGACAGGTGGTGCATGGTTGTCGTCAGCTCGTGTCGTGAGATGTTGGGTTAAGTCCCGCAACGAGCGCAACCCCTATTGTTAGTTGCCATCATTTAGTTGGGCACTCTAGCGAGACTGCCGGTAATAAACCGGAGGAAGGTGGGGATGACGTCAAATCATCATGCCCCTTATGACCTGGGCTACACACGTGCTACAATGGCTGGTACAACGAGTCGCAAGTCGGTGACGGCAAGCTAATCTCTTAAAGCCAGTCTCAGTTCGGATTGTAGGCTGCAACTCGCCTACATGAAGTCGGAATCGCTAGTAATCGCGGATCAGCACGCCGCGGTGAATACGTTCCCGGGCCTTGTACACACCGCCCGTCACACCACGAGAGTTTGTAACACCCGAAGTCGGTGAGGTAACCTTTTAGGAGCCAGCCGCCTAAGGTGGGATAGATGATTGGGGTGAAGTCGTAACAAGGTAGCCGTATCGGAAGGTGCGGCTGGATCACCTCCTTTCTAAGGATAAGGAACTGCGCATTGGTCTTGTTTAGTCTTGAGAGGTCTTGTGGGGCCTTAGCTCAGCTGGGAGAGCGCCTGCTTTGCACGCAGGAGGTCAGCGGTTCGATCCCGCTAGGCTCCATTGGTGAGAGATCACCAAGTAATGCACATTGAAAATTGAATATCTATATCAAATAGTAACAAGAAAATAAACCGAAACGCTGTAGTATTAAAAGAGTTTATGACTGAAAGGTCAAAAATAAGGTTAAGTTAATAAGGGCGCACGGTGGATGCCTTGGCACTAGGAGCCGAAGAAGGACGTGACAAACGACGATATGCCTTGGGTAGCTGTAAGTGAGCGATGATCCAGGGATTTCCGAATGGGGGAACCCAACAGGTACTACCTGTTACCCATATCTGTTAAGGATATGAGGAGGAAGACGCAGTGAACTGAAACATCTAAGTAGCTGCAGGAAGAGAAAGCAAAAGCGATTGCCTTAGTAGCGGCGAGCGAAACGGCAGGAGGGCAAACCGAAGAGTTTACTCTTCGGGGTTGTAGGACTGCAATGTGGACTCAAAGATTATAGAAGAATGATTTGGGAAGATCAGCCAAAGAGAGTAATAGCCTCGTATTTAAAATAGTCTTTGTACCTAGCAGTATCCTGAGTACGGCGGGACACGAGAAATCCCGTCGGAATCTGGGAGGACCATCTCCCAACCCTAAATACTCCCTAGTGACCGATAGTGAACCAGTACCGTGAGGGAAAGGTGAAAAGCACCCCGGGAGGGGAGTGAAATAGAACCTGAAACCGTGTGCCTACAACAAGTTCGAGCCCGTTAATGGGTGAGAGCGTGCCTTTTGTAGAATGAACCGGCGAGTTACGATATGATGCGAGGTTAAGTTGAAGAGACGGAGCCGCAGGGAAACCGAGTCTGAATAGGGCGCATTAGTATCATGTCGTAGACCCGAAACCATGTGACCTACCCATGAGCAGGTTGAAGGTGCGGTAAGACGCACTGGAGGACCGAACCAGGGCACGTTGAAAAGTGCTTGGATGACTTGTGGGTAGCGGAGAAATTCCAAACGAACTTGGAGATAGCTGGTTCTCTCCGAAATAGCTTTAGGGCTAGCGTCGACATTAGAGATTCTTGGAGGTAGAGCACTGTTTGGGTGAGGGGTCCATCCCGGATTACCAATCTCAGATAAACTCCGAATGCCAAAGAATTATGGTCGGCAGTCAGACTGCGAGTGCTAAGATCCGTAGTCGAAAGGGAAACAGCCCAGACCACCAGCTAAGGTCCCAAAATAATTGTTAAGTGGAAAAGGATGTGGGGTTGCACAGACAACTAGGATGTTAGCTTAGAAGCAGCTATTCATTCAAAGAGTGCGTAATAGCTCACTAGTCGAGTGACCCTGCGCCGAAAATGTACCGGGGCTAAAACAATTTACCGAAGCTGTGGATACCTTTATAGGTATGGTAGGAGAGCGTTCTATGTGTGATGAAGGTGTACCGTGAGGAGTGCTGGAACGCATAGAAGTGAGAATGCCGGTATGAGTAGCGAAAGACAGGTGAGAATCCTGTCCACCGTAAGACTAAGGTTTCCAGGGGAAGGCTCGTCCGCCCTGGGTTAGTCGGGACCTAAGGAGAGACCGAAAGGTGTATCCGATGGACAACAGGTTGATATTCCTGTACTAGAGTATGTAGTGATGGAGGGACGCAGTAGGCTAACTAAAGCAGACGAATGGAAGTGTCTGTCTAAGCAGTGAGGTGTGATATGAGTCAAATGCTTATATCTATAACATTGAGCTGTGATGGGGAGCGAAGTTTAGTAGCGAAGTTAGTGACGTCACACTGCCAAGAAAAGCTTCTAGCGTTAAACATACTCTACCCGTACCGCAAACCGACACAGGTAGTCGAGGCGAGTAGCCTCAGGTGAGCGAGAGAACTCTCGTTAAGGAACTCGGCAAAATGACCCCGTAACTTCGGGAGAAGGGGTGCTGATTTAGGTCAGCCGCAGTGAATAGGCCCAAGCAACTGTTTATCAAAAACACAGCTCTCTGCTAAATCGTAAGATGATGTATAGGGGGTGACGCCTGCCCGGTGCTGGAAGGTTAAGAGGAGTGCTTAGCGGTAACGCGAAGGTATGAATTGAAGCCCCAGTAAACGGCGGCCGTAACTATAACGGTCCTAAGGTAGCGAAATTCCTTGTCGGGTAAGTTCCGACCCGCACGAAAGGCGTAATGATTTGGGCACTGTCTCAACGAGAGACTCGGTGAAATTTTAGTACCTGTGAAGATGCAGGTTACCCGCGACAGGACGGAAAGACCCCATGGAGCTTTACTGCAGTTTGATATTGAGTGTCTGTACCACATGTACAGGATAGGTAGGAGTCTATGAGATCGGGACGCCAGTTTCGAAGGAGACGTTGTTGGGATACTACCCTTGTGTTATGGCCACTCTAACCCGGATAGGTTATCCCTATCGGAGACAGTGTCTGACGGGCAGTTTGACTGGGGCGGTCGCCTCCTAAAAGGTAACGGAGGCGCCCAAAGGTTCCCTCAGAATGGTTGGAAATCATTCGCAGAGTGTAAAGGTATAAGGGAGCTTGACTGCGAGAGCTACAACTCGAGCAGGGACGAAAGTCGGGCTTAGTGATCCGGTGGTTCCGCATGGAAGGGCCATCGCTCAACGGATAAAAGCTACCCTGGGGATAACAGGCTTATCTCCCCCAAGAGTTCACATCGACGGGGAGGTTTGGCACCTCGATGTCGGCTCGTCGCATCCTGGGGCTGTAGTCGGTCCCAAGGGTTGGGCTGTTCGCCCATTAAAGCGGCACGCGAGCTGGGTTCAGAACGTCGTGAGACAGTTCGGTCCCTATCCGTCGCGGGCGTAGGAAATTTGAGAGGATCTGCTCCTAGTACGAGAGGACCAGAGTGGACTTACCGCTGGTGTACCAGTTGTCTTGCCAAAGGCATCGCTGGGTAGCTATGTAGGGACGGGATAAACGCTGAAAGCATCTAAGTGTGAAACCCACCTCAAGATGAGATTTCCCATGATTATATATCAGTAAGAGCCCTGAGAGATGATCAGGTAGATAGGTTAGAAGTGGAAGTGTGGTGACACATGTAGCGGACTAATACTAATAGCTCGAGGACTTATCCAAAGTAACTGAGAAAACTTAGCGTATGGTTTTTCTAATTATTTGATAGATATTCAATTTTGAGTAGGTATTACTCAGAGTTAAGTGACGATAGCCTAGGAGATACACCTGTACCCATGCCGAACACAGCAGTTAAGCCCTAGAACGCCGGAAGTAGTTGGGGGTTGCCCCCTGTGAGATATGGAAGTCGCTTAGCTCTAGGGAGTTTAGCTCAGCTGGGAGAGCATCTGCCTTACAAGCAGAGGGTCAGCGGTTCGATCCCGTTAACTCCCATATAGGTCCCGTAGTGTAGCGGTTATCACGTCGCCCTGTCACGGCGAAGATCGCGGGTTCGATTCCCGTCGGGACCGTAAGATAACAGAAGTTATTTTAGACTCGTTAGCTCAGTTGGTAGAGCAATTGACTTTTAATCAATGGGTCACTGGTTCGAGCCCAGTACGGGTCATATTTGCGGGTTTGGCGGAATTGGCAGACGCACCAGATTTAGGATCTGGCGCTTAACGGCGTGGGGGTTCAAGTCCCTTAACCCGCATAGTAGAAATTAGCCGGCTTAGCTCAGTTGGTAGAGCATCTGATTTGTAATCAGAGGGTCGCGTGTTCAAGTCATGTAGCCGGCATTAGAACTAGAAGAGGTCGATGCGAACGTAGTTCAGTGGTAGAACACCACCTTGCCAAGGTGGGGGTCGCGGGTTCGAATCCCGTCGTTCGCTTAGAGAGGCCGGGGTGGCGGAACTGGCAGACGCACAGGACTTAAAATCCTGCGATTGGAAACGATCGTACCGGTTCGATCCCGGTCCTCGGCATATAATAATGAGCACCCTTAGCTCAACTGGATAGAGTACCTGACTACGAATCAGGCGGTTAGAGGTTCGAATCCTCTAGGGTGCATTTTTTCTATTTAACTCGGGAAGTAGCTCAGCTTGGTAGAGTACTTGGTTTGGGACCAAGGTGTCGCAGGTTCGAATCCTGTCTTCCCGATTGATTTATTGACTAAGATACTTAAGTGAGTATCTTTTTTTGGCTATTTGTCAACTGTAGTGGATTACCAAAAAGTCATACTCTGGAGAGGACTAAATCAGTCCTCTCCTTTTTGATATTCAAAGCGACGAGAATTCTAGTTTTAAAATTGTCAAAGTTCCGAAAGCCAAAGATATTGCGTTTGATGAGTTTTATGAGATGATTAGTTGCTTCTAGTTTGGCTTTGGAATAGAGTGATTCAAGGGCAGTAATGATTTTTTCTTTGTCCTTGAGAAAGGTTTGAAAGACAGCCTGAAAGTGATTTCGAATAATCGCTTGTGTTCTGCATTCAAGGACAGTGATAATATTGAGATTCTTAAAGCCTTGTACGGATAAAACTCATTTTAAAGGCGTACTCGTCTCAGGACATAGTCTTATGAAGTCGACTAAAGTCATTGAGCTTCCGAATGACGGTTGAAGTTGAAATGGAAAGCTGGTGAGCGATATCGGTCATAGAAGTTTTTTCAACTAGTTTTTGAGCAATGATAGCACTTTAAACGGCGTTTTTAAGGAGAATTCTAGTAGGCATGCCAGTCGTTTCAGGGGAAGGAATCTTAGACGGTTTTTGAAAATCATATTTCTTCAGTGATTTCCTTGTGAGTATCCATATTGATGATATCTAGAATCTGGATATTAGGGTCTTTAATATCGAGTAGTTTTATGATAAAATGTAATGGTTCCATATGAATCTTTCTAATGAGTTGTTTAGTCGCTTTTCATTATAGGTCATATGGGACTTTTTTTCTACAACAAAATAGGCTCCATAATATCCATAGGGGATTTACCCACTACAAATATTATAGAGCCTGCAAACAACACCCCATGACTAGAAGATTTTTCTAATCATGAAGTGTTTTCTCTATAGGAGGGCTAGGTTATACTCTTCGAAAATCTCTTTAAACCAGGTCAGCTTCGCCTTAGCTACAACCTCAAAGCTGTGCTTTGAGCAGTCTGCGACTAGCTTTCTAGTTTATTCTTTGACTTTCATTGAGTGTTAGTTCTTTTTCTTGCTTTTTATCAACCATCCAAGTCCAAGAAGGGCAAGGATGCTGAATCCAGCAAGGGCAAGGAGGGATTTGCTCTCAGTTCCTGTGTTTGGAAGGAGGTTCTGAGAGTGAGCCTCTGCAGCAGTTTCTTGAGTTTCAGGATTGGCTGCTAGGTTTTGAGCTTGGCCTTGTTCTGGTTCAACTTTCAAGCTAGGAAAATCAAATTCTGGTTTTTCTTCCACAGCTGGAGCGACAATGGCACCACCTTGAGACAAGCGGAGAACGATAGCAGTGAGAGCGTTTAATTTCAAGCCTTTTTCGGTCCATTCGAGACCTTGAGGATTGGCAATTCCTACTGGTCCTGCTTGGTTTTCATCTGCGAGAACTTCGGCCTTTCTCAAGTGAGCAAAGGCAGTTCCCAAGTTGAATTCGCGAGCCTTACTATCCGCATTGACAAAGACAGCGTAGATATCTCCATTTGGGGCAGTGATTTGGTAGCCGATGACCACGTCTTCTTTTTCAACACCATTTTGGCCTGGGACAGTAATGAGTCGTACGCGCTCTTTGATATCTTGTAGGCTCTTGAGTCGGAAGGCATCTGTAGATTGACGAAGAGCGATCAGACCTTTCATGTAGTCACGGCTCTTGACATTTTCAGGATATGCTTTGCTATCTGTAGCCTTGGTCCAATCAAACTTGTTGACAGCATCACTAGAGTCGTAAGAATCATGGATAAAGTAAGGATAGACAAACGGCTTGCCGTCCTTATCACGCAATAAGTGAGACTTGTTTGGAACCTTATCCTCTGAGACAGGAGTCTTGTAGGCTGGATCAAGGAATTGTTTGGTACGTCCATATTCCTGACCGGAATGGATAAACGGAGTTCCTTGAGCAGTCAAGACCATGAGATTTCCAAGTCGCAAACGGCGATGGATTTCAGCGTAGTTCTCAGCCTTGCTTGGGTCTTTTTTGATAGACTGGGCGATGATGTCAAAGAGGGTCAAGTTATCATGGGCTGCGATATACTGGATAACATCTCCAGGACTGTCAGCTTCAAAGTTAGTTGGTTGGGCAATGAGATTTTTAAAGATGGTATTGATATCGCGTTTGCCACCTGTGATAAAGGCAGGCTGGCCTTCGTTTGGATAGCCAGACTTGAGGTTGTTGCGGATGTCGTCTGAAAAGACAGCGACAGTATCTGTTTTCTTCATCCAATCTTGGTCAGCAGGTTGTACAGGCGTATTTTCATCGCCAGTATAGGTTCTCCAGCCTTCACCTAGCATGATAAGATTTGGATTGAGGGCGCGTGCAGCCTTGTATGCTTCTTCGATAGAAGCTGCATCGTGATCACCCATCATATCGAAGCGGAAACCATCTACTTTGTAGGTTTCAACCAGATACTTAATAGAGTCTACCAAGACACGTTTAGACATGTAGTGGGTAGTTCCCAAACGACCGCCTCCAAAGCTAGTACGTGGAGTTCCGTCTGCGTCCATAAAGTGATAGTAGTTTGGCTCAATATCCTCAAAAATGTCAACATTTGCAGTATGGTTGTAGACCACGTCCAAGATAGCCCCCATGCCACGTTTGTGGATTTCGTTGATGAGGTTTTTAAATTCTGCGATTCGTTTTTCTGGATCCTTAGGATCGCTTGAGTACATACCAGTCAAGGAGAAGTAGTTTTGAGGGTCATATCCCCAGTTGTAGTTGCTGTTGCTTGAAGCGTATGCAGACAAACGTTCATGGTTTTTCAATTCATTGACAAAGTAGTAGGACAAGACTGGAAGGAGCTGGATGTGGGTCACACCCAAGTCTTTGAGATAGTCTAGTTTTTCGATAAAGGCTTCAAAGGTACCAAATGGCTTGGTCAAATCTTTTGCGATGACAGGATCCGAAGTGAAGTCACGAACATGAGCTTCATAGATGACCGCATCTTCACGCGATTTGAAGTTGCGAATCTTCCCATAGGTCAAGTCTTGCGGACCTAGTTTGGATGGATCGACGAAGGCAGCTTTAGCGACCTTATGAGCGGCATCTGTTTTTGCTAGGTCACTGTTCCAAGCCGCTAATGATTTGGCATAAGGGTCAAGAACGAGGACAGTTTTACCTTGGCGCTCGATTTGGTAGTGGTAGTAGTAGCCAGTGTAGTTGCTGATACTGAGACCTGAGTTTGCATCCAGAGTTTGTTTCCAGGTGCCTTTTTCTCTTTTTTCAAGGGCAACAGTTCCGACTACTTTTTCAGGGTCTTTCTTGTCGTAGACAACGACAGAAACCTTATCAGCACTTGGAGACCAGAGAGTGAGGTCAACACGCTTGCCATCTTCTTTTAGAGTTGCGCCGAGTGGACCATCGTAACTGTAGGACTCATCCTTGAGGCGCCAGCTTGAACGTGTGGTAAAGCGGTCTGAATTGTAGCTGACAGTGTAAGGGTGTTGAGTGTCAGAGAAGTCGCCGATGTAGGTCACTTTTTTACCTGCCTCATCCACTTCCACGTCTGTGATAGCTACTTTATTCCCTTGGTAATCAGTGATGCTGGAGTGTTTGAGGATATCGTCTTTCTTAGCTCCAACGAGGGTAGAAAAACTGCTTTCGATACGAGATTTAGCCACGTGTTGGGCACCAGTCATACGGATATCGTGAACGTAGTAGGGGTTGGTGTAGATGGTTTCGTCATCATCTTTGAGGAAAATCTGACTGTGATTTTTTAGATCAGTGAATTTATAATCTTCTTTTCTGATTTTCACATCATCGCCTTTCTTGCTTTCGTCTAGTAATAAAAATCCAAATTCTCTTGCAGCTTCATTGAGTGGGATATCAATGTAACGGCCATATTTTCCAGTTGCGGTAAAGTCCGTACCGTCAGGCCATTCTCCACTGCTTGGATTCTTAACATCGCCCCAATACCAGAGAGATTTTTTGTCATAGTTTCCATCGGTGCGGTAGTAGTTGACACGAATAGTTCCTGCTGGTTGAGGGCGGTAGTTGTATACCTTGTAGTTTTCATCTAGCCAGGCCTCATTCATTTTTGGAGAGAGGCGCTCTACAGAACGGTCTCCCGTCAGGTTATCCCCCTTGGTATTGTTGATGAGGAAGCTGACTTTCTTGGCTTGCTCATTTTTGAGTTTGATATCTAGATAATAGCCGTAGTCATCTTGCTTGGCATCCTTGAAGGACTTGGCTCCATTGGGCCAGTTTTCAGATGGTTTTTCAACATCGTCCCAAGTCCAAAGACCTTGAGAATCTTTGTTCTCTTCAGGGAGTTTTTTTACATGGATACGGAAGTGGTTGTCTGCGATGGGTTCTTCAGAGGATGTGTCAGCTTGTGGTTTTTGATCAGAACTTGGCGTTGCAGTGCTGTTATCTACTTTCTCTTCCTTGCTGTTAGCCTGGCTTGTAGTAGCATCTTCTGTTTTGGGTGTTTCTGGCGCTGTAGTAGTTTCCACAGCTGGAGCTTCTTTTTTAGAATCAAGGGAAGCGTTTGCATTCTTTTGTTCAGAAATAGGCGTTTCCTTTTGAGTTTGACTCGTTTCAGTCTCAGTAGGGGCCTTGATCACAGCGCTGGTATTTTCCTGAGTTTGAGGCAGGTTTTCGTTAGCCGAAATAGTTGGCATTGCAGCAGAAAGCAGGATAATGCTGGCACCAATAAGGACAGAACCAGTTCCGTTCTTCAAGGAACGGATACCATAAATCATTTTTTTCTCAGTTTGAGATGGGATCTTTTTCATCACAATTCTCCTTGTGTAGTTGTTCCTTATCAGTATAGCACGAGGTAAACATTAGTGCAAGCGTTTTCCTAGTTTTTGAGAGAAAATATAATGCTTCATTCTCTTGAAATTTTAAAATAATATATAGGAAAAGATTGTTTAAAAAATAGTAAAAAAATCTTGAAAAATCTAGCTAAATAAGGTATAATATGAATAATCATTTGTCGTAGGTTTTGTCTGAAATATTGTCCAGACAAGACTCACAGCAGTTAAATCTTCTGAAAAAGTCAGATTTAGCTGCTCTTTTTGTGCTTTTTTTCAGGTTTTCGAGTGCTTGTAACAAAGATTTAAAGATTCTGAAAATTCATCAGAAGGACATGGTGATAAGGTTTTTTAAAACCATATGACGATTAGAAAAGCCTGATTGACAAGGCTTGAAACTTTATTTACAAAGGAGAATCATCTTGGCAGGACATGACGTTCAATACGGGAAACATCGTACCCGTCGTAGTTTTTCAAGAATCAAAGAAGTTCTTGACTTACCAAATTTGATTGAAATTCAAACGGATTCATTCAAAGCTTTCCTAGACCATGGTCTTAAGGAAGTGTTTGAAGATGTATTGCCAATTTCAAACTTCACAGACACTATGGAGTTGGAATTTGTTGGCTATGAAATCAAGGAACCAAAATACACGCTAGAAGAAGCTCGTATCCATGATGCTAGCTACTCAGCACCTATTTTTGTAACCTTCCGCTTGATCAATAAAGAAACAGGCGAAATCAAGACTCAAGAAGTCTTCTTTGGTGATTTCCCAATCATGACCGAAATGGGTACTTTCATCATCAATGGTGGTGAACGTATTATCGTATCTCAGTTGGTCCGCTCACCAGGTGTTTACTTTAACGATAAAGTGGACAAAAACGGGAAAGTCGGTTACGGTTCAACTGTTATCCCTAACCGTGGAGCTTGGTTGGAACTTGAAAGTGACTCAAAAGACATCGCCTATACTCGTATTGACCGTACTCGTAAGATTCCATTTACGACCTTGGTTCGTGCGCTTGGTTTCTCAGGTGATGATGAAATCTTTGATATCTTCGGTGACAGCGAATTGGTTCGCAATACCGTTGAAAAAGATATCCACAAGAATCCAATGGACTCTCGTACAGACGAAGCCTTGAAAGAAATTTATGAACGCCTTCGTCCAGGTGAACCTAAGACCGCTGAAAGCTCACGTAGCTTGCTTGTGGCACGTTTCTTTGATCCACGCCGCTACGATTTGGCAGCCGTTGGTCGTTACAAGATCAATAAAAAACTCAACATCAAGACACGCTTGCTTAACCAAACCATTGCGGAGCCATTGGTAGATCCAGAGACTGGTGAAATCTTGGTAGAAGCTGGCACCGTTATGACTCGTAGCGTGATCGAAAGTATCGAGAGTCACTTGGATGGCGACTTGAACAAGATCGTTTATATTCCAAACGATGCAGCTGTTCTTACAGAACCAGTTGTGCTTCAAAAATTCAAGGTTGTTGCCCCAACGGACCCAGACCGTGTTGTAACCATCATCGGAAATGCCAATCCTGACGACAAGGTTCGTGTTGTAACTCCTGCGGATATCCTTGCAGAGATGAGCTACTTCCTCAACTTGGCGGAAGGTATTGGACGTGTGGATGATATCGACCACCTTGGGAACCGTCGTATCCGTGCAGTTGGTGAATTGCTTGCTAACCAAGTACGTCTTGGACTTTCTCGTATGGAACGTAATGTCCGTGAACGTATGTCTGTTCAGGACAATGAAGTTTTAACACCACAACAAATCATCAACATCCGTCCTGTAACAGCTGCGGTTAAAGAATTCTTTGGTTCATCACAGTTGTCACAGTTCATGGACCAACACAATCCACTTTCTGAGTTGTCTCACAAACGCCGTTTGTCAGCCTTGGGACCTGGTGGTTTGACACGTGACCGTGCTGGATATGAAGTACGTGACGTGCATTACACTCACTATGGTCGTATGTGTCCAATCGAGACACCTGAAGGACCTAACATCGGTTTGATCAATAACTTGTCATCTTACGGACACTTGAACAAGTATGGATTTGTTCAAACACCATACCGTAAGGTTGACCGTGAAACAGGTGTTGTTACCAATGAAATCGTTTGGTTGACAGCCGATGAAGAAGATGAATTTACTGTAGCGCAGGCTAACTCTCGCCTCAACGAAGATGGTACTTTTGCTGAGAAAGTTGTCATGGGACGTCACCAAGGGGTCAACCAAGAGTATCCAGCAGAAGTGGTTGACTACATGGATGTGTCACCAAAACAGGTAGTTGCCGTTGCGACTGCATGTATTCCTTTCTTGGAAAACGATGACTCCAACCGTGCCCTCATGGGTGCCAACATGCAACGTCAGGCTGTGCCTTTGATTGATCCAAAAGCACCTTACGTTGGTACTGGTATGGAATACCAAGCAGCTCATGACTCTGGTGCAGCGGTCATTGCTCAGTATGATGGTAAAGTTACATACGCAGATGCTGACAAGGTAGAAGTTCGTCGTGAAGATGGTTCATTGGACGTTTACCACATCCAAAAATTCCGTCGTTCAAACTCAGGTACTGCCTACAACCAACGCACTCTCGTAAAAGTTGGCGATGTCGTTGAAAAAGGCGACTTTATCGCTGACGGACCTTCTATGGAAAAAGGGGAAATGGCGCTTGGACAAAACCCAATCGTTGCCTACATGACATGGGAAGGTTACAACTTCGAGGATGCCGTTATCATGAGCGAACGCTTGGTCAAAGACGATGTCTACACATCTGTCCACCTTGAGGAATACGAATCAGAAACGCGCGATACAAAGCTTGGGCCTGAAGAAATTACTCGTGAAATTCCAAACGTTGGTGAAGATGCCCTTAAAGACCTTGACGAAATGGGGATTATCCGTATCGGTGCTGAGGTTAAAGAAGGCGATATCCTTGTAGGTAAAGTCACCCCTAAAGGTGAGAAAGACCTCTCAGCTGAAGAACGTCTCTTGCACGCTATCTTCGGAGACAAGTCTCGTGAAGTGCGTGATACTTCTCTTCGTGTACCACACGGTGCCGATGGTGTCGTTCGTGATGTTAAGATCTTTACACGTGCAAATGGAGATGAGTTGCAATCAGGTGTCAACATGCTGGTTCGCGTCTACATCGCTCAAAAACGTAAGATCAAGGTCGGAGATAAGATGGCCGGACGTCACGGAAACAAAGGGGTTGTCTCTCGTATCGTTCCTGTAGAAGACATGCCTTACCTTCCAGACGGAACTCCAGTCGACATCATGTTGAACCCACTTGGGGTGCCATCACGTATGAATATCGGTCAGGTTATGGAACTCCACCTTGGTATGGCAGCCCGTACTCTCGGTATCCACATCGCAACACCAGTCTTTGACGGAGCAAGTTCTGAAGACCTTTGGGACACTGTTAAAGAAGCAGGTATGGACAGCGATGCTAAGACAATCCTATACGACGGACGTACAGGTGAGCCGTTTGACAACCGTGTATCAGTTGGTGTCATGTACATGATCAAACTCCACCACATGGTTGATGATAAATTGCACGCGCGTTCAGTCGGACCATACTCAACCGTTACTCAACAACCACTCGGAGGTAAAGCTCAGTTTGGTGGACAACGTTTCGGTGAGATGGAGGTTTGGGCTCTTGAAGCCTACGGTGCGTCAAATGTCCTTCAAGAAATCTTGACTTACAAGTCTGACGATATCAACGGACGTTTGAAAGCTTATGAAGCTATTACAAAAGGAAAACCAATTCCAAAACCAGGTGTTCCAGAATCCTTCCGAGTTCTTGTCAAAGAATTGCAATCTCTTGGTCTTGACATGCGTGTTCTTGACGAAGATGACCAAGAAGTGGAACTTCGCGACTTGGATGAAGGAATGGACGAAGATGTCATCCACGTAGATGACCTTGAAAAAGCCCGCGAAAAAGCAGCCCAAGAGGCTAAAGCAGCCTTTGAAGCTGAAGAAGCAGAGAAAGCAACAAAAGCGGAAGCAACAGAAGAAACTGCTGAACAAGAATAAGCAGTTCACTTAGAATAGAAAGGGAAGAAATAGTGGTTGATGTAAATCGTTTTAAAAGTATGCAAATCACCCTAGCTTCTCCAAGCAAAGTCCGTTCATGGTCTTATGGAGAAGTCAAAAAACCTGAAACAATCAATTACCGTACCTTGAAACCAGAACGTGAAGGACTCTTTGACGAAGTCATCTTTGGTCCTACAAAGGACTGGGAATGTGCTTGTGGGAAGTACAAACGCATTCGTTACAGAGGAATTGTTTGTGACCGCTGTGGGGTTGAAGTAACGCGTACGAAAGTTCGTCGTGAGCGTATGGGGCACATCGAGTTGAAAGCTCCTGTATCTCACATCTGGTATTTCAAGGGGATTCCAAGTCGTATGGGCTTGACCCTTGATATGAGCCCTCGTGCCCTCGAGGAAGTTATCTACTTTGCGGCTTACGTGGTGATTGATCCGAAGGATACACCACTTGAGCACAAGTCTATCATGACAGAGCGCGAATACCGTGAGCGCTTGCGTGAGTATGGTTATGGTTCATTCGTTGCCAAAATGGGTGCCGAAGCCATCCAAGACCTTTTGAAACAAGTAGATCTTGAAAAAGAAATTGCTGAACTCAAAGAAGAGTTGAAAACAGCTACTGGACAAAAACGTGTCAAAGCCATCCGCCGTTTGGATGTTTTGGATGCCTTTTACAAGTCTGGAAACAAACCTGAATGGATGATTCTCAACATCCTTCCGGTTATTCCACCAGATCTTCGTCCAATGTTGCAGTTGGATGGTGGTCGTTTTGCCTCATCTGACTTGAATGACCTTTACCGTCGTGTTATCAACCGTAACAACCGTTTGGCTCGCTTGCTTGAGTTGAATGCACCAGGTATCATCGTTCAAAATGAGAAGCGTATGCTTCAAGAAGCGGTTGACGCTTTAATTGACAACGGTCGTCGTGGTCGTCCGATCACAGGACCAGGTAGCCGTCCACTGAAATCATTGAGCCACATGCTTAAAGGTAAACAAGGACGCTTCCGTCAAAACTTGCTCGGTAAACGTGTTGACTTCTCAGGACGTTCCGTTATCGCCGTTGGTCCAACTCTTAAGATGTACCAATGTGGTGTGCCACGTGAAATGGCGATTGAGCTCTTTAAACCATTCGTCATGCGTGAAATCGTTGCCCGCGACATTGTGCAAAACGTCAAAGCTGCTAAACGCTTGGTAGAACGTGGAGATGAACGTATCTGGGATATTCTTGAAGAAGTAATCAAAGAACACCCAGTACTTTTGAACCGCGCACCGACCCTTCACCGTTTGGGTATCCAAGCCTTCGAGCCAGTCTTGATTGATGGTAAGGCCCTTCGCTTGCACCCGCTTGTCTGTGAAGCCTACAATGCCGACTTTGACGGGGACCAAATGGCCATCCACGTACCGCTTTCAGAAGAAGCTCAAGCAGAAGCTCGTATCTTGATGTTGGCTGCTGAGCATATCTTGAACCCGAAAGATGGTAAACCAGTTGTTACTCCATCTCAGGACATGGTTTTGGGTAACTACTACTTGACCATGGAAGAAGCTGGTCGTGAAGGGGAAGGAATGGTCTTCAAAGACCGTGACGAAGCGGTTATGGCTTACCGCAATGGTTATGTTCACCTCCATTCACGTGTTGGTATCGCGACAGATAGTCTCAACAAACCTTGGACTGAAGAACAAAAACACAAGGTCTTGCTGACAACAGTTGGTAAAATCCTCTTCAATGACATCATGCCAGAGGGTCTGCCTTACTTGCAAGAACCAACAAATGCTAACTTAACAGAAGGTGTTCCAGCTAAGTACTTCTTGCCACTAGGTGGAGATATCAAGGAAGCTATTCGCAACCTTGAACTTAATCCTCCATTCAAGAAGAAAAACCTTGGGAATATCATCGCCGAAATCTTCAAACGTTTCCGTACGACAGAAACTTCTGCCCTACTTGACCGCATGAAGAATCTCGGATACCACCACTCAACTCTTGCAGGTTTGACAGTGGGTATTGCCGATATCCCAGTTGTTGAAGACAAGGCTGAAATCATCGAAGAATCACACAAACGTGTAGAACAAATCACCAAACAATTCCGTCGTGGTATGATCACAGACGACGAGCGCTACAACGCTGTTACAGCTGAATGGCGTGCAGCCCGTGAAAAATTGGAGAAACGTTTGGTTGCCAACCAAGATCCTAAGAACCCAATCGTTATGATGATGGACTCTGGAGCCCGTGGTAACATCTCAAACTTCTCACAGCTTGCCGGTATGCGTGGTCTGATGGCCGCTCCGAATGGACGTATCATGGAATTGCCAATCCTTTCAAACTTCCGCGAAGGTTTGTCAGTACTCGAAATGTTCTTCTCAACTCATGGTGCCCGTAAAGGTATGACCGATACGGCCCTTAAGACAGCCGACTCAGGTTACTTGACTCGTCGTTTGGTTGACGTTGCCCAAGACGTTATCATCCGTGAGGACGACTGTGGAACAGACCGTGGTCTCTTGATCCGTTCTATCGCAGAAGGAAAAGAGATGATCGAGTCTCTCGAAGAACGTCTCAATGGTCGTTATACTAAGAAAACTGTTAAACATCCAGAAACTGGTGCAGTGATCATCGGTCCAAATGAGTTGATTACAGAAGACAAGGCGCGTGAAATTGTCAAAGCTGGTGTGGAAGAAGTTACTATCCGCTCTGTATTTACATGTAACACTCGTCATGGTGTCTGCCGTCACTGTTACGGTATCAACTTGGCGACTGGTGATGCGGTTGAAGTTGGTGAAGCAGTTGGTACAATTGCTGCCCAATCTATCGGGGAACCTGGTACACAGCTTACAATGCGTACCTTCCACACGGGTGGGGTTGCCTCAAATACCGATATCACTCAAGGTCTTCCTCGTGTCCAAGAAATCTTTGAAGCCCGCAATCCAAAAGGGGAAGCAGTTATTACAGAGGTCAAAGGACAAGTTACAGCTATCGAAGAAGATGCTTCAACTCGTACCAAGAAAGTCTTTGTTAAGGGTGAAACTGGCGAAGGTGAATACGTCGTTCCGTTTACAGCACGTATGCGTGTTGAAGTTGGAGACCAAGTTTCTCGCGGTGCAGCTCTTACAGAAGGATCTATCCAACCAAAACGTCTCCTTGCTGTTCGCGATGTCTTGTCAGTTGAAACCTACCTCCTCGGTGAAGTACAAAAAGTTTACCGTAGCCAAGGGGTAGAAATCGGTGATAAGCACATCGAGGTAATGGTTCGTCAAATGATCCGTAAAGTCCGTGTCATGGATCCAGGTGACACAGATCTTCTCATGGGTACTCTCATGGATATCAACGACTTTACAGATGCCAACAAGGATGTTCTTATCGCAGGTGGAGTTCCAGCGACAGGTCGTCCAGTCCTTATGGGAATCACCAAAGCCTCACTTGAAACCAACAGTTTCTTGTCAGCAGCTTCCTTCCAGGAAACAACTCGTGTCCTTACAGATGCGGCTATCCGTGGTAAGAAAGACCATCTCCTTGGACTCAAGGAAAATGTTATCATCGGTAAGATCATCCCAGCAGGTACTGGTATGGCTCGCTACCGTAACCTTGAACCACAGGCTATCAATGAAGCAGCATATCTGGCTCCAGAACAAGAAGAGACAGAAAATGCTCCAGTAGAGGATGCTGTGGAGATCCAAGTTGAGGAAACAGTAGAATAAAAAGCAAATAAGAGGGCCTTCGGGCTCTCTTTTGTTTTACACTTCTGCCTATTGGGGTTAGGTGAGCACGACGCAATATCTCTCAAATCGCTTCAACCATTTTTTATGGCTCATTTTCAAAAAGTAAAAAAATATCGGATAGGGGTCTGTCAGAACTTAAAAATAATCCTCACTAATAATTTTCCATTTTTGTCAGTTGAGCGTTAAAACAGGACATTTGAGAAGAGGGGAGGGATTTTATCTTTCTCGCAGAGTATAATCATGTATACGAAGGGAGAACTGAAAATGATAAAATCAATTCGCATCTTATTGTTGCTGGCTTTGATCCAGATTAGTCTGAGTAGCTGTTTACTGTGGAAGGGAGCCATCTTAACCTTAAAGCAATCAAGCGCCTATTTTCTAGTGTTTATCGTATTGGCATCAGGTCTGTGCGCAGGGATGAATTTCTTTTATACTCGAGATCAGGATGTTCATAGCATTATAAGCAGTCAGAAAAAAGTGAAACTATTTTATAGTATCTTGTTGGTCTTAAACCTAGTAGGTGTCTGTCTGGTGTTATCGGAGACTATCTTAACACAGACAGCTTTTCAGCAAGAGTTGGTAGATCTTTTCTTGCCTTCCTTCTTTTTCTTGTTTGGCATTGATTTACTTGTCTTTTTACCATTTGAAAAATACAGCCGAGATTTGGGAACCACTCTCAATAAGAAAAAAACAGTTATCCTAACAGTTCTGGCAACCTTGCTGTTCTTAAGAAATCCAATGACGGTTTTATCTATTGTTTTTTATGTTGGTTTAGGCTTCATTTTTGCTCGGTTTTTGTTTCCAAAATCTATGAGAAGAGAATTTTCCTTTTACGGGCATGTAATCCGAGATATTTTACTTGTCAGCGCCATGTGTATATTTTTTTAAAAACACTTGTCTATCAATAAAAATCCCTTATTTTACCAAAGTTGTTATAGTAAGTTTGTAAAGAAAATTCACACAAAAGAAAACTTTTTGGTATAATAGTAGCATGTACACAAAAAATGAAGAAGAGCTGATCAATCTGGGAGAACGCCTAGGAACCTTGCTCCAAAAAAATGATGTTTTGATCTTGTCTGGGGAATTGGGTGCTGGTAAAACAACCTTTACAAAGGGTCTTGCCAAGGGCTTGGGTATTCGTCAGATGATCAAAAGTCCAACTTACACCATCGTGAGAGAGTATGAGGGTCGCCTTCCGCTCTACCACTTGGATGTCTATCGGATTGAGGGGGATGCTGATTCGATTGACTTGGATGAGTTTCTCTTCGGTGGTGGTGTGACCGTTATTGAGTGGGGCCATCTTTTGGGTGAGGATTTACCAGATTCTTACTTGGAGTTGGAACTCTTGAAAGAGGCTGAGGGTCGTCGCCTCTATTTTACCGCTCAGGGTTCTCGTGCTGAGGAATTGATTAAGGAGCTTCAAGATGGAGTATGAACTTTGTATTCGTGAGGCTGAAGCTCATGATGCAGCTGCTTTGGTTGCATTCTTGGATTTAGTTGGACAGGAGACAGATTTCACCAGTCTAGATGAAAATGGTATCCTGATGACAGCTTCTGAAATGGCGCTTTTTATTGAAAAGCAAGCGACTTCAGATAACCAAATCACTCTCCTAGCCCTCCTGAATGATGAAATTGCAGGTGTTTTGAACATCACGGCAGAGCAACGTATACGGATTCGCCACATCGGGGATATCTTTTTGGTCATCCAAAGGAAGTTTTGGAATCATGGCTTAGGAAGCGTACTCCTTGAAGAGGGAATTGAGTGGGCTAAAACCAGTGGAGTTTTGTGTCGTTTGCAGCTCAGTGTACAAAAGCGCAACGAGGCAGCTATCCACCTCTATTCAAAATTTGGATTTGTTACAGAAGGCTTACAAGAAAGAGGAGCCTATTTAAAAGAAGGGATATTTTTAGACGTTTACCTGATGGGTAGACTGATAGATAAATGATAAGATGGTAAAAAAAATAATCGGAATGCTACTAGCTTTTCTAACAGTAACGGCTTTAGGTGTAGGTGCGTATGCCTATACTATTTATTATCAAGGAACTGAAACCTTAAGTAAAAAAACTTATAGGAAAATTGGTGAAGAAACCAACGTGATTGAGGCGACAGAGCCTTTGACCATTCTTTTGATGGGGGTAGATACGGGAAATGTAGAACGTACCGACCCTTGGGCGGGGAATAGTGATTCCATGATTCTTTTGACAGTCAATCCGAAAACCAAGAAAACCACTATGATGAGTTTAGAACGGGATATTTTGACCAAGATTGAAACTGGAAATGGCCAAGTTCAGGAAGCGAAACTCAATGCTGCCTATGCCAATGGCGGTGCAGAGTTGGCTATTTCAACCATTCAAAAAATGATGAACATTCATATCGATCGTTATGTGATGGTCAACATGCAAGGACTCCAACAGCTAGTTGATGCAGTTGGGGGCATCACAGTCAACAACACACTCGGTTTTCCAATTTCGATTGCTGATCAGGAAGAATTTAATAAAATCTCGATTGGAGTCGGTGAGCAAACTTTGAATGGTGAGGAAGCTCTGGTCTATTCACGGATGCGTTATCAGGATCCTGAGGGAGACTATGGTCGTCAAAAACGTCAACGTGAAGTCATTCAAAAGATTATGGAAAAGGTCTTGAGCCTCAATAGTATCAGTCATTATCAAGCTATCTTAAAAGCGCTTAGTGATAATATGCAGACAAATGTTGATTTGTCTGCCTCCAGTATTCCACAACTACTCGGTTACCAAGATTCCTTTAAAAACATCGAAACTCATCAACTTCGTGGTGAAGATGCCGAGTTGCAAGGAATCTCTTACCAAATCGTAACGAGAGAGCATATGCTAGAAATGCAAAATCTTTTGCGTCGTTCCCTAGGGAGAGAGGACGTAGCAGAGTTGGAGACCAACGCTGTTCTGTATGAAAATCTTTATGGTCGAACAGCACCTTCCACAAATGCTTCAAACGAAGAGGTAGAATAAAACAAAGAATCAAATCGTGGGACTTTCCTGCGATTTTTTCAAAAAAATTCGAATAGATAGGTAGGAGGAAATATGAAAGCAGAAATCATTGCTGTAGGAACGGAAATTTTGACAGGGCAGATTGTCAATACCAATGCCCAGTTTTTATCAGAAAAATTAGCAGAAATTGGAGTAGATGTCTACTTCCAAACAGCTGTCGGAGATAATGAAGCGCGTCTTTTGTCCTTACTTAAGATTGCGAGTCAACGTAGTAATCTTGTGATTTTGACAGGGGGCTTAGGGCCAACAGAGGATGATTTGACCAAACAAACATTGGCAAAATTTTTGGGAAAAGCCTTGGTGTTTGACCCTCAAGCGCAAGAGAAACTGGATGTCTTTTTTGCTCAAAGGCCAGACTATGCTCGGACACCTAATAACGAGAGGCAAGCCCAAATTGTAGAAGGGGCGACTCCACTGCCAAATGAGACAGGCTTAGCGGTAGGAGGGGTATCGGAAGTAGATGGCGTGACCTACGTGGTCCTCCCAGGACCGCCAAGTGAGTTGAAACCCATGGTCTTAAATCAACTCTTACCTAAGTTAATGACTGGTACCAAGTTATACTCACGAGTGCTCCGTTTCTTTGGAATTGGTGAGAGTCAGTTGGTAACCATTTTGGCAGATTTGATTGACCATCAAACTGATCCGACCTTGGCACCTTATGCCAAAACGGGAGAAGTGACCTTACGCTTGTCCACAAAAGCAGTTAGTCAAGAAAAGGCTGATCAAGCCTTGGACACCTTGGAAAATCAAATCTTAGATCGCCAGACTTTCGAGGGGGGTTCACTGCGAGACATCTGTTATGGATATGGGGAAGAAACCAGTCTAGCAAGTGTCGTTGTAGAAGAACTAAAGAAGAGAAAGAAAAGCATTACTGCAGCAGAGAGCTTGACGGCAGGTCTCTTTCAGGCTACTTTAGCAGACTTTTCAGGCGTTTCTGCCATCTTTAATGGAGGGTTTGTCACTTACAGTTTAGAAGAAAAGTCTAAGATGCTGGATATTTCCGAGCAAGAGCTTAAAAAACATGGGGTCGTTTCAGAGTTTACGGCTAAAAAGATGGCAGAGCAGGCACGACTCAAGACTCAGTCTGACTACGGAGTCAGTTTGACGGGTGTGGCAGGACCAGATAGCCTAGAGGGGCATCCGGCTGGGACGGTCTTTATTGGCTTGGCACATGCAAAAGGGACAGAGGTTATCAAGGCTAATATCGCAGGGCGGAGCCGAGCAGATGTTCGTCAGATTGCGGTCATGCATGCCTTTAACCTAGTTCGCAAGGCTTTATTAAGTGACTAACTTTTGATATAATAGTAGATAGGTCTTAGGACTATTAGAATACAGGAGAATAGAATGGCGAAAAAACCAAAAAAATTAGATGAAATTTCAAAAAAGTTTGGAGCTGATCGTGAAAAAGCCTTGGACGATGCTCTTAAATTGATTGAGAAAGACTTCGGTAAGGGTTCAATCATGCGTTTGGGTGAGCGTGCAGAGCAAAAAGTGCAAGTGATGAGTTCAGGGTCGTTGGCTCTTGATATTGCTCTTGGTTCAGGTGGTTATCCTAAGGGACGTATCATCGAAATCTATGGACCAGAATCATCTGGTAAGACAACAGTTGCCCTTCACGCTGTCGCGCAAGCACAAAAAGAAGGTGGTATCGCAGCCTTTATCGATGCGGAGCATGCTCTTGATCCAGCTTATGCAGCAGCACTTGGTGTGAACATTGACGAATTACTCTTATCACAACCAGACTCAGGGGAGCAAGGTCTTGAAATTGCAGGAAAATTGATTGACTCAGGTGCAGTTGACCTTGTCGTTATCGACTCGGTTGCTGCCCTTGTACCTCGTGCAGAAATTGATGGGGATATTGGAGACAGCCACGTTGGTTTGCAAGCTCGTATGATGAGCCAGGCCATGCGTAAACTTGGAGCTTCTATCAATAAGACAAAAACAATTGCTATCTTTATCAACCAATTACGTGAAAAAGTTGGGGTCATGTTTGGAAATCCTGAAACAACACCTGGTGGACGTGCTTTGAAATTCTACGCTTCAGTCCGTTTGGATGTTCGTGGAAGCACACAAATCAAGGGAACTGGTGACCAAAAAGATACCAATGTCGGCAAGGAAACCAAGATCAAGGTCGTGAAAAACAAGGTGGCTCCACCATTTAAGGAAGCCTTTGTTGAAATCATGTACGGAGAAGGAATTTCTAAGACTGGTGAGCTCTTGAAGATTGCAAGTGATCTCGATATCATCCAAAAAGCGGGAGCATGGTACTCTTACAAGGGTGAAAAAATCGGGCAAGGATCTGAAAATGCTAAGAAATACTTGGCAGATCACCCAGAGATCTTTGATGCCATCGACCATCAAGTTCGTGTTCAATATGGCTTGATTGAAGATGAAGAAACCTCAGATGCTAGTCCAGTAGCAGAGACGACTTCTAACCAAGAAGTAACACTTGACCTAGGTGATGGACTTGAAATCGAAATTGAAGAATAACATAAAAAGTAGCAGATAGGAACTGCTACTTTTTATGTTTATTTCAGATGAAAGAACTAATGATCACTAAAACGACGATATTCGATGTGAAAGTCAAAATAATGTTCATCCTGTAACTTTTGGAAGATGTCGCGATAGGCTTCTTCGTCAAAATGGTCGCCACGGTAGAGGATTTCAAAACTCAGATCATCGTACTCTAGAAAAGCGTTGGCTGTTTTAAAGCCATTTTGTCGATAGAAGTCCATGCGAGCCTTCCTTTGCTCTAAGTTATCGCATTCTTCATCCAATCGCTCGACTTCGAGCAACATGGTTCGCTGGTAAAAATCAGTTAGCTTTTCGATGATTTCTTTTCCATATCCATGGCTCCTCAAGTGGGGCATGATGGCAAAAAAACTGATATAGAAGGCCTTTGGATTGGAGATGGAGAAGGCAAAGCCGACAAACTCTTCTTGGTTATAAAAGGCAAAAAAGTGGGCGTCATCTCGGTCCTGATAGCGCAAGAACTCAGACAGAGGGACTCGTTCTTCCTCGGGGAAAGCTTCCTTGTTTAGCTTTTCAACCTTATCCAGATCAGGGAACACATCGGTAATTAATTGACTGGTCAAACTCATAAGTGACCTCCTTTTCTTGATTATAGCAAATTGTCTCTCTGTAAGCAATTGATTGCAAGAAATCCAAGCAATCCTTGTCGCTCCTCTAGAAAGCTGATATAATAGCTTTATGAATAAGAAACGATCCGTGGACTTGATACATGGTCCTATTCTTCCTGCGCTTTTAAGCTTTGCCTTTCCAATCTTGCTGTCAAATATTTTTCAGCAACTCTATAATACAGCTGACGTCTTGATTGTTGGGCGTTTTCTTGGTCAAGATTCCTTAGCTGCAGTAGGGGCGACAACGGCCATTTTTGACTTAATTATAGGCTTTACTCTAGGTGTTGGAAATGGCATGGGGATCGTCATTGCCCGCTATTATGGGGCTCGTAATTTCACCAAAATCAAGGAAGCAGTAGCAGCAACTTGGATTTTAGGTGCTCTTTTGAGCATTGTGGTCATGCTGATGGGCTTTGTCGGTCTGTATCCACTCTTGCAATACCTAGATACCCCTGCAGAAATCCTTCCCCAGTCCTATCAATATATTTCTATGATTGTGACTTGTGTAGGTGTCAGCTTTGCTTATAATCTCTTTGCAGGCTTGTTGCGGTCCATTGGTGATAGTCTAGCAGCTCTTGGCTTTCTGATTTTTTCTGCCTTGGTCAATGTGGTTCTGGATTTGTATTTCATTACGCAACTGCATCTGGGAGTTCAATCTGCGGGGCTTGCTACCATTATCTCGCAAGGCTTATCAGCGGTTCTTTGCTTTTTCTATATCCGTAAGAGTGTTCCAGAACTGCTTCCTCAACTCAAGCATTTTAAATGGAACAAGGTCTTGTACGCGGATCTCTTGGAGCAAGGTTTGGCCATGGGTTTGATGAGTTCGATTGTGTCTATCGGTAGTGTGATTTTACAGTCTTCTGTCAATACTTTTGGAGCCGTGATTATAAGTGCCCAAACAGCAGCTCGACGGATTATGGCCTTTGCTTTGCTTCCGATGACGGCTATTTCTTCTGCCATGACGACCTTTGCTTCTCAGAATCTTGGGGCTAAGCGACCAGACCGCATTGTTCAAGGACTTCGAATCGGTAGTCGTTTGAGCATGTCCTGGGCAGGTTTTGTTTGTATTTTCCTCTTTTTTGCCACTCCTAGCTTGGTTTCCTTCTTGGCCAGTTCGACAGATAGTTACTTGGTAGAAAATGGTAGTCTTTACCTGCAAATCAGTTCAGTCTTTTATCCGATTTTGAGCCTTTTGCTGATTTATCGGAATTGCTTGCAGGGCTTGGGGCAGAAAGTCCTTCCTCTAGTTTCCAGCTTTATAGAACTAATCGGGAAAATCGTTTTTGTGGTCTTGATTATCCCTTGGGCAGGGTATAAGGGAGTAATCCTTTGCGAACCCCTTATCTGGGTTGCCATGACCACCCAACTGTACTTTTCACTTTTCCGTCATCCCTTGATAAAAGAAGGCAAGGCTATCTTGGCAACAAAAGTGTCATAATAGCTCGATTTGCTGAACAAAATCCATTTACTCTAGTGAAAATCGAAAAAACTTGTGTTATAATAAGAAAGATTAAAATGTGAAAAAAGGAGATTCCTAATGGGACGTAAATGGGCCAATATCGTAGCCAAGAAAACGGCTAAAGATGGAGCTAACTCTAAAGTATATGCAAAATTTGGTGTAGAAATCTATGTAGCAGCAAAAAAAGGTGATCCAGACCCAGAATCAAACACTGCTTTGAAATTCGTTATCGACCGTGCTAAACAAGCCCAAGTGCCGAAACACGTTATCGATAAAGCGATTGATAAAGCAAAAGGAAACACAGACGAAACCTTTACAGAAGGACGTTACGAAGGATTTGGACCAAATGGTTCTATGTTGATTGTGGATACCTTGACTTCAAACGTCAACCGTACGGCAGCCAATGTCCGTGCAGCCTTTGGTAAAAACGGCGGAAACATGGGTGCTTCAGGTTCGGTTTCATACCTCTTTGACAACAAGGGTGTGATCGTATTTGCTGGTGAAGATGCGGATGCCATCTTTGAACTTTTGCTAGAAGCGGATGTGGATGTGGATGATGTAGAAGCAGAAGAAGGAACAATTACTGTTTACACAGCTCCAACAGACCTTCACAAGGCAATCGTTGCCCTTCGTGAGTCAGGTATCCAAGAATTCCAAGTGACAGAATTGGAAATGATTCCTCAGTCAGAAGTGGAGTTGTCAGGTGATGACCTTGAAACCTTTGAAAAACTTTACAGCGTCCTTGAAGACGACGAAGACGTACAAAAGATCTACACAAACGTAGATGGATTCTAATAGAAAAACGAACAGTTTTACTAGCTGTTCGTTTTTTTGATATTTGAACCTAGACTCTGGTCCCAGAATCTGAATCTTTTTGCTGCTGGCTTCCTCCTAGGCCTACAGCTATTTTATGAACGAGCAAGAGCTGTCCATTGTCCTGTTTTGCAAAAGTTAAGGTAACAGTCTTGATCTTGTCTCCAATGGAGATATAGGTGATTTTTCTCGTATCGTACCCTCCGATAGTGGAGTCAAACTCGGAGTCTGGTAGTCCGTGTTTTTTGATAATATCCTTGTAGTTGGTACCACCTTTTCCTTTGTTGTCAAGGTCACCTTCGATTAAGGCGTCGAACTGTTCTCGGGTCCAGGTGAAGGTATCTTCTTCCTCCTCCTCTGGGATGGAATAGGTGCTATCATCTGTCAAGTCGCTCTCTTCTTCGCGTTCCATTGAGGAACTTGCCTCTCTATAGGAACGGTTAAACTCCCTAGCAAACTCTTTGTAGACATTAGCGTACAGTACCTGGGCCGTAAAGAAAAGCACAACAGAAGCAATTGCTAGGGATGTTCCGATAATGGCCATCGTTTTCCGTTTTTTAAGGTTGACGATAAGGCCGATAATGCCCAAGATCAAAGCGACAATAGCGATGAAAAAAGACAGATAGTTAATAAACGGAATCCAAGACCCTAAAAGTGCGATGGCTCCAAAAATAGTTGCTAAAATCCCTAAAACTTTTTGTTCTTCTGGTTTCATTTGAAAGTTTTCTCCCTTCATCGAGTGAATGGATTTCTATCCATGGTAGTTAGTGCTTATTATAGAAAAAATATTGCCTAATGTCAATTTAAACTAAAATAGTTCTCATGGAAACTTTTTTCTTGACATATTTTGTGGAAGTGATAAAATAGTTCTCATGGAAACTGAATAGTTCGCCAGAGAACTATATTGAATCGTAAGAAAGGAGCAATCATGGACAAGCCGATGTTAATGTTCAAACGTTTTGGACACCAGGTTCATCTGATGGTACAGAAAGAAGCTAAACGCTGTGGTATTGAATTTATGGGCGGACCGCAGGGCCAAGTCATACGATTTTTAGACTATTGTGAGGAGTCTGAACAGGCGGTGTTAATCAAGGATATTGAGCAGGAACTCAATATTACTAAATCTGTTGCGAGTAATCTAGTCAAGCGCATGGTACAAAATGGTTTGGTCGAGTTAGAGGCGAGCCCGAGCGATAAGCGGGCAAAATTTGTTCGCCTGACGGAGAAATCGCGTTCGCAGATGCAAAAAGTTAAGGAATTTTTTGATCGGATCGATCAGATTCTGCTAGAGGGTGTTTCAAAGTCAGACTTGGCAATCTTTGAAAAGGTACTCGGGCAATTGCAAGAAAATGTTGAGAAGATAGGAGGAGAGAATGAAGAAACTCGCTAAACGTATCACAGGAAAAGAGTGGGGAATGATTCTCTTGACTGTCCTCTTTACCTGTTTCTCGGTCTATCTAGAGTTAGAAGTACCGACTTACATTTCAGAAATTACAGAACTACTTGGAACTCCAGGTACGGAGCTAGGAGATCTTTGGTCACCAGCCATTAAGATGATAGGCTTGTCTCTACTTGCCTTTCTCTCATCCGTTACTGTTGGATTTTTTGCCGCTCGCGTCGCAGCGTCTTACACAACTCATTTACGAAGCGATATTTTTAATCGTGTATTGGATTATTCTCAGACAGAAATTAAACGTTTCTCTATTCCTAGTCTTTTGACTCGGACAACCAATGATATTACCCAAGTACAGATGCTCTTTACCATGGGCTTGCAAGTAGTTACTCGTGGGCCAATTATGGCTATCTGGGCCATTGGAAAAATCCTTGGGAAATCGGAATACTGGCTCTGGGCAGTAGTAATCGCTGTTATCGTCAATGTTTTGATGACAACTGTTCTCCTGACTCTGGCCTTTCCAAAACAATCGGTCATCCAAAAATTGACAGATAAACTCAATAGCATCACTCGTGAAAGTTTGACTGGGATTCGAGTTGTTCGCGCATACAATGCGGAAGATTACCAAGATGAAAAATTTGAAGCAGCCAATGATGAAGTGACGCGCCTCAATCTCTTTGTCAATCGATTGATGGCGATTATGAACCCGATTATGATGGGGATTTCAAGTGGATTGAGTTTAGCCATTTACTGGATTGGTGCCTATATCATCAACGACGCAAGTTTGACAGAACGTCTGCCGCTCTTTAGTGATATGGTAGTCTTCATGTCCTATGCTATGCAGGTCGTGATGGGATTCCTTCTCATGGGAGCACTCTTTATCGTTCTTCCTCGTACCTTGGTTTCGGCAGGACGTATCAATCAAGTCTTGGATCTGCATTCTTCTATTGAAAATCCTAGTCATGCAAAGACAGCGGATCCTTCCGTTCAAGGACAAGTGGAATTTCGTGATGTAACTTTCCGCTACTCTAAAAACTCAGAAGCAGTCGTGGAACATGTCACTTTCAAAGCGGAAGCGGGTCAAACCGTGGCTTTCATCGGATCGACTGGATCTGGTAAATCTACGCTTGTCAATCTCTTGCCACGTTTTTACGATGTTTCAGACGGAGAAATCCTAGTGGACGGAGTTAATGTTCAAGATTACGATTTGGAAGATTTGCGCAATAAGGTCGGCTATATTCCTCAAAAAGCAGTCCTCTTTTCTGGAGATGTCAAGGGGAACTTGGACTTTGGTAAGAGCAAAGAAACTCCTCTAAGCGAGGCTGCTATGTGGCAAGCTCTTGAATTGGCCCAGTCTAAAGCATTTATCGAGGACAAGGAAGCAGGTCTTGCATCAGAAGTGGCTCAAGGCGGAACCAACTTCTCAGGAGGTCAAAGACAGCGTTTGGCCATTGCACGCGCCTTGGCTCGTAAACCAGAGATTCTCATCTTTGATGATTCCTTCTCAGCCTTGGACTACAAGACAGATCGTATCCTGCGCCAAGAGTTAGCTGAGAAAACAAAATCCATGACCAAGCTCATCGTAGCGCAGCGCATTTCTACCATTATGGATGCAGACTTGATCTTAGTATTGAATCAAGGAAAAGTCGTGGGACAAGGCACCCACAAGGAACTTCTAGCTACCAACGAAGTCTACCAAGAAATTGCCTACTCACAACTATCGAAGGAGGAATTGGAACATGGAAAATAAAAAAGTTTCGGTCTGGAAACAGTGCAAACCTTATATGGCAGGCCTCCAACTCCCTCTCCTAATAGCAGTTGTGGCAGCGGTCATTTCAAGCATCATTACCGTTTATGGTCCAACTAAGATTAAAGAAATTACAAACTTGATTTCAGATGGTTTGATGACTGGAATTGATTTAGAGGCTGTTTCAAGTATTGCTAGCTTTTTAGTGATTCTCTATGTATTTGGCGCCATCCTTAACTATACACAGGCCTATATCTTTTCAACGAGTATCCAACATTTTTCAAAACGCTTGCGGACAGCAATCGCTGAAAAAATCAATCGTTTGCCACTTGGCTATTTTGACCGTCATTCACAAGGAGATACCCTTTCGCGCGTGACCAATGATGTGGATACGGCAGCGCAATCTCTCAACCAAAGTCTAGGGACAGTTCTTTCAGCTAGTTTCTTGTTGATTGCTGTCTTGGTGACCATGTTTGGGATGAACTGGATTTTGGCATTGGTAACCGTTGTATCAACCCTTGTTGGTTTTGCGGCGGTTTCCGTAATCATGGCCAAGTCACAGGGTTATTTTAAAGCCCAACAAAATAATCTAGCGGCCGTCAATGGTTATGTGGAAGAGATGTACTCTGGCCATAATGTAGTGACCAGCTACAACGCAGTGGACACCTCCAAAGCGAGATTTGCTGATTTAAACCAGGACTTGCATGATAGTATCTGGAAATCTCAGTTTATCTCTGGTATCATGATGCCAGCCATGTTCTTTGTTGGGAACTTTAGTTATGTCTTAGTCATCATCGTTGGGGCCGCGCTGGCGTTAGAAGGCCATATCACTATAGGGATTATTGTAGCCTTTATGGTTTACGTACGGACCTTCTCTCAACCTCTGTCACAGATTGCCCAAGGGATTACGAGCTTGCAACAAGCGAGTGCAGCCATGACTCGTGTATTAGAATTTTTGGCTGAAGCAGAGATGCAAGATGAATCTCATAAGGAAAGACAATTGAGCAACATGAAAGGGGAAGTAGTCTTTGATCACGTGTCCTTTGGCTATACACCAGAGCGCACCATCATCCATGACTTTTCTGCGACAGCTCATGCAGGTCAAAAGGTCGCAATCGTTGGACCGACTGGAGCTGGTAAGACAACCATTGTCAATCTTTTGATGAAGTTCTATGAGATAGATAAGGGAAGTATCTGTATCGATGGTGTGGATACCAAGGATATGAAGCGCTCAGAAGTACACGATGCCTTTTCAATGGTCTTGCAGGACACTTGGCTCTTTGAAGGAACGATTCGAGAGAACCTGATCTATAATCAGACAGACATCAGTGATGAACGAATGATGGAAGCCAGCAAGGCTGTGGGAATCCACCACTTTATCATGACCTTGCCAGATGGCTACGATACTGTTTTGGACGACACCGTGACCTTGTCTGTCGGACAAAAACAGCTCTTGACCATTGCTCGTGCTTTGCTAAAAGATGCGCCACTCCTAATTCTGGATGAAGCGACATCCTCAGTCGACACACGTACAGAGGAGTTGATTCAAAAAGCCATGGACCGTTTGATGGAAGATCGAACTTCCTTTGTCATCGCCCACCGCTTGTCAACTATCCGTAATGCCGACTTGATTCTTGTCATGAAAGATGGCAATATCATTGAGCAAGGGAACCATGATGACCTTATGGCCCAAGCTGGCTTCTATGCCGACTTGTACAATAGCCAATTTACAGAAGACGAAGCAGAAGAATAAATCAAAAGAAGGCTTGACGGCCTTCTTTTTCTGCACTATACTAGAAGACAAACGTCTCACCAGTAGACGAAAACAAGGTAATGAATGAGAATTATAAATGAAAAATTATCAAGAATGGTATCAAAATATCAGCTCCAGACTCACCAGCCATCCCCCTCTTTTATTTCTGTTATGCAGTTTCAATCGTTTGATGACAGTCGCCATGCCCTTGGTCTATCTGATTTTGCTAGTCACCACTTACCTGAAACTAGGACTGGGTCAGCAAGTTGGGGTTTATGTGCTTATTCCTGCATCAGGTTTTGTGATTTTGTCTCTTTTTCGTAAGAAAATCAACCACCCGCGGCCTTATGAAACTTGGGACATCCGTCCCCTGCTTGACAAGGATAGTTCGGGACAGTCTATGCCCAGTCGTCATGTCTTTTCGGCAACTATCATCTCCATGGCCTATTTCCATGCTTGGACTTTGATCGGAATGATCTTGCTTATTTGCTCAGGAGTCTTAGCCTTGGTCCGAGTATTAGGTGGTGTGCATTATCCAAAGGACGTCTTGGTTGGCTATGTCTGCGGTCTGTTGTGGGGGTTCTTTTTCTTCCTATTCTGACATGTAAGTTAGGCTGGTCCTACAACCACTTACTGCTTCATATTGACCACTTGCTTTTTTGCCCTTGTATTCCTAACTTAGCTTTGATATAGTAGAGTCAGAAAGGAGATGTGATGAAGTTACGAATTGAGATTGACGGCAATTTAGAGGAGACTGAAATTGTCATCAAGACACCCACTTTGACAGATGAAATTGCAGACTTGCAACGGCTCTTGCAAGAGTCAAAGGCTCCGAGGTTGACTTTTTACAAGGGGACAGGTGAATATTATCTAGACCTGTCAGAAATTCTCTTCTTTGAAACAGAAGGGAGCAAGATCTACGCTCATAACCAGAAGGAAGCCTATGAGGTTCGCCTCAAACTTTATGAGTTGGAGTCCATATTGCCTCGCTATTTTAGCCGAGTGTCCAAGTCAACGATCGCAAACATCCGTCAGATTTACTCAGTGGACAAGTCCTTTTCAGGAACGGGCACCATTTCCTTTTATCAGACGCACAAGGAGGTTCATGTCTCACGGCATTACCAATCCCTCCTAAAAGAAAATCTAAGAAACATGAGGTAAAAAAGATGAAAAAGAAAGCATTTGGTATTGTTTTATTGGTTTTAGCAGCTTGGATCTTGCTGCAAGGAAATTTTGGCATTCCTTCTTTGGATGGTAAAATATGGCCTTTACTTGGTATCGTCTTTTTTGCCTACCAATCAGTTGAAGCTTTGCTTCGTCGTCACCTGACATCGGCAGTTTTTACCGCTCTAGTAGCCTTAATGATTGCGAATCATTTTTATAAAATTTTTCCTATTCCAAACCAGTCCTTGTTTTGGGCTAGCATCTTAGCAGTGCTAGGTGTCGGCTATCTCACTCACTCAAGTAAGTTTTGGTATGGCAAAAAATGGTGGTACAGTGGTGAGCGAACAGTCATCACGGATAAGGAAGTCGCTTTTGGTAGTGGAACCTTCTATAAGCAGGATCAAGATCTTGTAGCCGACCAAGTGGAAGTCGCTTTTGGTGACGCAAAAATCTACTATGATAACGCAGAGATGTTAGGTGATTTTGCCACTCTGAATATCGAAGTGGCTTTTGGTAATGCAACTGTCTATGTTCCACAACACTGGCGTGTAGACTTGAAAGTAGAAACATCCTTTGGTGCAGCCAAGGCGGACGCTCCTGTAGCGCCGACTAACAAAACCTTGATTATCCGTGGAGAAGTCGCTTTTGGTAAACTTGGTGTTGTTTACGTCAAATAAAAAAATATTTTAATTCTCTTGATAAATTCAAGAAAGTGTGATAACATAGTACGGTATGTGGTGCTAGCACATCCGCTATATTAGATCTAATAGGAGGAAAACATAATGGCTAAAGTATGTTACTTTACAGGTCGTAAGACTGTATCAGGAAACAACCGTTCACACGCGATGAACCAAACAAAACGTGCCGTAAAACCAAACCTTCAAAAAGTTACTGTTCTTATCGATGGTAAACCTAAAAAAGTTTGGGCTTCAGCTCGTGCTTTGAAATCAGGTAAAGTTGAACGCGTTTAATAAAAATGAAAAGACCGCTTAGGTCTTTTTCTTTTGCTCTAAGGATAAAACCATTTGAAAAATAGAGTAAATATCCGCCGATACAGCATTCTGCTTTTACACTTGGAATGAAATATGATAAAATAGAGTATCAACTAGTTGAGGTAAAAAAAATGACTGTAAAAATTAATACAAAAGATGGTCAAATCGAACTGACAGATGAAGTGATTGCAACCGTTGTAGGTGGTGCAGCAACTGAGATTTTTGGTGTGGTCGGTATGGCTAGCAAAAATACCCTCAAAGATAATTTCCAAGCCCTCCTTGGTAAGGAAAATTATGCAAAAGGTGTTGTCGTGAAGGCAGCCGAAGATGGCAGCATTGCAGTTGATGTTTATACCGTCTTGAGCTACGGAACAAAGATTAGTGAAGTCTCAAAAAACATCCAAGAGCGTGTTCGTTTTAGTTTGGAAAACCAACTAGGAATCACCGCTCAGACTGTGAATGTCTACATTCAAAATATCAAAGTTGTAGGAGAATAATCGTGTCAAAAATTACTACCAGCTTATTTCAAGAGATGGTGCAGGCTGCATCAACTCGTTTGAATAAGCAAGCTGAATATGTCAATTCATTAAACGTCTTTCCAGTTCCAGATGGAGATACTGGGACAAACATGGGAATGACCATCGAAAATGGTGCTAAAGAAGTAGCAGACAAGCCAGCTTCTACAGTTGGAGAAGTGGCGAGCATTCTTGCTAAGGGGCTCTTGATGGGTGCGCGTGGAAACTCAGGAGTTATCACGTCTCAACTTTTCCGTGGCTTCTCCCAAGCTATTAAGGAAAAAGACGAATTAACAGGTCAAGACTTGGCTCTTGCTTTCCAATCCGGTGTCGAAGTAGCTTATAAAGCAGTTATGAAACCAGTTGAGGGAACTATTTTGACAGTTTCTCGTGGAGCGGCTATCGGTGCCAAGAAAAAAGCTGAGGAGACAGATGATGCTGTTGAGGTCATGCGTGCAGCCTTGGAAGGTGCTAAGAGAGCTCTGGCTAAGACTCCTGATATGCTCCCAGTCTTGAAAGAGGTTGGTGTCGTGGACTCAGGCGGTCAAGGTTTGGTCTTCATCTACGAGGGATTCCTTTCAGCTCTTACTGGTGAATACAGTGCTTCAGAAGACTTTGTAGCGACCCCTGCCAACATGAGTGAAATGATCAATGCAGAGCACCACAAGTCTGTAGCAGGTCATGTGGCAACTGAGGATATTACCTTCGGTTACTGTACGGAGATCATGGTTGCTCTCAAACAAGGCCCAACTTATTCTAAGGACTTTGACTATGATGAATTCCGTAACTACTTGAATGAAATTGGGGACTCGCTCCTTGTTGTCAACGATGATGAGATTGTCAAAGTTCACGTCCATACCGAAGATCCAGGTCTTGTCATGCAAGAAGGACTTAAATATGGTAGCTTGGTCAAGGTTAAAGTGGACAACATGCGTAACCAACACGAAGCACAAGTTGAAAAAGAAGCAGCACAAATCAGCAAGCCAGCTGAAGAGAAGGAATATGCCCTTATCGCAGTAGTAGCTGGTCAAGGATTAGCAGATATCTTCCGTGCCCAAGGTGTGGATTATGTCATCGAAGGTGGGCAAACTATGAACCCTTCAACAGAGGACTTTATCAAGGCTGTTGAGCAAGTTAATGCTCGTAACATCATCTTCTTGCCCAACAACAAAAATATCTTTATGGCAGCTCAATCTGCCGCAGAGGTATTGGAACAACCAGCTGTTGTGGTAGAAGCACGTACAATTCCTCAAGGGTTGACCAGTCTGCTTGCCTTTGATCCAAGCAAATCAATCGAAGAAAACAAAGAACGCATGACTGTAGCCCTCGGTGATGTCGTAAGCGGTAGTGTAACGACTGCCGTTCGCGACACAACTATCGATGGTTTGGAAATCCATGAAAATGACAATCTTGGTATGGTTGATGGGAAAATCCTTGTGTCAAACCCTGACATGCACCAAACCTTGACTGAAACTTTGAAACATATGTTGGACGAAGATAGTGAAATCGTGACTTTCTATGTCGGTGAAGATGGAAGCGAAGAACTTGCCAATGAAATTGCCCAAGAAATCGCAGAAGAATTTGAAGATGTTGAAGTAGAGATTCACCAAGGTCAACAACCTGTATATCCATATCTTTTCAGTGTGGAATGAAAATTTAATAGATTAAAAGAAAGTTGATTTTGCAACTTTCTTTTTTTATGACATTTGTCATATTTCCTGGTGACAGAAGCATCTAGCTCCGCTAACTTCAAAAGACTATAATTGAAGTAGAAACTGGAGGAAGAAGAAATGAAAAATAAAATGATTGTCGCAGTGAGTTTAGTAGCAGCAGGAGTTATGACCTATCTCATGTTTTCAGGATTGGACGAGGGTTTCTATCATTTTCCTTGGGAGCTCTTTGCTGGCTTTGGAATGATGTCTTGGCTTGTCAGAGAAGGCCTGAAATTAGTCAGAGATGTGAAAAAGGAGTTTGAGGAATGAAAAAAGCAATCATCTATCTCTTTATCGGCCTGTCACTCCTGGTATGGTTAGTGGAAATGTTTACTGGTTGGTTTGACCAAACCTTACTTCGCCAATTCATTCGTGGTGCTTGGGGTTTTGGATTTATGATTTTCGTTGTTTTCCCTATGGGAATGAAGTGGTTGAAAGGAGAATCTCATGACTGTGATTAAAGTTGAGAAATTGAGTAAGAAAATAAAAGACAAGGAAATCTTGCGTAACATCTCTTTTGAAATCAATGACGGTGAATGTGTTGCCTTGATTGGGCCTAATGGAGCAGGAAAAACAACCTTGATTGATTGCCTCTTGGGCGACAAGTTCATGAGCTCAGGTCAGATAGCCATTCAAGGCTTTGCACCAACAGATCCTCGATTAAAGCAGCTTATTTCTGTCTTGCCCCAAGAAAATGCAGTTGTTCAAAGCTTGAAAGTGAAAGAACTTCTATCATTTTTCAAGTCACTTTATCCCGACAGTCTCTCAGACAAAGAAATTGATGACTTGTTAAGATTCTCAGATAAGCAGAAAAATCAGCTAGCGGGCAAGTTGTCTGGTGGGCAAAAACGCTTGTTCTCTTTCGTGTTGGCTTTAATAGGTCGTCCGAAAATTCTATTTTTAGACGAGCCAACTGCTGCAATGGATACCTCGACACGTCAGCATTTTTGGGAAATTGTTAATCGATTAAAGAAAAATGGTGTCACCATTGTCTATTCTTCCCACTATATCGAAGAGGTGGAGCATACGGCTGACCGCATTTTGGTTCTCCACAAGGGAGAATTGATTCGCGATACGACGCCTTATGCTATGCGTGGTGAAGAACAAGAAAAACATTTTACGGTACCTCTAACTTATCAGGAATTTATCAGAACTTTGGACCAGGTTCAAGAGATTGAAATTAAGCAAAATGCTCTTTCCTTCACAACCAAAGAAGCCAACCATGTATGGAAAGCCTTGCAAGAACGGGGCTGCACGATCGAAGAAATTGAAGTTCGTAATCGAACTCTCTTAGACAGTATCTTCGAAACGACTCAAGACTAAAGGAGATTGATGATGAAAAATATGACAAGTCTCATGAAAGTGGAAATCATTCTGATGAAACGGCAGGCCGTCTATTACTTGCTATCCATTGGACTCCCAAGTGTGTTTTACCTTATTTTTTCTGGTATGATGTCAGGGTCAGACATTCCAGAGATTGCTCTTCAAGCCTATCTTTTTGCTATGACGCTCTTTAGTATCATGTCAAGTGCTTTTTTCAGTATCCCTAGCACACTCGAGTCTGATAAGACAAACAACTGGCAAAAATTGATTCAACATTCTCCAGTATCTATGGTAGAATATTATGTATCAAAACTGTTCAGTACTCTGCTGACTTTCTTGTTATCAATTATTGTTGTCTTTTCGGTTGGTCATTTTGTCCGTGGAGTGACTCTACCTTGGCTTGACTGGTTGGTGATCGGAGTTATGTTGCTGGTCGGAAGCGTGGTCTTTATCAGCATGGGTGTCTTGGTGAGCTTACTTCCCAGTGCTCAATTGATGACGGTTATTGGAAATATTGCCTATATTGCTTTGGCTGTCCTAGGTGGACTATGGTTCCCCTTGAGTTCCTTCCCAGAATGGCTCCAATCCATTGGAAAATTGACCCCAACCTACCAGCTTATGCAGGTCGTCTCTACTTATATGGAGCACCACGAGTTTAACGTTCTTTCTTCCTTGGTTGTACTAGGCTATACGGTTTTCTTTGGTGTACTGGTAATCCAGCTGAAAAAACGGATTGAGGTAAAATAAATCTATGTTGGAAAAATTTAAAAACACTCATTATATGTTTCATATTTCATTAGTGTTTATCATCTTTCCTATAGCGGGTGTCATCAGTGGAGAGTACCCGCCTTTGACCTTGTTCTGGACATTATTATTTGTCCTAGCCTTTTATTCGATTTTATTAAGTCAAAACCGTACTGTGCAGTGGCTGGCTTGGTGGGTCATGATTGCCTACATTTTTTATACATCGGTTTGGCTGAATTCGGGTTTCACATGGTTTATTTTTTATTTATCTAATCTCCTTATTTATGAGCTTGATGAGATTTCTCTTCACTCTTGGCGTTTTGTCAGTTTTGTTGTCTTGCAACCCTTGATTTTGACAGGGATTTATATGGTCAATCATGTTAGTCCTTGGCAATTGCTCTTTTTCTTGGTGACCTTTGTCTTTTCTGATGCCTTCACCTTTGGTCTCTATCGGATTCGAGTGTCGGAGGAAATAAAAGAAGAAAAGAGAAAGCAAAATGCTAAGCTTAATCTTTTTTTGGCTGAAAATGAACGCAGTCGTATTGGTCAGGACCTCCATGACAGTCTAGGTCATACCTTTGCCATGTTGAGTGTGAAGACGGATCTTGCCCTCCAGCTTCTTCAAATGCAGGCCTATCCACAAGTGGAAAAAGAATTAAAAGAAATTCATCAAATCAGTAAAGAATCCATGAATGAAGTTCGTACAATTATTGAAAATCTTAAAACCAGAACCCTAGCTTCCGAATTTGCGACTGTTAAAAAAATGCTGGAAATTGCAGGAATTGAAACGGAAATCAATCACCAACTAGATACGGCTAGCCTAACTCAGGAATTAGAATCAACGGCCTCCATGATTTTACTTGAGTTAGTGACCAACATCATCAAACATGCCAAAGCATCGAAAGCTTACTTGAAATTAGAACGAACAGAGAAAGAACTCATTCTAACAGTGAGAGATGATGGCTGTGGCTTTGCTTCTCTAAAAGGGGATGAACTCCATACCGTTCGAGACCGTGTCCTTCCTTTTTCAGGAGAAGTAAAAGTGATTAGTCAGAAACAGCCGACTGAAGTGCAGGTTCGACTACCTTATAAGGAGAGAAACTAAGATGAAACTACTTGTTGCAGAAGATCAAAGTATGTTGCGAGATGCGATGTGCCAGTTGCTTACCTTTCAACCAGATGTAGAGTCTGTCCTACAAGCCAAGGATGGCCAAGAAGCAATCCAACTCTTAGAAAAAGAGACAGTAGATATCGCCATTCTTGACGTAGAAATGCCTGTTAAGACAGGTCTCGAAGTCTTGGAGTGGATACGAGCAGAAAAGCTAGAAACAAAGGTGGTTGTGGTGACGACCTTCAAGCGCCCTGGCTATTTTGAACGTGCGGTCAAGGCTGGAGTGGATGCTTATGTCTTAAAAGAAAGAAGCATTGCAGACCTCATGCAAACCTTGCACACTGTTCTCGAAGGACGTAAGGAATATTCGCCTGAATTGATGGAAGTGGTGATGACGCACCCCAATCCGTTAACAGAGCAAGAAATTGCTGTTTTAAAGGGAATCGCTCAGGGCTTGTCTAATCAAGAAATCGCGGATCAGCTTTATCTATCAAATGGAACCGTCCGAAACTATGTCACCAATATTCTTTCGAAACTAGATGCTGGTAATCGAACAGAGGCAGCCAACATCGCAAAAGAATCTGGTTGGCTTTGATAAGAAGGGTTAAAAAATTCCGAAACGATAACTTGAATCGAAGGAAATCCATACCAGAAAGGAGGAGGCAAATTGCCTCCTTTTCTGGTTTAGAAAAGCGGTGAAAGCTAGTGTTAAAGAGTTAAAAGATCAGAATAAAAATGAAAAATATCTTGACAATGAAGGAAAAATTGTGTTACAATAATAGACGGTACTTTTTACTTTTGGTCTCTCAAAAGTGTACAGGGACGTGCTGACAAATGTTGCAAAAGTACACACAGATGGTAGCTGTCACCAAGTGTATCATCACCAAAAATAAAAAAACACAGGAGAATGTAGATGCCTACAATTAACCAATTGGTTCGCAAACCGCGTAAATCAAAAGTAGAAAAATCTAAATCACCAGCTTTGAACGTTGGTTACAACAGTCATAAAAAAGTTCAAACAAACGTTTCTTCACCACAAAAACGTGGTGTTGCAACTCGTGTTGGAACAATGACGCCTAAAAAACCTAACTCTGCCCTTCGTAAATTCGCTCGTGTACGTTTGAGCAACCTTATCGAAGTTACTGCCTACATCCCAGGTATCGGACACAACTTGCAAGAGCACAGCGTGGTGCTTCTTCGTGGTGGACGTGTAAAAGACCTTCCAGGGGTACGTTACCATATCGTCCGTGGTGCACTTGATACAGCAGGTGTTAACGATCGTAAACAAGGCCGTTCTAAATACGGTACTAAACGTCCGAAAAAAGCATAAGGAAAGGGGATAAAGAGAAATGAGTCGTAAAAATAGAGCTCCAAAGCGTGACGTATTGCCAGATCCGCTTTACAATTCACAACTAGTTACTCGTCTTATCAACCGCGTTATGCTTGACGGTAAACGTGGTACAGCTGCTTCAATCGTTTACGGTGCTTTTGAGCAAATCAAAGAAGCTACTGGTAACGATGCACTTGAAGTATTCGAAACAGCTATGGAAAACATCATGCCTGTACTTGAAGTACGTGCACGTCGTGTTGGTGGTTCTAACTACCAAGTCCCAGTTGAAGTTCGTCCAGAACGTCGTACAACACTTGGACTTCGTTGGTTGGTAACAATCGCTCGTCTTCGTGGTGAACACACAATGCAAGACCGTCTTGCAAAAGAAATCTTGGATGCTGCTAACAACACTGGTGCAGCAGTTAAGAAACGTGAAGACACTCACCGTATGGCAGAAGCTAACCGTGCCTTCGCACACTTCCGTTGGTAATATAGGATGCGAAAGCGTTAAGAAAGTCCCAGAGAAAATAGGGAATCGAAGCAGGTTGCGATTGCAACCAATGAGATTCATCTTTTTCTCCAGACTTTTAGCTTGAGCTCAACTAAATCATGATGCTAGGAACGGTAAGGATGCAAGGTGAAAATAGGAAACTGACGCAGTATTCGATGAATACAAGGAAGTTTATCTTTTTCACCCAGCATCCCGTTCCAGCTCACATCGGCTAACTAACTTTAGCTTGAGTTCAACCCAACTTCCCATCTCACAAGTTGAAGCCAACATATAACATGAAAAGATTGAGAACGGGTGGGTCCTGCCTATCCGTTTTTATTAAAATCATGTTATAATAGAATAGAAATTAAAATAAATAGGAGAAACAAACCTCATGGCACGCGAATTTTCACTTGAAAAAACTCGTAATATCGGTATCATGGCTCACGTCGATGCTGGTAAAACAACTACAACTGAGCGTATTCTTTACTACACTGGTAAAATCCACAAAATCGGTGAAACTCACGAAGGTGCGTCACAAATGGACTGGATGGAGCAAGAGCAAGAGCGTGGTATCACTATCACATCTGCTGCGACAACAGCTCAATGGAACAACCACCGCGTAAACATTATCGACACACCAGGACACGTGGACTTCACAATCGAAGTACAACGTTCTCTTCGTGTATTGGATGGTGCGGTTACCGTTCTTGACTCACAATCAGGTGTTGAGCCTCAAACTGAAACAGTTTGGCGTCAAGCAACTGAATATGGAGTTCCACGTATCGTATTTGCTAACAAAATGGACAAAATCGGTGCTGACTTCCTCTACTCTGTAAGCACACTTCATGATCGTCTTCAAGCAAATGCACACCCAATCCAATTGCCAATCGGTTCTGAAGATGACTTCCGTGGTATCATCGACTTGATCAAGATGAAAGCTGAAATCTATACTAACGACCTTGGTACAGATATCCTTGAAGAAGACATCCCAGCTGAATACCTTGACCAAGCTCAAGAATACCGTGAAAAATTGGTTGAAGCAGTTGCTGAAACTGATGAAGATTTGATGATGAAATACCTTGAAGGTGAAGAAATCACTAACGAAGAATTGAAAGTTGCTATCCGTAAAGCAACTATCAACGTTGAATTCTTCCCAGTATTGTGTGGTTCTGCCTTCAAGAACAAAGGTGTTCAATTGATGCTTGATGCGGTTATCGACTACCTCCCAAGCCCACTTGATATCCCAGCGATCAAAGGTGTTAACCCAGATACAGACGAAGAAGAAACTCGTCCAGCATCTGACGAAGAGCCATTTGCAGCTCTTGCCTTCAAGATTGCAACAGACCCATTTGTAGGTCGTTTGACATTCTTCCGTGTATACTCAGGTGTTCTTCAATCTGGTTCTTACGTAATGAACACTTCTAAAGGTAAACGTGAACGTATCGGACGTCTTGTGCAATTGCATGCCAATAGTCGTCAAGAAATCGAAACCGTTTATGCTGGTGATATTGCAGCTGCTATTGGTTTGAAGGATACAACTACTGGTGATTCATTGACAGATGAAAAAGCTAAAATCATTCTTGAGTCAATCCACGTTCCAGAACCAGTTATCCAATTGATGGTTGAGCCAAAATCTAAAGCAGACCAAGACAAGATGGGTATTGCCCTTCAAAAATTGGCTGAAGAAGATCCAACATTCCGCGTTGAAACAAACGTTGAAACTGGTGAAACAGTTATCTCTGGTATGGGTGAACTTCACCTTGACGTCCTTGTTGACCGTATGCGTCGTGAGTTCAAAGTTGAAGCAAACGTAGGTGCTCCTCAAGTATCTTACCGTGAAACATTCCGCGCTTCTACTCAAGCACGTGGATTCTTCAAACGTCAGTCTGGTGGTAAAGGTCAATTCGGTGATGTATGGATTGAGTTTACTCCAAACGAAGAAGGTAAAGGATTCGAATTCGAAAACGCAATCGTCGGTGGTGTGGTTCCTCGTGAATTTATCCCAGCGGTTGAAAAAGGTTTGGTAGAATCTATGGCTAACGGTGTTCTTGCAGGTTACCCAATGGTTGACGTTAAAGCTAAGCTTTACGATGGTTCATACCACGATGTCGACTCATCTGAAACTGCCTTCAAGATCGCGGCTTCACTTGCTCTTAAAGAAGCTGCTAAGACTGCACAACCAGCTATCCTTGAGCCAATGATGCTTGTAACAATCACTGTTCCAGAAGAAAATCTTGGTGATGTTATGGGTCACGTAACTGCTCGTCGTGGACGTGTAGATGGTATGGAAGCACACGGTAACAGCCAAATCGTTCGTGCTTACGTTCCACTTGCTGAAATGTTCGGTTATGCAACAGTTCTTCGTTCAGCATCTCAAGGACGTGGTACTTTCATGATGGTATTTGACCACTACGAAGATGTACCTAAGTCAGTACAAGAAGAAATCATTAAGAAAAATAAAGGTGAAGAATAATCCATCTTCGCTATAGAAAGAAGTCACTATGGTGGCTTCTTTTTTATGTTCTACATCAAAGAAGGTTGAAAAATATACTCTAAACTAATTTGGAAGTAATAAAATCGGTCAATTCCCTATTCATATTTATAAAAATAGAAAAAATATTCATAAAAACACATTTAGATAGAAAATTCAGAAAATTGTTTCTTTTGTCTTGAAAATTTTTGAAAAAATGGTATGATAGTAACAAGCTATTTTTAAGAGAAGAGAAAGGGGAACAATGGAGAAAATCAGTTTAGACGCTCCTAAGACGGGGTCGGACCTAGTTTTGGAAACCCTCCGTGATTTAGGGATAGATACTATATTTGGTTATCCTGGTGGGGCTGTCTTGCCTTTATATGATGCGATTTATAATTTCAAAGGCATTCGCCACATTCTAGGTCGCCATGAGCAAGGATGCTTGCACGAAGCTGAAGGCTATGCCAAATCAACTGGAAAGTTGGGTGTTGCCGTCGTCACTAGCGGACCAGGAGCAACAAATGCCATTACAGGGATTGCGGATGCCATGAGCGATAGCGTTCCCCTTTTGGTCTTTACAGGTCAGGTTGCTCGAGCGGGAATTGGGAAGGATGCCTTTCAGGAGGCGGATATTGTCGGTATTACCATGCCCATTACCAAGTACAATTACCAAGTCCGTGAGACAGCTGATATTCCTCGTATCATTACGGAAGCTGTCCATATCGCGACCACAGGTCGTCCAGGTCCAGTCGTGATTGACTTGCCTAAGGATGTATCCGCCTTAGAGACAGACTTCATCTATTCACCAGAAGTGCATTTACCGAGTTATCAACCTACGATCGAACCGAACGACATGCAAATCAAGAAAATCTTGAAACAATTGTCTAAGGCTAAGAAACCTGTTTTGTTGGCAGGTGGTGGGGTTAGTTATGCAGAAGCAGCTGCCGAGCTCAATGAATTTGCTGAACGTTACCAAATTCCAGTGGTGACCAGTCTTTTAGGGCAAGGTACGATTGCGACTAGCCATCCGCTCTTCCTAGGAATGGGAGGTATGCACGGTTCTTTCGCAGCTAACATTGCAATGACCGAAGCGGACTTTATGATTAGTATTGGTTGCCGTTTCGATGACCGCCTGACTGGCAATCCTAAGACCTTTGCTAAGAATGCTAAGGTTGCTCATATCGATATAGATCCGGCTGAGATTGGTAAGATTATCAGTGCAGATATTCCAGTGGTTGGGGACGCTAAGAAAGCCTTGCAGATGCTACTGGCAGAACCAACTGTTCATAACAATACTGAAAAGTGGATTGACAAAGTTACCAAGGACAAGAATCGTGTTCGTTCTTATGATAAGAAAGAACGTGTGGTTCAACCTCAGGCCGTTATTGAACGCATCGGTGAGTTGACGAATGGAGATGCCATTGTTGTCACAGACGTAGGGCAACACCAAATGTGGACAGCTCAGTATTATCCTTACCAAAATGAGCGTCAATTGGTCACATCTGGTGGCTTGGGTACCATGGGATTTGGAGTTCCTGCGGCTATCGGAGCCAAGATTGCCAATCCAGAAAAAGAAGTAGTTCTTTTTGTCGGTGATGGTGGTTTCCAAATGACCAACCAAGAACTAGCTATCCTAAACATCTACAAGGTGCCGATTAAGGTTGTCATGTTGAATAACCACTCCCTGGGAATGGTTCGTCAGTGGCAAGAATCCTTCTATGAGGGTAGAACTTCCGAATCAGTCTTTGATACACTTCCTGACTTCCAGCTGATGGCACAGGCTTACGGAATTAAAAATTATAAATTTGACAATCCAGAAACGATAGAAAAAGATCTAGAGGCTATTCTGGAGGATGTGCCGATGTTTATCGAGGTGGATATTTCTCGTAAGGAACAGGTCTTACCGATGGTACCAGCTGGTAAGAGCAATCATGAGATGTTGGGGGTGAAGTTCCATGCGTAGAATGTTAACGGCAAAACTACAAAATCGTTCAGGAGTCCTCAATCGCTTTACAGGTGTCCTTTCTCGTCGTCAGGTCAACATTGAGAGTATCTCAGTTGGTGCGACAGAGAATCCTGATGTATCACGGATTACCATCATTATTGATGTGGCTTCTCATGATGAAGTGGAGCAAATTATCAAGCAACTCAATCGTCAGATTGATGTGATTCGCATTCGAGATATCACGGATAAGCCACACTTGGAAAGAGAAGTTATCTTGGTGAAGGTATCTGCTCGTGCTGAAAAACGTGCAGAAATCTTGGCTATTATTCAGCCCTTCCGTGCAACGGTAGTTGATGTGGCGCCAAGCTCCATCACTATTCAGATGACTGGAAATGCTGAAAAGAGTGAAGCTTTACTGCGAGTGATTCGACCATACGGTATTAAAAATATCGCTCGTACGGGTGCAACTGGATTTACCCGCGACTAAAAATCCAACTAAAATTTGTTAAAACCGCCTAAGAGGCAATAAATAATAGAAAAGAGAGAAAAACTATGGCAGTTCAAATGGAATACGAAAAAGATGTTAAAGTAGCAGCGCTTGACGGTAAAAAAATCGCCGTAATCGGTTATGGTTCACAAGGACATGCGCATGCGCAAAACTTGCGCGATTCAGGTCGTGATGTCATCATCGGTGTGCGTCCAGGTAAATCTTTTGACAAAGCAAAAGAAGACGGATTTGATACTTACACAGTAGCAGAAGCAACTAAATTGGCTGACGTTATCATGATCTTGGCACCAGACGAAATCCAACAAGAATTGTACGAATCAGAAATCGCTCCAAACTTGGAAGCTGGAAATGCAGTTGGATTTGCCCATGGTTTCAACATCCACTTTGAATTTATTAAAGTTCCTGCAGATGTGGATGTCTTCATGTGTGCACCTAAAGGACCAGGACACTTGGTACGTCGTACTTACGAAGAAGGATTTGGTGTTCCGGCTCTTTATGCAGTATATCAAGACGCTACAGGAAATGCGAAAAATATTGCTATGGACTGGTGTAAAGGTGTTGGAGCAGCTCGTGTAGGTTTGCTTGAAACAACTTATAAAGAAGAAACTGAAGAAGATTTGTTTGGTGAACAAGCTGTACTTTGTGGTGGTTTGACTGCCCTTATCGAAGCAGGTTTTGAAGTCTTGACAGAAGCAGGCTATGCCCCAGAATTGGCTTACTTTGAAGTTCTTCATGAAATGAAATTGATCGTTGACTTGATCTATGAAGGTGGATTCAAGAAAATGCGTCAATCTATTTCAAACACTGCTGAATACGGTGACTATGTATCAGGTCCACGTGTGATTACTGAGCAAGTTAAAGAAAACATGAAGGCTGTTTTGGCAGATATCCAAAATGGTAAATTTGCAAATGACTTTGTAAATGACTACAAGGCTGGACGTCCAAAATTGACTGCTTACCGTGAACAAGCAGCTAACCTTGAAATTGAAAAAGTTGGTGCTGAATTGCGTAAAGCAATGCCTTTCGTTGGTAAAAACGACGACGACGCATTCAAAATCTACAATTAATTCTTGTAAAGAGAGACAGAAGGCGAGTTGGGGGTGCCTAACTCGCTTTTTATCTTAAACAGTATTTGAGGAGGAGACAATGCTAAGTGCAAAAGACGTGGTGAAAGCCCACAAAGTATTGAGTGGTGTAGTAGTCAATACTCCACTTGATTATGATCATTATTTATCGGAGAAGTATGGTGCTAAGATTTATTTGAAGAAGGAGAATGCCCAGCGTGTTCGTTCTTTTAAAATTCGTGGAGCCTATTATGCCATCTCTCAACTATCAAAAGAAGAACGTGAGCGTGGTGTAGTCTGTGCCTCTGCAGGAAATCACGCCCAAGGTGTCGCCTATACTTGTAATGAGATGAAGATTCCTGCAACCATCTTTATGCCTATCACAACACCGCAACAAAAGATTGGACAGGTCCGCTTTTTTGGTGGAGACTTCGTGACTATTAAACTAGTTGGAGATACCTTTGATGCCTCAGCTAAAGCAGCACAAGAGTTTACACTGTCGGAAAACCGCACCTTTATTGATCCCTTTGATGATGCTCATGTCCAAGCAGGTCAAGGGACTGTCGCCTATGAAATTCTTGAAGAAGCCCGTAAAGAGTCTATCGATTTTGATACAGTACTTGTACCAGTAGGAGGTGGCGGATTGATTGCCGGTGTTTCTACTTATATTAAGGAAACCAACCCGACTATTGAAGTGATTGGGGTAGAAGCTAATGGTGCTCGCTCTATGAAAGCTGCCTTTGAAGCTGGGGGACCAGTTAAACTCAAAGAAATTGATAAGTTTGCTGATGGGATAGCTGTACAGAAGGTTGGACAATTAACCTATGAAGCGACTCGTCAGAATGTTGAAACGCTGATTGGGGTGGACGAGGGATTGATTTCTGAAACCTTGATTGATCTTTATTCCAAACAAGGTATTGTTGCAGAACCAGCCGGAGCTGCCAGCGTTGCAGCCTTGGAAGTTTTATCAGACTATATCAAAGGCAAGACGATTTGTTGTATCATTTCTGGAGGAAATAACGATATCAACCGTATGCCAGAGATGGAAGAACGTGCCTTGATTTACGATGGAATCAAGCATTACTTTGTAGTGAATTTCCCACAACGTCCAGGAGCTCTACGAGAGTTTGTAAATGACATTTTGGGGCCAAATGATGATATCACTCGTTTTGAATATATCAAACGAGCAAGCAAGGGGACAGGCCCTGTATTGATTGGGATTGCTCTTGCCAATAAGCATGATTATGCTGGCTTGATTCATCGTATGGAAAAGTTTGACCCGTCTTATATTAATTTGAATGGAAACGAAACATTGTATAACATGTTAGTCTAAACTAAAATAAAATTATTATCATATTATTTGCGTAATGATAACGATGGTGTTATAATGAGGGTGATGAAAGGGGGAGATTCCCATGGTTTTACAAATTTTACTTGTTTTATTGTTTTTAGTGGTGATTGTATCAGTGATTACGATTAGTTCTGTGTATGTGGTTCGACAACAATCTGTCGCTATCATAGAACGCTTTGGTAAATACCAAAAGTTGAGCAATAGTGGTATTCATTTGCGGGCTCCCTTTGGGATTGATAGGATTGCGGCCAGGGTGCAGTTGCGTCTATTGCAAAGTGAGATCGTCGTGGAAACAAAAACACAAGATAATGTATTTGTGACCATGAATGTGGCGACTCAGTATCGAGTGAATGAGAACAATGTCACAGATGCTTACTATAAACTAATGAGACCAGAAGCTCAAATCAAATCCTATATTGAGGATGCCTTGCGTTCGTCTGTACCTAAATTGACCTTGGATGAACTATTTGAGAAAAAAGATGAAATTGCATTAGAAGTTCAAAAGCAAGTAGCAGAAGAAATGTCTACATATGGTTACATCATTGTAAAAACATTGATTACGAAGGTTGAGCCTGACGCTGAAGTTAAACAATCAATGAATGAAATCAATGCTGCCCAACGTAAGAGAGTCGCTGCGCAAGAACTTGCAGAAGCAGATAAGATTAAGATTGTGACCGCGGCAGAAGCAGAGGCAGAAAAAGATCGCCTACACGGGGTAGGGATTGCAGAACAGCGTAAGGCTATTGTTGACGGACTTGCTGATTCTATTCAAGAATTAAAAGGAGCCAATGTTGAACTCACAGAAGCCCAGATTATGTCCATTCTATTAACAAATCAGTATTTGGATACTTTGAATAATTTCGCAGACAATAAGGGCAATAACACCATCTTCCTACCAGCAAATCCTGATGGAGTTGAAGATATACGAACAAGCATATTATCAGCTTTAAAAGCTAAGTAATAATAATTCATTATTTGTTTTCAATAAGTAGATGTTTTTTGGATAATCCTAAAAGAATGGATATATTTCAGTATCGTAAAGAACAAAATAGGAGAAGAACATGGCTAAATCAAACTTTGAAAAAGTAGAATCAGTTGTTGGCTGGGTTCGTGATAAGAAAATCACAGGTTACCGTATCTCTAAGGAAACAAATGCACGTGAAATGTCAATTATTGCTTTGGCACAAGGTCGTGCAAAAGTGAAAAATATTTCATTTGAAACAGCCCTAGGTTTGATTGATTTTTATGACAAGAATCATGAAAAATTTGAAGATTAAACTAGGCTTACAGGCAGATTCTTAAAATGGATCTGCCTTTTGTTTTGAAAAGAGTTAGTAAAAAGACTACATATTTTATGCAGTCTTTGTTTGTTATTTGAGATAGCGCTGAAGAAATTCTCGCGTTCGTTCTTCTTTAGGGTTCGTGAAGAGGTCTTCTGGCTTGCCTTCTTCGGCAATGACACCCTTATCCATAAAGATGACACGGTGTGAGACATCGCGGGCGAACTCCATTTCGTGGGTGACGACAATCATGGTCAAGCCTTCTTGAGCTAGATCCTGCATGATTTTAAGGACTTCTCCGACCATTTCTGGGTCAAGGGCAGATGTTGGTTCGTCGAAAAGGATGGCGTCAGGATTCATGGAGAGGGCGCGTGCGATGGCCACACGTTGCTTCTGGCCACCAGAGAGTTGTTTTGGTTTGGCTTGCCAATAGCGTTCTCCCATGCCAACTTTTTCAAGATTTTCTTTGGCAATTTTTTCAGCTTCAGAGCGTTCTCGTTTAAGGACAGTCGTTTGGGCGACGATCGTATTTTCGAGAACATCGAGGTTTTCAAAGAGATTGAAGGATTGAAAAACCATTCCGAGCTTTTCACGATAGTGAGTAAGGTCATAGCCTTTTGCAAGGACGTTTTCTCCGCGATAGAGAATTTCCCCCTCAGTAGGTGTTTCAAGTAGGTTGATAGAACGTAGGAAGGTTGATTTTCCGCTTCCTGAGCTCCCGATGATGGAGATAACCTCTCCTTTGTGGACTGACAGAGAGATGTCTTTTAAGACTTCATTTTGTCCATAGGATTTTTTGAGGTGTTTAATTTCAAGAATGGGTTGATTCATTATTTCAAGTCCTCCGTTTGCATTTGATTAGCACCTGTAGTGTAGGTATCCATGTCCATGCGTCTTTCTATGAAGCGTAGAATACGGGTCACTGTGAAGGTGAGGACAAAGTAAATCACGGCGATGATTGTAAATGTCTGGAAGTATTGATAAGTTTGGGTGGCCACAGTATTACCAGAGAAGTAGAGTTCCACCACAGAGATAACATTCAGTACAGAGGTATCTTTGATATTGATGACAAACTCATTACCAGTAGCAGGTAAGATATTGCGAACGACCTGAGGTAGGACAACCTTGCGCATGGTTTGATTATGGGTCATACCAAGAGCAGTTGCGGCTTCAAATTGTCCCTTATCGACTGCTAGGATACCTCCACGGACGATTTCTGTCATGTAGGCACCCGTGTTGATTGAAACGATGAAGATGGCAGCCAGTGTACGGTCAAGGTTAATACCGAAGGCTTGTGCTGTACCGTAGTAGATAACCATAGATTGAACGATCATTGGTGTACCACGGAAAATTTCAATATAGACATTGAGGATCCAGCCAAGCAGTTTTTGCAAGCCATAGATGGCCTTGTTTTCAGATAGTGGAGCAGTACGGAAGACTCCGATTGCAAGCCCGATAATAAGCCCTGCGATGGTCCCGATAATGGAGATCAAGAGTGTGATACCAGCACCACGCAAGAGTTGTTGCCAGTTTTCAGAAAGGATCTTAGCGACTTGACTAAAGAAACTACTTTCTTCCTCCGTTGTTGTCGCCTCAACTGGTTGCTCTTTGATCATGCGATCCATCAGTGCAACTTGCTCATCCTTAGAGATGGTTTCGATACTAGCATTGATTTGGCTGATGCGGCTGTCATCTTTACGAAGTCCAATGGCAATAGCCGTATCTTCTTCGCCAGTTTTGAAACCTGGTTGAGGTTGAATCATTTTGAACTTAGCGTTGGCAGATTCAGCGGTCATTGCTTCAGGTCGTTCAGAAACATAGGTATCGATAACACCAGCCTCCAGTGCTTGGCGCATTTGAGCAAAATCCCCCATGGCTGTTTCTTTTTTGGCACCTGGAATTTGGGAAATCAGATCATAAAGGTAAACACCCTGTTGAGAAGTGATTTTTGCTCCACTAAAGTCCTCTAGGGATTTGGCATTCGCATAGGCAGAGTCTTTTTTTACCAATAGAACGGGTTCGCTAGTATAGTAACTGCTTGAAAAAGCAATTTCTTGTTTGCGTTCAGCGGTTGGGCTCATACCAGCAATGATCATATCGATTTTGCCAGAAGTAAGGGCTGGAACAAGTCCTTCCCACTTGGTTTTTACGACCAAAGGTTCCTTACCTAAGTCTTTGGCAATCTTTTTAGCAATTTGAACATCGTAGCCGTTGGCATATTGGTTGGTACCGTCGATTTTGACGGCGCCGTTACTATCGTCGTCTTGGGTCCAGTTGAAGGGGGCGTATGCAGCCTCCATCCCGATGCGTAAGTATTCGTCGGCTTGGACTTGGCTAACTAGTCCCAGTGTAAGGGCTAGGCTAGCAAGGATAGATAAGCATAATTTTTTCATGTTTTCTCCTATTTCTAGTCTAAAAATGACTTCTCTCTATTGTATCGAAAAATAGTGATATTTTCAATACAAGTAAGCCTTTACTTATAAAAAATGATATAATGATAGCAAAGATAAAAAGGGGGATTGTGTTGTGAAAAAGACTTTTTTCGTGCTTTTATTTAGCTTGTTTTGTATTTTACCACTCTCTGTTTTTGCGGTTGATTTTAAGATTCGCTCTTATCAAGGTGATTTGTATATTCATGCAGATAATGCAGCAGAATTTAGGGAGAAAGTAGTCTATCATTTTGATGAGGATTTTAATGGACAACTAGTAGGACTTGGCCGTTCTGGTAAGATGCCAAAGGGCTTTGAAATAGATCCCAGTCCGAAGGTTCAGGTATGGAAAAATGCTAGTGCCATTGAGAATGTCAATAGTGAAGTGATAGAAGAATCGGAAGGTTATACTGTAAAAGTGTATAATCCAGGCCAAGGGGGAGATACTGTTGAAGTGGTAATCACATGGCAACTGAAAAATCTCCTTTTCCTATACGATGACATCGCGGAACTTAATTGGCAACCTCTGACGGATAGTTCAGAACCTATCGAAAATTTTGAGTTTCGAGTAATGGGCTTTAATGGAGCAGAAAAACTTTTCTTTCATACAGGGAAACTCTTTACAGAGGGCAAGATAGAGAAGATAGATGGTGATTATCGTGTTCATTTAAAGAACCTACCTCGCCAGCGTGGGGTTGAATTGCATGCATATTGGCCTAGAAAAGATTTTGGAACAGCTTTGAATCAGGGCTTGAAGGGCAATCGTTTAGCAGAATTTGAAAAAATAGAGGAGTCCATTACCGCTGAAAAAGCTCAAAACAAAGCTCTGGTTACGTGGATCATCCCTTTGCTACTCTCGCTTTCTTTAGTCTTTAGTGTTATTTTATACTGCATTTACAGAAGTAAAACCTCCCCATCGAAGAAATATGCTAAAAATCACCGTCTCTATGAACCGCCAATGGATTTAGAACCGATGGTTTTATCGGAAGCTGTTTACTCCACTTCTTTAGAGGAAGTCAGCCCCTTGACCAAAGGAGGAGGGAAGTTCACATTTGACCAACTCGTTCAAGCAACTTTATTGGATGTAATCGACCGTGGAAATGTTTCGATTATCTCAAATGGAGATGAAGTCCGTCTAAAAGTCATAAAAGAAAAAGGATTGGTAAGTTTTGAAAAAGATTGTCTTAATTTGGCCTTTTCAGGAAGAGAAGAAGTGCTTGTTTCAGATTTGTTTGCAGATTACCAAGTGTCAACTAGTCTTTACCAAGGTGCAAAAGCAACTGATGAAAAACGGATTCAGAAAACGGGACGTAAGCTTAAGTCTTCTTTCGAGCAAGCTCTGAAGCAGATGCAGGATGGGGTGAGAAAGCGGGTTTCCTCTTTGCAACTTCCAGATTATTATCGTCCACTGAGTAATGGAGAAAAAATCTTGCGATTGACGATAGGTGTCTCTACGCTTCTACCTGCTTTCGTTGGTTTTGGCTGGTTCTTGTACAGTTTGGATGCTCATGGGTATCTTTCCCTGCCACTTCCTATCCTTGGGTTTGTGAGCTTGATGTTAGCTGCCGTCTATTATTGGACGACTCGATTTGATACTCGTGATGGTGTTTTAAACGAAGAAGGACTAGAAGCGTACTATCTCTGGACTAGTTTTGAAAACATGCTTCGCGATATCGCTCACCTAGACAAGGCAGAATTAGAGAGTATCGTTCTTTGGAATCGCCTGCTTGTCTATGCTACTTTATTTGGTTATGCGGACAAGGTGAGTCATTTGATGAAATCTTATCAGATTCAAGTTGAGAACCCAGATATCAATCTTTACGTAGCTTATGGCTGGCACAGTATGTTTTATCATTCAACTGCTCAAATGAGTCACTATGCTAGTATTGCAAACACAGCAAGTACCTACTCCGTATCTTCTGGAAGTGGAAGTTCTGGCGGAGGATTCTCAGGAGGCGGAGGCGGTGGTAGCATTGGCGCCTTCTAAAAAATCTATCGCAACATCCGAAATTATGCTATAATAGAGGACAGAAAAAGGAGTAATGTATGTATTTTATTGAAATTTTGAAGTCAATCTTTTTTGGGATTGTTGAAGGAATTACAGAATGGTTGCCCATTTCAAGTACAGGGCACTTGATCTTGGTTGAAGAATTTGTACAATACAAGGACCAAAATGAGGCCTTCATGTCCATGTTTAATGTTGTCATTCAGCTTGGGGCTATTTTAGCAGTTATGGTCATTTACTTTAACAAGCTCAATCCTTTTAAACCAACAAAGGATAAGGTAGAAGTTCGTCGAACTTGGCAATTGTGGTCAAAAGTTCTCGTTGCGACCTTGCCCTTACTGTTGGTCTTTAAGTTGGATGATTGGTTTGATGCCAACTTCCACAACATGGTTTCGGTTGCCATTATGTTGATTATCTATGGTGTTGCCTTTATCTATCTTGAAAAACGAAATAAGGCGCAAGCTATTGAACCAACAGTAACAGAGTTAGACAAATTGCCTTATAAAACAGCCCTTTACATCGGTCTTTTCCAAGTCCTCGCCCTTTTCCCGGGGACAAGCCGTTCAGGTGCCACTATCGTCGGTGGTTTGTTGAATGGAACGAGCCGTTCTGTCGTAACAGAGTTTACCTTCTATCTCGGAATTCCTGTCATGTTCGGAGCTAGTGCTTTGAAGATTTTCAAATTTATTAAAGCAGGTCAACTCTTGAGTATTGGGCAATTATTCCTGCTCTTAGTCGCTATGGGTGTTGCCTTCGCGGTCAGCATGGTTGCTATTCGTTTCTTGACCAGCTATGTGAAGAAACACGACTTTACACTCTTTGGTAAATACCGTATTGTACTCGGTAGTGTCTTGTTGCTCTATAGTTTTGTGCGTTTGTTTGTATAAGAAAAAGCTTGAGGGAATTTTCCTTCAAGCTTTTTAAAATCCTGTCACTGTAATTCCTAGTAGACGGATACCTTTCTCTTTTTCAGCTAGTTCTTCGTAGAGTTGAAGGGCAGTTTGAGAAATCTGACTAGCGTCCTGTGTTGCTTGTGAGAGGCTTTTCCGCCTAGTTAGAGTGGAGAAGTCAGTATAACGAATTTTAAGGATAATGATTTTTCCAGCTTTGTCTTGTTTGCTGAGATTGTGAGCTACTTTTTCAGATAGAAGAGTCAGCTCTTTTTTGATGTCCTCTTCAGCCTGGAGAATCTTACCATAGGTTTTCTCTTTGCCGATGGACTTACGAATACGATTGGATTTGACTGGAGAATTGTGAATGCCCCTAGCCTTTCGATAAAGATCAAAACCGAGTCTGCCAAACCGATCGATTAAAGTGACTTCAGAAACGTCTAATAAGTCTGCGCCAGTATAAATACCCATTTCATGAAGCCTTTCCACTGTTTTCTTGCCCACTCCATGAAATTTAGCAATATCCATTTGTTTGAGAAAATCTTGGACCTGGTCAGGGAGGATAACTGTCAAACCATGTGGCTTTTGATAATCGCTGGCCATTTTAGCTAAAAATTTATTGTAAGAAACGCCAGCAGAAGCAGTCAGGTGTAGTTCCTGCCAGATATCCTGTTGGATGAGACGAGCTATTTTGACGGCTGACTTGATACCGAGTTTATTTTCTGTCACATCCAAGTAGGCCTCGTCAATACTCATAGGTTCAATCAGATCGGTGTAACGTTTAAAAATAGCTCGAATCTCAAGTCCCACAGTTTTGTATTTTTCATAATTGCCCGAGATAAAGACGGCTTGAGGACAACGCTCATAAGCTTCTTTAGAACTCATGGCAGAGTGAATGCCAAAGGCTCGTGCCTCGTAGCTACAAGTAGACACAACTCCCCGTCCGCCTGTTTGTCTGGGATCACTCCCAATGATGACAGGCTTGCCCTTTAACTTAGGATTATCTCTTATTTCCACCGCAGCAAAAAAGGCATCCATGTCGATATGGATGATTTTTCTGGACAAATCATTAATCAATGGAAATATGAGCATTTTGCTTCCTTTCTAATGTCATTTTTTATTCATTATACCTTTTTTTCTGAAAAAATGGAAAAGAGTACTCATTCTTTCAAATATATAATACAGATCGTACCGATAAACGGACTGTATTAGAAAAGAAAGTGATAAAAAAGCCTTTTTTCGCTTGTTGAAATCGGTTACTGTATGGTATACTGGTCTCATGAATGTAACAGATGACTGTTGCTAGAAAGAAAAATGAGGACATTAACATGGTTGTTAAGACAGTTGTTGAAGCACAAGATATTTTTGATAAAGCTTGGGAAGGCTTCAAAGGCGTAGATTGGAAAGAAAAAGCAAGTATTTCTCGCTTCGTTCAAGCTAACTACACACCTTATGATGGAGATGAAAGTTTCCTTGCTGGACCAACAGAACGTTCACTTCACATCAAAAAAATCGTAGAAGAAACAAAAGCACACTACGAAGAAACTCGTTTCCCAATGGACACTCGTCCAACATCTATTGCTGATATTCCTGCTGGATTTATCGACAAAGAAAACGAATTGATCTTTGGTATCCAAAACGATGAACTCTTCAAATTGAACTTCATGCCAAAAGGTGGTATCCGTATGGCTGAAACTACTTTGAAAGAAAATGGATACGAACCAGATCCAGCTGTTCACGAAATCTTTACTAAATACGTAACAACAGTTAACGATGGTATCTTCCGTGCCTACACTTCAAACATCCGTCGCGCTCGTCACGCTCACACTGTAACTGGTCTTCCAGATGCCTACTCACGTGGACGTATCATCGGTGTTTACGCACGTCTTGCTCTTTACGGTGCAGACTACTTGATGCAAGAAAAAGTCAACGACTGGAATGCAATTAAAGAAATTGACGAAGAAACAATCCGTCTTCGTGAAGAAGTAAACCTTCAATACCAAGCTTTGCAACAAGTTGTTCGCTTGGGTGACCTTTACGGAGTTGATGTCCGCAAACCAGCGATGAACACGAAAGAAGCAATCCAATGGGTTAACATCGCCTTCATGGCTGTCTGCCGTGTTATCAACGGTGCTGCTACATCTCTAGGACGTGTGCCAATCGTATTGGATATCTTTGCAGAACGTGACCTTGCTCGTGGTACATTTACCGAATCAGAAATCCAAGAGTTCGTTGATGATTTCGTTATGAAACTTCGTACAGTTAAATTTGCTCGTACAAAAGCTTATGACCAATTGTACTCAGGTGACCCAACCTTCATCACAACTTCTATGGCTGGTATGGGTAACGACGGTCGTCACCGTGTTACTAAGATGGACTACCGTTTCTTGAACACACTTGACAACATCGGTAACTCTCCAGAGCCAAACTTGACAGTTCTTTGGACTGACAAATTGCCATACAACTTCCGTCGCTATTGTATGCATATGAGCCACAAACACTCTTCTATCCAATACGAAGGTGTAACAACAATGGCTAAAGACGGATACGGTGAAATGAGCTGTATCTCATGCTGTGTGTCACCACTTGACCCAGAAAACGAAGATCAACGCCACAACATCCAGTACTTCGGTGCTCGTGTAAACGTTTTGAAAGCCCTTCTTACTGGTTTGAACGGTGGTTACGACGATGTTCATAAAGACTACAAAGTATTTGACATCAATCCTATCCGTGACGAAGTTCTTGAATTCGAATCAGTTAAAGCGAACTTTGAAAAATCTCTTGACTGGTTGACTGACACTTACGTAGATGCTTTGAACATCATCCACTACATGACTGACAAGTACAACTACGAAGCTGTTCAAATGGCCTTCTTGCCAACGAAACAACGTGCCAACATGGGATTCGGTATCTGTGGATTTGCTAACACTGTTGATACATTGTCAGCGATTAAATACGCTACCGTTAAACCAATCCGTGATGAAGATGGCTACATCTACGATTACGAAACAATCGGTGAATACCCACGTTGGGGTGAAGATGACCCGCGTTCAAACGAATTGGCAGAATGGTTGATTGAAGCTTATACAACTCGTCTACGTAGCCACAAACTTTACAAAGACGCAGAAGCTACAGTATCACTTTTGACCATCACATCTAACGTTGCTTACTCTAAACAAACTGGTAACTCACCAGTCCACAAAGGTGTATACCTCAACGAAGATGGTTCTGTAAACTTGTCTAAACTTGAATTCTTCTCACCAGGTGCTAACCCATCTAACAAAGCTAAAGGTGGATGGTTGCAAAACTTGAACTCACTTGCGAGTCTTGACTTCAGCTATGCAGCTGACGGTATCTCATTGACAACTCAAGTATCACCACGTGCTCTTGGTAAGACTCGTGACGAACAAGTTGATAACTTGGTAACAATCCTTGATGGTTACTTCGAAAACGGTGGACAACACTGTAACTTGAACGTTATGGACTTGAAAGATGTTTATGACAAGATTATGAATGGCGAAGATGTCATCGTTCGTATCTCAGGATACTGTGTAAACACTAAATACCTCACTCCAGAACAAAAAACTGAATTGACACAACGTGTCTTCCACGAAGTTCTTTCAATGGATGATGCATTGAGCTAATATTCAATTAGAATAGAAATAAAGCCAGTCGATATGACTGGCTTTTTACTATAAAAATTCTTTAAAAATAGTCAAATTTGGTCAAAAAAGTTATTGACTTTTACTGACCAATGTGATATAGTAGAAACATAAGGAAAATGAATTCCTTAAAAAGCTCACTTTCAACGAATTAGTCTTTGAGAATGAGGTATAGAGTCCCAAGAAAGGGGTGAGGCCTATGTTTAATCTAACAGACTTTGAAAAGAATATGATAAAAGGCTTATTTAAAAAAGAAAAACCAGAAATTATACGTAGAGTAGCAAGCTAGCTAGTCTAAATTTTTTAAAACAAAGGTCAAAGATAGTCAATATCAGAGATTCAATATCAGAGATCGCAAATAATCAATATTAATCAATATTAAACGAGGTAAAAAATATGAACAACAACTTTAATAACTTTAACAACATGGATGATTTATTTAACCAATTGATGGGTGGTATGCGAGGATACAGTTCTGAGAACCGTCGCTACTTGATTAATGGACGCGAAGTGACACCTGAGGAATTTGCTCACTATCGTGCAACTGGGAAATTACCAGGAAATGCAGAATCTGATGCGCAAATGCAACAACATGCTTCAGGTATGAAACAAGACGGTGTCCTTGCTAAACTAGGTCGTAACTTGACAGCGGAAGCTCGTGAGGGCAAGTTGGATCCTGTAATCGGACGAAACAAGGAAATTCAAGAAACATCTGAAATCCTCTCACGTCGTACCAAGAACAATCCTGTTCTGGTAGGAGATGCAGGTGTTGGTAAGACAGCAGTTGTCGAAGGCCTAGCGCAAGCCATTGTGAACGGAGATGTTCCAGCTGCTATTAAGAATAAGGAAATTATTTCCATTGATATCTCAGGTCTCGAGGCTGGTACTCAATACCGTGGTAGCTTTGAAGAAAATGTGCAAAATCTAGTTAACGAAGTGAAAGAAGCAGGAAATATTATCCTCTTCTTTGATGAAATTCACCAAATTCTCGGAGCTGGTAGCACTGGTGGAGACAGTGGTTCTAAAGGGCTTGCGGATATTCTCAAACCAGCTCTCTCTCGTGGTGAGTTGACTGTTATTGGAGCGACAACTCAAGATGAATACCGTAACACCATCTTGAAAAATGCAGCTCTTGCTCGTCGTTTCAACGAGGTGAAGGTCAATGCTCCTTCGGCAGAGGATACCTTTAAAATCCTTCAAGGGATTCGTGACCTCTATCAACAACACCACAATGTCATCTTGCCAGACGAAGTTTTGAAAGCAGCAGTGGATTATTCTGTCCAATACATTCCTCAACGCAGCTTGCCAGATAAGGCTATTGACCTTGTCGATGTAACGGCAGCTCACTTGGCAGCTCAACATCCTGTAACAGATGTTCATGCTGTTGAACGTGAAATCGAGGCAGAAAAAGACAAGCAAGAAAAAGCAGTTGAGGCAGAAGACTTTGAAGCAGCTCTCAATGCTAAAACACGTATTGCAGAATTAGAGAAAAAAGTCGAAAACCACACAGAAGACATGAAAGTGACTGCAAGCATCAACGATGTGGCTGAATCTGTGGAACGAATGACAGGTATTCCAGTGTCACAAATGGGAGCGTCAGACATCGAACGTTTGAAAGATATGGCTCATCGCTTGGAACACAAGGTAATCGGCCAAGATAAGGCGGTTGAAGCAGTAGCTCGTGCTATCCGTCGTAACCGTGCTGGTTTTGATGAAGGCAATCGCCCAATCGGTAGCTTCCTCTTTGTAGGCCCAACTGGGGTTGGTAAGACCGAGCTTGCTAAGCAATTGGCACTGGATATGTTTGGAACTAAGGATGCTATCATTCGTTTGGATATGTCTGAATACAGTGACCGCACAGCTGTATCTAAGTTGATCGGTACAACAGCAGGTTATGTGGGGTATGATGACAATAGCAATACCTTGACAGAACGTGTTCGTCGCAATCCATACTCTATCATTCTCTTGGACGAAATTGAAAAGGCTGATCCTCAAGTAATCACCCTTCTCCTCCAAGTCTTGGATGACGGTCGTTTAACTGATGGTCAAGGAAATACCGTTAACTTTAAAAATACTGTCATTATCGCGACATCAAATGCTGGATTTGGCTATGAAGCTAACTTGACAGAAGATGCGGACAAACCAGAGTTGATGGATCGTTTGAAACCATACTTCCGTCCAGAATTCCTCAACCGCTTTAACGCAGTTATTGAGTTCTCACACCTGAATAAGGAAGACCTTTCTAAGATTGTGGACTTGATGTTGGCTGAAGTCAACCAAACCTTGGCTAAGAAAGACATTGATTTGGAAGTCAGCCAAGCAGCTAAGGACTTTATCACAGAAGAAGGCTATGATGAAGTCATGGGTGTTCGTCCTCTCCGTCGTGTGGTTGAACAACAAATTCGTGATAAGGTGACAGACTTCCACTTGGATCACCTAGATGCCAAACACCTAGAAGCAGATATGGAAGATGGTGTTTTAGTTATTCGTGAAAAAGCCTAACTCAAGATTTTGAGAATAAAAAAAGAAGGAACTAGCTAAAAAGCTGGTTCCTTTTGTGTTTAGATGACATGGCGTTCAAAGGCATCATCTGAGATTCCTTGTTCTAGGATGAGTTTCGCCCATTCTTTAGCTGAAAAGAGGCTGTGGTCCTTGTAGTTTCCGCAAGATTCAATGGTTGTTCCAGGGACATCTTCCCAAGTAGTAGTCTCAGCGATTTCCTTGAGCGAATCCTTGATAACAGCTGCAATCTCAGCGCTGGTGTGACGTCCCCACATAATCATGTGGAAGCCTGTGCGGCAACCAAATGGCGAACAGTCAATCATGCCGTCAATGCGGGTGCGGATGAGTTTGGCCAAGAGGTGTTCGATAGTATGAAGCCCAGCAGTAGGGATAGAATCTTCATTTGGTTGTACCAAGCGAATATCATAGTTGGAGATGACGTCTCCCTTTGGCCCTATCTCTTCCCCAATCAAGCGAACATAGGGTGCTTTAACAATGGTGTGGTCAAGTTCAAAACTTTCAACAATAACTTCTTTTGACATGGTCGTTCCTTTCAGTTTTCTTCTTTCATTATATCATAAAGCCTGCCCTTGATGGAGTTTGATAAATGACTTTTTGAGACTAGCGTTATAACAAAGTCTCCATACATAAACCTCAGAATTATAAAGAAAGAATGGAGTAAAGGAAAAGAAAAACTGAGTTCTTTCTAATGAAGCTAGAGCGACTTTTGAAAAGTGGATCAACTTTTTCTGAAATTTCTGTTTAATCTCTGAACTAATTCTGAACTAGATTGGATATACTGGAGAAAATAAAGATAAAGGAGTTCAGTATGAAACATATGGTGAAAATAGAAGGAGTCTGCAAAAAGCATGGCAGTAAGCAGATTTTAGAAGATATTTCTTTTACAGCTAGAAGCGGTCGGATTACAGCTTTTCTGGGTCCAAATGGTGCAGGGAAAAGTTCGACCTTGAGGATTCTCTTGGGGTTAGATCGGGCGACAGAAGGGACGGCGACTTTTGATGGGCAAATCTATCAGTCAATGACTTATCCGCTCAGAACGGTAGGTGCAGCCTTTGACGGCATTGGCGGTTTGCCAAATCGTAAGGTCTATGACCACTTGAGGATTATTGCGGCGAGTAATGCTATTCCTAAGTTTCGGATTGATGAGGTATTGGAGATGACTGGAATTGCTCATAAGAGGAAGGACCTCTTGTCAAGCCTGTCTCTGGGGGAAGGTCAACGCTTGGGTTTGGCTGCAGCTTTGCTGGGTGATCCTCAGTTTCTTATATTAGATGAGCCGACCAATGGACTGGATCCAAGTGGGATTAAGTGGTTTAGAAAGTTCATCCGTCAGCAGGCTGATTTAGGGAAAACGGTACTTCTATCTTCTCATATCCTATCAGAGGTGCAAATGGTGACAGATGATGTAGTCTTGATTCATCATGGGCGAATTATTGAGCAGGGACAATTGGAAGAGGTACTGCAAGATTCAGACAGTCTAGAAGATCTCTTCTTTGATTTGACAGAGGAGGTTTAAGATGAAAGAAACGATGTCCTTATTGCATTCAGAATGGTTGAAAATTCGCTCAACCAAGGCTTTCAGAGTGAGTATGGCCTTCATGCTGCTATTGGTGCCTGCTGTATCCTGGCTGGAGGGGCGACAGTATTTGTCTATTGGCTTGGATGCCACCCCTAAGACGGTTCCCGGTCTGGCAGAAGCCATTGACCCGCTGGAATATCTAGGCCTCAATGGAGCTTCTATGGCGGGCATGGTTTTGGTCATTTTAGCTGGAATTTTGGGAGCTATGGAATTTCAGTCTCATAGCTTGAGAACCAGTCTTTTGACCTGTAATAACCGCCTGAAGTTGCTTGTGGGGAAACTCATGACCTTCACGTGTTTTTCTCTTGCCACTAGCTTTTTATCGATTTACTTTAGTTATATGGTCATGCATCTGGCTTTAGGAAAGGAAGGGCTTAATCCGATTCTGCTCAATCAGGCTGCTTGGAGTCTGCTTTTGTGGAAAAACTTATCTCTAACCTTATTAGGAATCCTTTCATTTTTATTAGGTTTATTGGCTCGGACCATGCTAGTTCCTCTGCTTTTTCTCGTACCCCAGATCTACAATCTGGGAAACTACCTGACAGCTCACACGAGTTGGGGGGCTTATTTGCCACAGCCAGCAGGAGAGTTGTTTGCTGCAACGCCAACTTCCCAATATGCCAACAATCCCTCACAAGGACTGTTGATACTTGGTGCATGGTTACTAGTCATCGGCGGTATTACCTCTCTGCGCTTTTTGAAGACGGATTTAGGAGGGCGATACTGATGATAAAAGCTCTACTTAGAAGCGAATGGATTAAGTTCCGTTCTTACTATCTCGCTCTTGGTGCCGCCTTGGTGGCTCTGGTAGTCGTTCCTTTTTTTCTGATGAATCTTGACTACAGTCAGACAGCAGTTGGCCAGACGAATGCTCTGAGCGAGGCTTTGCATGCCCTCTATCTGGCGCAGCCTGTCATCGTCATCTTTACTTCCCTCTATTTTGCCCAGGAGTTTGTCAAGTCAGGGATGCGAACGAATTTTCTAACCGTATCAAATAGAAAGGCTTGGTTGGCTGGGAAAAGCCTTTTTCTGGCCTTGCTGCTCTTGGCTCTCTACAGTGTCGTGATAGGCAGTTGTTTCCTTGTTATGCTGGCTCGTTTTGACCTAGCCTTCAGCTGGTCCTTACTGGGGGAATTCCTCTATTACAGCTCTTTTGGTCTTCTCAGCAATCTCTTTCTGGCTTTTTTAGCTGCTGGACTCGCTTTGCTCTTTCAATCTTGGGTTGTGCCGATGTCGGTGCTCTTTCCTCTCCTGATTGGACTCAGCCGTTTATTGGCAACTTTTATCCAGGAAGCAAAATACCTGCCCGATCTGGCTACGCTAAATCTTTTTGAGTATGAAGGGCTTCAGCATTCAATAGATCTATCAGGGCTGGGAACACAGCTGTTATGGTTAGCTTTGGTTTGGAGCTCTGCTATATTCTTAACCTTGAAACGAGATGTTCGCTAGAGGTATGCTATAATGGAAATTATGAGACAGTATCGTATTTTGGTGGTTGATGACGACCAAAGCATTTTGAAGCTGGTGAAAAACGTCCTAGAGCTTGATGCTTATGATGTGACGACGCTTGATCAGATAGAAGAGCTAGAGCTGACGCATTTTGTCGGATATGACTTGATTCTGCTGGATGTGATGATGGAGCCTGTAAATGGTTTTGAGCTGTGTTCCTACATTCGTCCGCATCTTTCTTGCCCAATCATATTTCTGACGGCTAAGGAATTGGAGGCTGACAAAGTGGAGGGGCTCTTTCGCGGAGCAGATGACTATATTGTCAAACCTTTTGGGACCAAAGAATTGCTGGCGCGTGTCAGAGCTCATCTTCGGCGGGAGGAAAGACGGGAGGAGCGCTATTCTGAAATTGCTTCTTGCCAATTTTATCCAGAGCGCTATGAAGTTGCCTGTTTTGGTAAAGTCTTGAAATTTTCAGAGCGAGAGTTTAAGTTGCTACATTTACTAGCTAGCAATCCCAAGCAGACCTTTTCAGCTGAACGCTTGCATACCTTGCTTTATCCAGAAAGCTCAGAAACACAGCTTCGCTCCATCTCAGAATATGTATATCAGATTCGTCAAAAATGTAAACAAGAAGAGCTGCAAGCAATCGCAACAGTGAGAGGAGTAGGCTATAGATGGCAATTAGAACCCGAAATTTCAAAAGCTTAGTCTGGACAACCAGTTTAAAAATCGTCTTTTTTCATGTTTTGATTTTTGTGCTTATCGGCTATGAATTTACACAAGGCAGCGATTATGCCCTTTTCACTTTGTTCTTCTGGGCAGGGAGCTTGCTGCTGATTACTTTTTATCATATTTTGAAATTACTCCGAAAAATCGACAGGGAAATAAAAATGCTAAGGAGCGAGAAGCTTTTAGAAGAAAATCAAAGCCAGCTTTTTCGGATCGAGGAAATGCTAGAAGTTTATAGCGATTTACGAAGCAGCCATCAAGAAAATGCTCGTCTTCTAGAAAGAGAGCAGCAGCATAATCAGGAGTTGATTTTACAGCTATCAGCGACATCGCACGATTTGAAGACGCCCCTAACTGTGATTAAGGGGAATGCTGAGCTCTTGGAATTGGCGCAGTTGGACCAGCCACAGGCAGACTATGCTGTTGAGATTTTGCAGGCTAGTCACAAGATGGAAGAGTATTGTGGCTCTTTGATTGATTATGCTAAGACTTTTCAGATTGATGCTAATCAGTTCAGTCAACTTTCCTTAGGGGACTTTTTGGCTGATCTACAGGACGACTGGGCACTGTTCAGCAAACAGGAAAGCTATCGTTTTTATCTCCAAGAAGATTGTGATCTTAGTCTGATTTTGTCCATTCATTTGGACTATCTCAAACGAGCTTTGCTCAATATTTTACTGAATGCGCTTGAACATGCTGACCAGGGCCAAAAGGAAGTGAAGCTGGCGGTATCAGTACAGCAGGACCAGTTGGTTTTTGCTATCTGGAACAATGGTCCTTCATTTTCAGAGGAGATGCTGCTAGGAGCGGAACAGCTCTTCTACCAGAGTGATCAAAGCCGCAATTCAGCTAATCCCCATCACGGCATCGGCTTAGCCTTTTCTAAGCAGGTAGCTCTCTTGCACGGTGGTCGTCTGACCCTGCTCAATCCAGACCAAGGAGGAGCCTGTGTTGAGTTGGCAATTTCATTGAAATAAATGAGGATGAAAAAAACATAAAAACGCATAATATCAAGTGTTCAAAAGCCTTGATATTATGCGTTTTATCTTTTATCATGTAAAGATTTACTGGATTTTACCCAAATTGAGTTTTATCCAGCCTCGTTTAATTATTTCCGATACAAGCGATCGTATTGGTAGTAAGGGTCGAAGGTAACGTTGATACCTAGTTTGCGAAGGACATTCTTGTCTTCATCGGTCAAGATGATGGTTGAGTGAGCTTCGCTTCCTTTGAGGTTACCAAGTTCCTTCATTGCGCGCGCAGCATCAGGGTTTTCCATAGCCGTGATTGCAAGTGCAATCAAAATCTCATTTGAGTGGAGGCGAGGATTGCGACTGCCTAGATGGTTAATCTTGAGGCCTTGAATTGGTTTGACAACTTCAGGCTCAATCAATTTCACTTCCTTAGCAATGTCAGCAGATTTCTTAATCGCATTGATCAAGGCAGCGGCTGTAGGGCCAAAGAGCTCTGAGTTTTTACCAGTTACGATTTCCCCATTTGGCAATTCAAGGGCTAGGGCAGGGCCACCAGTTTCTTCTGCTTTTTGACGTGCAGCGACAGCAACCTTACGGTCTGCAGGTGTGATACCGAGGTCGTTCATGAGCAACTCGATTTTCTTGACAGCAGATTCGCCAACTTTTTCAGCCTTGAAGTCAAGAACTGTTTGATAGTAACGGCGAATGATTTCTTGTTTTGAAGCTTCGATAGCAGCCTCATTATCTGTAATAGCAAAACCAACCATGTTGACACCCATGTCTGTCGGTGAAGCGTATGGAGATTCACCGAGAATGCGTTCCAACATACGTTTGAGCACTGGGAAAATTTCGATATCACGGTTGTAGTTGACCGTTGTTTCTCCGTAGGTTTGGAGATGGAAGGGGTCAATCATGTTAACATCGTCAAGGTCTGCTGTGGCAGCCTCATAGGCCAAGTTAACAGGATGATGAAGGGGAAGGTTCCAGACTGGGAAGGTTTCAAACTTAGCGTAGCCAGACTTGATACCATTGATTTGGTCGTGGTACATGTTTGACATACAAGTAGCCAATTTTCCAGAACCAGGTCCAGGAGCAGTTACGACGATCAAGTTGCGACTGGTTTTGATGTAGTCGTTTTTCCCCATACCTTCAGGAGAAATGATGTGATCCATATCAGTCGGATATCCTTTGATTGGATAATGAAGATAAGAATCAATCCCGTTTTTATCTAACTGGTTGCGGAAGGCATCTGCAGCGGGTTGTCCAGCGTACTGTGTGATGACAACTGAGCCAACAAAAATTCCCAGCTCATTGAATTTGTCAATCAAACGGAGGACTTCTTGGTCATAGGAAATGCCTAAGTCACCTCGTGCTTTGGAATGTTCGATGTTGCTAGCATTAATGGCGATAACAACCTCAACCTGCTCTTTCAACTCCTGCAAGAGCTTGATTTTATTATCGGGCTCATAACCAGGAAGCACACGAGCGGCGTGAAAATCTTCTAACATTTTGCCACCAAACTCCAAATAGAGCTTGCCGTCAAATTGGTTGATGCGCTCCAAAATGTGGTCGCGCTGTAGATTCAAATATTGTTCAGAACTAAAAGCTTGTTTTTTCATTTTTTTACCTCTGACCTCTATTATAATAAAAAATTTGAAGATAGGAAACTACGGAGTCAAAAAAGAAATCAAAAAGATTAGGCAAACGCTTGCACTAAGTTTTAAAAAGCGCTATCATAGACTATAGATTATTAAAATAATGAGGTAAGAAGATGCAAGAAAAATGGTGGCACAATGCCGTAGTCTATCAAGTCTATCCTAAGAGCTTTATGGACAGCAACGGAGATGGAATTGGCGATTTGCCAGGAATTACTAGTAAGTTAGACTATCTAGCTAAGTTAGGAATTACAGCGATTTGGCTTTCTCCCGTTTATGACAGTCCTATGGATGATAACGGCTATGATATTGCTGATTATCAAGCGATTGCAGCTATTTTCGGAACCATGGAGGACATGGATGAGCTGATAGCAGAAGCTAAGAAGCGTGATATCCGTATTATCATGGACTTGGTGGTCAATCATACCTCAGATGAACATGCCTGGTTTGTCGAGGCCTGTGAAAATCCTGACAGCCCTGAGCGTGACTACTATATCTGGCGGGATGAGCCCAATGATTTGGAGTCTATTTTTAGTGGCTCTGCTTGGGAATACGATGAAAAGTCAGGGCAATACTATCTCCACTTTTTCAGCAAGAAACAGCCCGATCTCAACTGGGAGAACGAAAAACTGCGCCAGAAAATCTATGAGATGATGAACTTCTGGATTGATAAAGGCATTGGCGGTTTCCGTATGGATGTTATTGACATGATTGGGAAAATTCCTGACGAGAAGGTAGTGAACAATGGTCCCATGCTCCATCCCTATCTCAAGGAAATGAATCAGGCGACCTTTGGCGACAAAGATCTCTTGACAGTAGGAGAGACCTGGGGAGCAACGCCAGAGATTGCTAAGCTCTACTCGGATCCAAAGGGACAAGAATTGTCTATGGTCTTCCAGTTTGAACACATCTGTCTTCAGTATCAGGAAGGGCAACCTAAGTGGTATTACCAAAAAGAGCTGAATATCAGTAAGTTAAAAGAAATCTTCAACAAATGGCAGACAGAGTTAGGAGTTGAGGACGGCTGGAATTCTCTCTTCTGGAACAATCATGACCTCCCTCGTATTGTCTCTATCTGGGGAAATGACCAAGAATACCGTGAAAAATCTGCTAAAGCCTTTGCGATTTTGCTTCATCTCATGAGAGGGACCCCCTATATCTACCAGGGTGAAGAGATTGGGATGACAAACTATCCGTTTGAAACACTGGACCAAGTAGAAGATATTGAATCTCTCAACTATGCGCGTGAAGCTCTTGAAAAAGGCGTTTCTATAGAGGAAATCATGGACAGCATCCGTGTCATCGGGCGTGATAATGCTCGTACCCCAATGCAATGGGACGAGAGCAAAAATGCTGGTTTCTCAACAGGTCAACCTTGGTTGGCAGTTAATCCGAACTATCAAGCAATCAATGTTCAAGAAGCACTGGCAAATCCAGATTCTATTTTCTATACCTATCAGAAGCTGGTTCAGATCCGTAAGGAAAATAGCTGGCTGATTCGAGCTGACTTTGAACTACTTGATACGGCTGACAAGGTCTTTGCCTATATCCGCAAGGACGGAGACCGTCGTTTCCTAGTCGTGGCTAATTTGTCCAATGAAAAACAAGATTTTTCAGTAGAAGGAAAAGTGAAATCTGTCTTGATTGAAAACACTGTGGCTCAAGAAGCGCTTGAGAAACAGACCTTGGCTCCATGGGATGCCTTCTGTGTGGAAATGACTGACTAAAATGAGAGAACCTCAAGTTTCAAAAGCTTGAGGTTTTTTACTAAAAATTGTGTAGAAAAATCTTAAAAAAATATTTGTTAGAATTTTCTAAAAAATCTGGCGAAAGTCCTTGCTTTTATGAAAAAATAGGGTATAATGGTGAAAACACTATCTTTAAGGAGATTACTTATGAAATCGAAAAAGTGGCTCTTAGGAGCAGGTGCTGTCTTGAGTGCAGCCCTTCTGTTAACTGCTTGTGGGCAAAGCGAAAAGAAGGCTGATGCTCCCAAGACATTTTCTTATGTCTATGCAATAGATCCATCATCTTTGGACTACAGCGTGACGAGCAAGAGCTCAACTTCTGACGTTATAGCCAACGTTGTCGATGGCCTCTTGGAAAATGATAAGTATGGGAACTTAATTCCATCACTTGCAGAAGACTGGTCCGTTTCTAAAGATGGCTTGACCTATACCTACAAACTTCGTAAGGGCGTAAAATGGTATACTTCTGATGGAGAAGAATACGCTGAAGTCAAGGCTCAAGACTTTGTTACAGGTCTGAAACACGCAGCTGACGGTAAATCAGACGGCCTCTCTCTCCTTCAAGATTCTATCAAAGGCTTGGCTGCCTACATCAGTGGTGAAAGCAATGACTTTTCTACTGTAGGAGTTAAGGCTGTTGATGATTACACGGTAGAATACACGCTCAACAAACCAGAAAGTTTCTGGAACTCTAAAGTTACAACTGCAACCATGCTTCCAGTTAATGAAGAGTTTTTGAATTCTAAAGGGAGCGACTACGGTGCGCCAACACCATCAAGTATTCTTTATAACGGTCCTTATTTCTTGAAATCATTGACTTCAAAATCAGTCATCGAATATGAAAAGAATCCAAACTACTGGGATAAGGACAATGTTAAGATTGACAACATCAAACTAACTTTCTATGATGGTTCCGACCAAGAATCTTTGATTCGCAGCTTTACACAAGGTGCTTATACAACAGCTCGTCTCTTCCCAACAAGCTCAAACTTTGAATCAACTAAAAAAGAGTACGGCGATAAGATTGTCTACAGTCCACAAGAAGCGACAAGCTACTATCTCACTGTTAACGTAAACCGTCAATCTTACAATAAAACAGCCAAAACAGACGAAGTTCAAAAAACATCAACCAAAGAAGCTCTTCTCAACAAGAACTTCCGTCAGGCACTGAACTTTGCCCTTGACCGTCACTCTTACACTGCTCAGTTGAATGGTGAAGAAGGGGCGGACAAGATTATCCGTAATAGCCTAGTACCTCATGACTACGTTCAAGTAGGTGAAAAGACCTTTGGAGAGTTGGCTCAGGCAGAGCTCGTTTCTTATGGTGACCAGTGGAAAGATGTAGCCCTTACAGATGGCAAGGATACGATTTATAGTCCTGAAAAAGCTAAGGCAGCCTTTGCAAAGGCTAAGGCAGAATTGCAGGCCAAGGGTGTGACCTTCCCAATCCGTTTGGACATCCCCGTTGAACAAACAGATGTAATCGCGGTTCAACAGACTAACTCACTCAAGCAGTCTATCGAGTCAACACTTGGTACAGAGAATGTCATCGTCGATGTCCTTCAAATGACAGATAATGAAAAAATGAGTATTACGTCTCAAGCTAAGGTTCCAGCACAAAAAGACTATGACTTGAACGGAACTGGTTGGGGACCAGACTATCAGGACCCAGCTACCTACCTAAACATTCTTGATGCTAAGAAGGGTTCTGCCCTTAAACACTTGGGTATCACCCGTGGAAAAGACCCAGAAGTGATGGCTCAAGTCGGTCTAGACGAATACAAGAAACTCTTGGATGATGCCGCAGCTGAAACCAGTGACCTCAATAAGCGTTATGAGAAATACGCTAAAGCTCAAGCTTGGGTATCAGATAGCTCACTCTTAATCCCAGTAGCTTCTTCAGGTGGTTCTCCAACTGTTAGCCGAACTGTACCGTTCTCAAAAGCATACTCACAAGTCGGAATCAAGGGAGATCCATTTGTCTTCAAAGGTTTGGAGCTGCAAAAGGATGTCGTAACTACAAAAGAATACGAAGAAGCTCTCAAGAAATGGCAGAAAGAAAAGATTGAAACAAATGCCAAATACCAAAAAGAGCTAGAAAAACACGTCAAGTAATCTATAAATAGAAAAGGAAGTTGCAGAAACTGTGCTTCCTTTTTTATTTTGAGATACCAGTTGTCATAAAAGCAGTAACTTTACATTTTTGAATAAATTTGATAAAATATGCCTATGTTATAAAAAGTGACATAAAGGAGTGAATGATGAAAATGAAAAAAAGACTTATCGGGACAGGTCTTGTCTTAGCGACAGGGATTTTGCTCTCGGCATGTGGACAGTCCAACACAGATACAAGCACTTATTCATCCACATTTAGTGCGAATCCGACAACTTTTAACTATCTTCTAGATTATTATGCGGATAACACTGCCGTTATTACCAATCTTGTAGATGGTTTGCTGGAAAATGATAGCTATGGCAATCTAACGCCAGCTCTAGCTGAAGATTGGTCTGTTTCAGCAGATGGTTTGACCTATACCTACAAACTCAGAAAAGATTCCAAGTGGTATACGGCTGATGGTGAGGAATATGCTTCAGTCAAAGCTCAGGATTTTGTCGCTGGGATCAAATATGCTGCGGACAACAAGGGGCAAGCCATGGATCTCATTCAAAATTCTATCAAGGGATTGAATGACTATGTGACAGGTGCGACCAATGACTTCACAACAGTTGGTGTCAAAGCCTTGGATGACTACACAGTCGAGTATACTTTGACACGGCCAGAACCTTATTGGAACTCAAAAACAACCAATAGTATCCTTTTCCCAGTCAACGAAGAGTTCTTGAAATCAAAGGATAAAGATTTTGGTACCTTGACACCAGACAGTATCCTTTATAATGGACCATATCTGTTAAAAGATTTTACATCAAAATCTTCGATCGAATATGTGAAGAATCCACACTATTATGACCATGATAAAGTAACCATTGAAAAAGTTAAACTGGCTTATTTTGATGGCTCTGATCAGGAGATGACCATTCGAAACTTTGAAAGTGGTGCTTACTCGATTGCAGGAGTCTATCCAAATAGTTCGAACTATGCTAAGACGAAAGAAAAATACCAAGACAATATCGTTTATAGCTTGCAGGACAAGACTTCTTGGTACTTCAACTTTAACGTTAACCGTAAAGCCTATAACCATACTGCAAAAACATCAGATCAACAAAAGAACTCAACGCAAACAGCTATCTTAAATAAAAATTTCCGTCAGGCTATCAACTTTGGTATTAATCGAACAGCCTACTCTGCCCAATCTAACGGTGAAGAAGCGGCAAGTAAGACCCTTCGAAATACCCTTGTTCCCCTAACATTTGTCCAGGTGGGAGATAAGACTTTTGGAGAAGTAACAGCTTCTAAGCTTGTGAACTACGGAACTGAGTGGTCAGGTATCAATTTGGCAGATGCTCAAGATGCCTACTTTAACAAGGAAAAGGCCCAAGCAAAATTTGCGGAAGCCAAAAAGGAATTGGAAGCCCAAGGCGTGACTTTCCCAATCCATTTGGATGTCCCTGTTGATCAGACGAATAAAAATGCGGTCTCTGGTATGAACTCGGTTAAACAAACCCTTGAAACAGTACTAGGTTCTGACAATATCGTCATTGATGTTCAACAGCTTTCGACAGATGACTTTGGAAATGTCGCCTTCCTAGCACCAAATCCAGCAGCTCGTGATTACGACCTAAACTTTGATGGTTGGGTTGGTGATTACCAGGATCCATCAACTTATTTAGATCCCTTCAACGCTGAAACTGGCTTCTATCTCAAGATTTTTGGTATTGACGCCAAGGATGACCAAGAGCTCATCAAGAGTCTAGGGTTAGATACCTATACACAACTCCTGAAAGAAGCAGATGCTGAGAACAAAGATGTCGCTAAGCGTTATGAAAAATACGCTGAAGCTCAAGCTTGGATGATCGACAATTCTCTGGTCATGTCTGCTATGTCAAATGGTGGTACAGCCTCTGTAACCAAAGTAACTCCGTTTACACGTGCCTACTCTCTAGTGGGAATCAAGGGTGACGGAAATAATTACAAGTACATGAGATTACAAAAAGATCCTGTTACCAAGAAACAATTTGATGAAGCCAAGGCTAAGTGGGAAGCAGAAAGTAAAAAAGCTATCGAAAAGAGCCAAAAAGAGTTTAAAAATCATATCAAATAAAAAGTTAAATAAGGTCTCTTGCAAGGAACCTTATTTTTGTTTGCTCAAGCTCCTAAATAATGAAAGCGGCTACTTCAAAATATAGCTAAGAAAAAATGAATGAAAACGCTGAGAATTGTGGGAATGAATGGAATTTACTCTACTTTTGTGATATAATTACTTTAATTATTATAGTATAGGGGAGTGTCATGACGAAACGTTCAAAGAGATCTCGCTCAGGAAAAGTAAAGCGAAGCGTTAACATAGCCTTGTTAGCTATTTATCTATTGTTGGCTGGCTTTTTATTGTTTTTGATTTTTAAATACCATATCCTTGCTTTTAGATATCTTAATCTAGTGGCAACTGCGTTAGTTCTACTAGTTGCCTTAGTAGGGTTGCTCTTGATTATCTATAAAAAAGCTGAAAAGTTTACCATTTTTCTGTTGGTGCTCTCTATCCTTGCCAGCTCTGTGTCGCTCTTTGCAGTACAGCAGTTTGTTGGACTGACCAATCGTTTAAATGCGACTTCTAATTACTCAGAATATTCGATCAGTGTCGCTGTTTTAGCAGATAGTGAGATTGGGAATGTTACGCAACTGACGAGTGTGACAGCACCGACTGGGACTGATAATGAAAATATTCAAAAACTACTAGCTGATATCAAATCGAGTCAGAATACCGATTTGACGGTCAATCAGAGTTCGTCTTACTTGGCAGCTTACAAGAGCTTGATTGCAGGAGATACCAAAGCCATTGTCCTAAATAGTGTCTTTGAAAATATCATCGAGTCAGAGTATCCTGATTACGCATCGAAGATAAAAAAGATTTATACCAAGGGATTCACTAAAAAAGTAGAAGCTCCTAAGACGTCTAAGAATCAGTCTTTCAATATCTATGTTAGTGGAATTGATACTTATGGTCCAATTAGTTCGGTGTCGCGTTCAGATGTCAATATCCTGATGACTGTCAATCGAGATACCAAGAAAATCCTCTTGACCACAACGCCACGTGATGCTTATATACCAATCGCAGATGGTGGAAATAATCAAAAGGATAAATTGACCCATGCAGGCATTTATGGAGTAGACTCGTCGATTCATACCCTGGAAAACCTATATGGGGTTGATATCAATTACTATGTCCGATTGAACTTTACTTCATTTTTGAAATTGATTGATTTGTTGGGTGGGGTAGATGTTTATAATGATCAGGAATTTACCGCACACACTAATGGGAAGTACTATCCAGTTGGAAATGTCCACTTAGATTCTGAGCAGGCTCTGGGATTTGTTCGTGAGCGCTACTCCCTAGCAGATGGTGATCGTGACCGCGGGCGCAATCAACAAAAGGTGATTGTGGCTATCCTTCAAAAATTAACTTCGACCGAAGCACTGAAAAATTATAGTACGATCATTGATAGCTTGCAAGATTCTATCCAAACAAACATGCCACTTGAGACCATGATGAACTTGGTCAATGCTCAGTTAGAAAGTGGTGGAACTTACAAAGTGAATTCGCAAGACTTGAAGGGTACGGGACGGATGGATCTTCCTTCCTATGCGATGCCAGATAGTAACCTCTATATGATGGAAATTAACGACAGTAGCCTTGCATCTGTCAAAACTGCTATTCAGGACGTGTTGGAGGGCAGATGAAATGATTGATATTCATTCGCACATTGTCTTTGATGTAGATGATGGTCCCAAGTCGAGAGAGGAAAGCAAGGCTCTCTTGACGGAAGCCTACAGGCAGGGGGTGCGAACCATTGTCTCTACCTCTCATCGTCGCAAGGGCATGTTTGAAACTCCAGAAGAGAAGATAGCAGAAAACTTTCTTCAGGTTCGGGAAATAGCTAAGGAAGTCGCGAGTGACTTGGTCATTGCTTATGGGGCTGAAATTTACTACACACCAGATGTTTTGGATAAGCTGGAAAAAAATCGGATTCCGACCCTCAATAATAGTCGTTATGCCTTGATAGAGTTTAGTATGAATACTTCTTATCGCGATATTCATAGTGCCTTGAGTAAAATATTGATGTTGGGGATTACTCCAGTTATTGCTCACATTGAGCGTTATGATGCACTTGAAAATGATGAAAAACGCGTTCGAGAGCTGATCGATATGGGCTGTTACACGCAAGTAAATAGTTCACATGTCCTCAAACCCAAACTTTTTGGAGAACGTTATAAATTCATGAAAAAAAGAGCGCAGTATTTCTTGGAGCGTGATTTGGTTCATGTGATTGCAAGTGATATGCACAATCTAGACGGTAGACCTCCTCATATGGCAAAAGCATATGACCTTGTTTCCCAAAACTACGGAGAAGCGAAGGCTCAGGAACTTTTTATAGACAATCCTCGAAAAATTGTAATGGATCAACTAATTTAGGAGAAATGATGAAAGAACAAAACACGATAGAAATTGATGTATTTCAATTACTTAAAACCTTGTGGAAACGCAAGCTAATAATTTTATTAGTGGCACTTGTGACAGGTGCGGGAGCTTTTGCATATAGCACTTTTATTGTTAAGCCAAAATATACGAGTACCACGCGTATTTACGTAGTCAACCGTAATCAAGGAGATAAGCCAGGACTAACGAATCAGGACTTGCAGGCAGGATCTTATCTGGTAAAAGACTACCGCGAAATTATCCTTTCGCAAGATGTATTGGAAAAGGTAGCGACAAATTTGAAATTGGATATGCCAGCAAAAACGTTAGCTAGCAAAGTTCAAGTGACTGTACCAGCTGACACTCGTATCGTCTCAATTTCTGTCAAGGATAAACAACCAGAGGAAGCCAGTCGCATTGCTAATTCTCTACGAGAAGCTGCTGCAGAAAAGATCATCACTGTTACGCGAGTATCTGATGTAACGACACTTGAAGAAGCGCGACCAGCTACGACTCCCTCTTCTCCAAATGTTCGACGCAACACCTTGTTTGGTTTTCTTGGAGGAGTCGTCGTAACAGTAATTACTGTTCTTTTGATTGAGTTACTCGATACCCGTGTGAAACGTCCTGAAGATGTCGAAGATGTACTACAAATTCCACTTCTAGGGGTCGTTCCAGATTTGGACAAAATGAAATAGGAGGAAGTTATGCCAACGTTAGAAATCTCACAGGCAAAATTGGATCTTGTAAAAAAGGCGGAGGAATATTATAACGCTTTGTGCACGAACCTACAGTTAAGTGGAGATGATTTGAAAGTATTTTCTATCACTTCTGTGAAACCAGGAGAAGGAAAATCAACGACTTCCACTAATATCGCTGGGGCTTTTGCGCGTGCAGGTTACAAAACGCTGCTGATTGATGGAGATATTCGCAATTCTGTTATGTCAGGTGTCTTTAAAGCAAGGGATAAAATTACAGGTCTGACAGAATTTCTATCAGGAACTACAGACCTGTCACAAGGGCTTTGTGATACCAATATCGAAAATCTCTTTGTAATTCAGGCTGGCTCTGTGTCACCGAATCCGACAGCTCTTCTTCAAAGTAAGAATTTCAGTACAATGCTTGAAACCTTGCGTAAATATTTTGACTACATCATTGTAGATACTGCTCCTGTCGGTGTCGTGATTGATGCGGCTATCATTACGCGAAAATGTGATGCTTCTATTTTAGTGACAGCAGCAGGTGAAACAAATCGACGAGATATTCAAAAAGCGAAAGAACAGTTGGAACACACAGAGAAGCCGTTTTTGGGAGTTGTGTTGAATAAATTCGATACTTCAGTAGACAAATACGGTTCTTATGGAAATTATGGAGATTACGGGAAAGAGTAAACCAGTTTGTAGTAGCAAAACTAATTGAGATACTTATCATGGGGAAGGGGTTAAGGTGAAAAGAAACAGCATTATCTATATTAGCATAAAACGAGTTATGGATGTTCTTATTGGCTTGTTTGGAACAATATTCATAGTCTTGCCCTGTTTTCTAATAATTTATATTATCTATAAAATAAAAGGTTATAAAGGGAGTATATTTTTTACACAATACAGAGTGGGGTTAAGAGGGAAAAAATTTAAAATTATTAAATTTAGATCAATGGTTGAAAATGCTGAAGAAGTTTTGACCGCAAATAAAGCACTCTATGAAAAATATATAAATAACAGTTATAAATTACCTCCAAATGAGGATCCTCGTCTTACCAATATCGGAGATTTTATAAGAAAAACGAGTATTGATGAAATTCCTCAATTTATAAATTTAATGTTAGGTGATATGAGTCTTATTGGACCTAGACCGATTTTAGAGAATGAGTTAGAGGAGTATTCTAAGGAAGAACAGGAAGTTTTGTTATCTGTACGACCAGGTATTACAGGGATGTGGCAAGTTTCTGGTAGGAGTGAGGTATATTATCCTGAACGCTGTGAAATGGAGCTGTACTATCCTCGGAACCAATCCTTTTTGTTGGATGTCAAAATCTTCTTTTTGACAATAAAAAAAGTTCTGTCTGGAGAAGGGGCTCATTGATGTATGAGCTAAATCATCTAGCAAAAAATAGATAGAAAGATGAAGTTGAATACGAATAACGTTTCTTGGGTATTCGTATTCATTTTTTCAAGTGAAGGAAGCATTATGAATAAGTGGATTTGATCTAGTGTTTTTTGCTTGAAAAAATGAATGGGAATTCAATCTAAAGAATTGTCCAGTGAGGCAAGATTTTAGGAATTGGAGTTAGGATGTAGAAATGTCAAAAAAGTATAAAATTATAGTAGCTACTCATAAAAGATTTCAAATGCCAGACGATAAGGACTTATATGTTCCTGTTCAGGTTGGCAGTGAAGGAAAGGAAAATTTATGCTACCAACGAGATGATCAAGGTAATCATATCTCACACCTCAATCCTTATTATTGTGAATTGACAGGATTATACTGGGCTTGGAAAAATTTAGAATGTGATTATCTTGGATTGGTACATTACCGTAGATATTTCACATCAAAACGACACACATATAGAGAAGCAATTAGTATGGATGATATTATTCTTTCAAAGTCAGAAGTCAAAAACTTGCTGTCAAAATACGATGTTGTTGTTCCTAAAAAAAGGAAATATTATATTGAAACGCTATACTCACACTATGCACATACTCATGATGCCAATCATTTAGACGTGACACGTCAGATTGTTAGCGAATTGAGACCGGATTATATCGTCGCTTTTGATCAGGTCATGAAGCAACGCAGTGGCTATATGTTCAATATGTTTATCATGTCCAAAGAAAATGTAGCAGCCTATTGTGAATGGTTGTTCCCGATTATCGATGAACTCTATAGAAGATTGGACGTTACAGGCTATTCTGCTTTTGACGCTAGATTATTTGGTCGTATTAGTGAACGATTGTTCAATGTTTGGTTGGCAAAACAAGATTTGCGGGTAAAAGAGATACCGTTTATCTATATGGAGAAAATTGACTTGATTCAAAAAGGAAAATCCTTCCTACAAGCAAAATTCTTCGGGAAAAAATATGGACAGAGTTTTTAGATAGGGATGAATAATAAGGATGAAAGTAGTACTAAAAATAAAATCTGTACCAGAACTTTTGGCTCTTGTTGCCTTAGGAATGTTTTTAATCGTTTCAATATTAGATGTGACTTTTTATGCTCAATATCTACCTAGAATAGTATCTAAACTAGTGATAGCTCTATCACTCTTTATATTATCTATAAAAGAATTGTTTAAAAGAAATTATGATTATAGAGCTGTTATAGGATTGTGTATAACATCTTTAATTTATCTCATTGTAGGAAAAATAAATGGTTTTAGTTCTAATGTTGCAATAGGGATATTATTCATTTATGCATTGCGTGATATTTCTTTTAAGAGTGTAGCAAAAACATCCATCATAATAAGTATTTTCTTGTTATCATTTGTAATAATCAGTGCAAAATTAGGGGTTATATCTAATTATCTAGAGATATCAGGGGCTCGAGTCCGTAGCTATTTAGGTTTTAGGTATGCATTATTTCCGTCAATTTTACTGATGAATATAGTTGCCATTTCATTGTACTTAAAGAAAGATAAGATTTATTATTGGCAGTGGTTCTTTTTGGCACTTTGTACTTACTGGGTATATGATCAAACCGATTCCCGGTTGACATTTTATAGTTCTTGTATACTATTGGTCTGCAATTTATTAATAAAATGGATTCCCAATTTATTCACTAACTTAGGAAATATATTTAATATTTTTAAACTAACTTTTATTGTAAATGCAATAGCAAGTTTTTGGCTTGTGCAAATCTATCTAAATTCAACTAATTCTTTTGTCAATAATTTTCTTTTTAAATTAAACTATATGTTGGGTGGTCGTATTTATTTAGCAAACAAATCTCTCCAACTTTATGGTTATGGCTTGTTCGGTAGATCAGTTGAATGGAATGGTAATGCTCTTACTATTGAAGGTGTAAGAAATGATCAGACATACTTGTATGTGGACAATTTATACATTCAAATTTCACAAAAATACGGTTTACTAATTCTAGCATTGATGATCTCGCTTCTAACTTTAACTTTATTTAAAGTAATTAAAAGTCGCCAATGGGTTCTTGCTTTTATTTTGATATTGATGAGTTTTCATTCCATGATTGATGATTTGAATTTGTACCTTCATTACAATATTTTTTGGATATTGTTAGGTAGTTTAATCTACCCAGATTATCAGTTTTCTGATGAAAGTGATGAAGAGTTAAGGGGAAATTCGTTTGAAAAAATCATATAGTGAAATGCTAAGAAGTATTTAACGAGAACTTAAAAGATCATGGACTGGGAAGGCGGTTTTATTTCGATTTATATAGGAGGAAAGTATGTCGGATATCAAAATCATTCAAGATAAGATTTTATCTATCTTAAAGGAGTTTATTAGTATTTGCGAAGAAAATAATCTAACCTACTATGCTCTTGGTGGAACCTTGCTAGGAGCGGTACGTCATAAAGGTTTCATACCTTGGGATGATGACATCGATATCGGCATGCCCAGAGAAGATTATGAAAAATTTAAAAAACTAGCCCCAGACCTGTTACCAAGTAATTATAAATTTTTGAGTGAAAATACTGCGGGTTATAAAAAAGCTTTCTCTGTAATTCGGGACGATTCAACGAAAATCATAATGAATTATAGTAAAGAGGAATTGGTAGAGAGTTTGTGGATAGACATTTTTCCACTTGATGGTATGCCTGCTGCCCCTTTTAAGAGAAAAATGCATGAGTATAGATACTTATATAGACGGATGATGGTTCAACTTTCTCAGTTTAATAGTTTAGTAAATCAGAAGAAAGAAAATCGGCCCTTAGTTGAAAAAGTGATTATTGCTTTTGCAAACATAGTTAAAATTGAAAAGATACTTTCTTTTGACTGGGCGCAAAAAAAATATATAAAGACCATTAAAAGATATTCATTTTATGAAGAATTTTCAGGAAATTATACTGGGGCATATAAATTGAGGGAGATTGTACCCTCTGATTATTTTGGAACACCAGTCTTATTAAAATTTGAAGGAATTGCCTTGAGTTGTCCTTGTAGGTATAAAGAATATTTGACAGCGATCTATGGGGAAAATTACATGCAATTGCCTCCAGAAGAACAGAGAGTCCAACACCACTATAAAATAATATCGCTTGGTGAGAAAGAAGGATAAGAATAGGTTAAATATGAAAAAAATAGCAATAGTTAGATACAATCTAAGTAAAATTGGGGGAGCTGAAAAAGTAGCTATCAGTATGGCTAATGAGTTGTCAAGCCATTATGATGTAAGACTTTTGTCTATTCTATTGGATGAGGATGGATTCATAAATTATGATATTCATCCAGATGTTCAATTGGTGAATTTTTACAAGGGTGACATTCGTATTAGAACTGCTATTTTAAAATTAACTACTAAGCTCAGAGAGTATATAAAAAAAGAAAGAATAGAAGTGATTTTTTCAATAGCTCCTTTAACAAATATCATGATACGGTTAGCTACTCTGGGTCTAGATGTGAAAATTGTTTTTTGTGATCATCACAGCTTAGAGTTTCAAGATGGAAGAAGCAGAAAAATACAGAGATATATTGGAGCGAAGTATTTTGATAAGGTTGTTACTTTAACGCAGGAAGACCGGATAAAATACTCAAAAAAATATAAGATTCCTATAGAGAAAGTAGCTACAATTTATAATTGGATAGAAGAAACCAAGCACCATAAAACAGGCTTGAATAATGATTCTAAAAAGATCCTCACAGTGGGTCGATTTCACAGTCAAAAGGGGTATGATTATCTTGCCAAAGTAGCTATAAAAGTATTATCCCGACATACAGATTGGCAGTGGGATATATATGGTTCAGGGGATAAGCTCATTGAACAGGAGCTGAAAAGAAAACTTGAAGAAGGTAGTGTTTTTTCACAAGTTAATTTTAAAGGAAATGTAAAAGGAACTGAAAATATCTATCCCAATCATAGTATCTACGTCATGACTTCTCGCTATGAGGGTTTACCTTTAGTCCTATTAGAAGCACAACAATACAATCTTCCTATTGTTAGCTTTAGATGTCCGACGGGACCTAGTGAGATTGTTGAAGATGGAATCAACGGATATCTGATTGATTGCTATGACGTGGATCAGATGAGTGAGAAATTGCTTGAATTGATGGAAAATGATGATTTGCGACAATCTTTTTCAGAACATGCCAAAGACAATATGGATAAATTTGATAAAAATAAAATTCTTAATCAGTGGATAGAATTAATTGAGACAATTTAGGAGATAAGATGCAAGAGTGTTTATTGACAATTGTAATGCCTAGTTATAATATTCAGGACTATATTTCCAAAGGAATCGAATCATTCCAGCAAGTACACCTAGATTACAAACAAAAATTTGAGGTCTTAATTGTGAATGATGGAAGTACGGACGACACAGCCAAAGTAGCAGAAGAGGCTCTAAGAAAAGATTCGTTGCTGAATGGTCGTATTATCACAAAGGAAAATGGAGGTCATGGCTCAACAATTAATCGTGGTATCCAGGAGGCAAAGGGGAAGTTCTTTAAAGTTATTGATGGGGATGACTGGGTTATCCCATCAGAGTTTGAAAAATTTTTAGATGCCCTTACAGTTACTGATGCGGATATGGTTCTTACGGACTTCACAGAACAACATGTTTATAACAATACTACTGTTCGAAATGATTTTGCTGAGAAGTATGAGGTTGGTAAGGAATATTCTGGAATTCCAGAGAAACGAATCCCAATGCACTCGGTAACCTACAGAACATCTATCCTAGTTGAGAATAAAATTCGTTTAAGTGAAAAGACATTTTATGTTGACATTCAGTACACTCTTTTTCCTTTAGAGTATGTTCATAGTTTCGGTTATTGGAATTATGATGTTTACCAATACTATATCGGACGACCCGAGCAGAGTATGAATATTGAAAGTATGAAACGAAATGTTCGCCATCATTTGACTGTGACAAATTCTGTGCTAGATTTTTTTTCAAAAATTTCAGAGGATCCTATTTTAAAAAACGTAGTTGCAGATACTTTGAACTATCTTATTAGTTTACAAATCGATTTGTCATGGATGGTTGAGGACTCAAAGATACTATCAAAAGAATTATATAGACAAATTGAGCAGAGTTCTTATGAGTATACGCCTACAAAAAAATTTGATAGATTGTCTTATTTGAACTATAAATCTCATTATTTTCTAGGTTTTGTATTCAATCCAATATTGAAAAAATATTCTAAAAAGAAAGAAAAAGAGAGAGGAGTTTAGGATGTTTATTAGTGTTGTTGTTCCAGTTTATAATGTTTCTGATTATTTACATTTTGCCATGGACAGTCTGAAAAAACAAACGTATCAAAATTTCGAAATAATCCTTGTAAATGATGGTTCAACAGATAACTCCCCTCAGTTATGTGAAGAGTATGCTAAGCAGTATGAAAACGTATCTGTTTTTCATAAAGAAAATGGAGGCTTGTCTGATGCCCGTAATTTAGGAGTTTCGAAAGCGTCATCAGAGTGGATTTTCTTTTTAGACCCAGATGATTATTTGGAAGATTATACTCTAGAATTGATAGTGAAAATTAAGCAGGAGCATCAAGCAGACTTGATTTCTACCAAAGTGAAGGCAACGTCTAAGTATAATGATTATAGTCCTTATCAACTTGAGGAGTCAGATTATAAGGATTTGTGTGTTGTTACAAAAGAGAAGGCTCTTGAGCTAATGCTAGACGACAAGATTGCGACAGTTTCTGCTTGTGCTAAGCTTTATCACAAAAATATCTTGGAAAAAATTCCATTTCCTGTTGGAAAAATCTATGAAGACTTTTATGTGGTAGCGGATCACCTTGCCTTAGCGGATAAAATTGTGATTAGTCCACTTGAAACATATAACTATTACCGTAGAGAAGGTAGTATTGTCCGTTCGACTTTTACTGAGAAAAGATATGATTTTTTTGATGCCGTTTCGAAAAACGAGGAAGTTATAAAGAAAGAATACACTCAAAGTATAGAATTAAAACAATCTCTGCAAGCTAAAAAATTACGAGGAGGCTTTGTTGTAATTGGTGCAAAGGCTGACTCTGGTTTAACAGATTTTTCGAAAGATCGAGAATTATTGAAAGTTGATTTTAAGAACATGTTATTAAATAAAAAAATATCGTGGAGACTAAAATTAAAATATACTATATTTATGCTATCATCTAAAATGTATTTAAGATTAAGATAGTATAGTAGATCAATTTATTTGAATAAGAATATCGAGTATTTTAAGAAACGAGGAATTATGAAACAAGCTTATATAATAATTGCACATAATAAGTTTGAACAGTTGAAATTTTTAATTTCTCTGTTGGATTATAAAGAACATGATATTTTTATTATTATAGACAGCAAAGTTAATGTGGAGAAAACTACAATTACTTCGCTTAAGTCCAGTGTAATACATTCCAATGTCATTCTCGTAGATAGAGTTCCTATTTATTGGGGAAGCTATTCACAAATTTCTGCAGAGATGTTAGGATTTCGTTATGCATATAATTACGATAACTATAGTATGTTCCATTTGTTGTCAGGTGTAGATTTACCATTAGTGCCGGCAGATAAATTGTTTAAATTCTTTAATCAGAACAAATCAAAGAATTTTCTGAGCATGGTCTCTGATGAGATTTTGAAATCAAATAAAGTATATGAGCGTGTACAATTTAGATACTTATTTCCTAGATTCTTAGCTAGAAATATTCAGAACAAATATGTTCGTAAATTTGTAGCATATTACCGTAAGCTAGAGATTAAAATTCAACGTTTAGTGAAAATAGACTGTTTTAAAAAATATAACATGAGATTGGGTTATGCATCTAACTGGTTATCTATTAATCAGGATTTAGTTAGAATAATACTAGAAGAAGAGAAAAATATTGAAAAAATATTTAAATATTCGATAGTAAATGATGAGCTGTTCATTCCTACGATAATGTATAAATACAATTTGATGGAATCGTTATATTCGTCTTCACCGATAACAGATGCCCCAGATGATTTTCAAGGAAATCTAAGATATATCAATTGGTGGGATGGAGATCCTCATACCTGGACTGACTCTGAGCATGATATAGAACAATTGAAGCGTGGCAAAGCTTTAGGTCATAAGTTTTCTAGGAAATTTGATTTAGAGAAATATCCGAATCTTAAAGAAGAAATTCTAACTATCATAAATGGGACCGATTGATATGAAAGTACTAAAAAATTACGCTTATAACCTCTCCTATCAACTATTACTCATTGTACTACCCATTATTACAACTCCCTATGTAACTAGAGTATTTTCTTCAGAGGATTTAGGGACATATGGGTATTTTAATTCTATTGTTACTTATTTTATTTTATTAGCTACTTTGGGAGTTGCTAGTTATGGAACGAAGGAAATTTCGGCGAATAGGAGAAATATCCCACAGAATTTCTGGGGGATATATACACTCCAATTTGGTGCAACATTGTTATCAATTTTCTTATACATTTTCTTATGTCTGAGAGTTGGGACAATGAGAAATCCAGTAGCCTATATATTGTGTTTGAGTTTGTTTTCCAAAGGATTAGATATTTCTTGGCTTTTTCAGGGTTTAGAAGATTTTCGTAAAATTACAGTAAGAAATATCACTGTGAAACTCGTTGGTGTAGGTTCAATATTTTTGTTTGTAAAATCAGCTACCGACCTCTACCTTTATGTTTTTCTTTTGACGATATTTGAGTTGTTGGGACAATTAAGTATGTGGTTGCCTGCTCGAGAATTTATTGGAAAACCGCATTTTGACTTAGAATATGCCAAATATCATTTAAAGCCAATTCTTTTATTATTCCTCCCTCAGATAGCGATTTCCTTGTATGTCACTTTGGATCGTACAATGCTTGGTGCCTTGGCTTCTACAAAGGATGTAGGAATTTATGATCAGGCGCTTAAGTTAATTAGTATTTTGTTGACTTTGGTAACCTCTCTAGGGAGCGTTATGTTGCCAAGAGTATCTAGTCTATTGGGGACGGGAAATCATAAAGCTGTTAATAAGATGCATGAGATATCCTTCTTAATTTATAATTTGGTTATTTTTCCAATTATGGCAGGAATGTTGATTGTAAACAACGATTTTGTTCAATTTTTTCTTGGGAAAGATTTTCAGGATGCCCGCTATGCGATAGCAATAATGATTTTTCGCATGTTCTTTATCGGTTGGACCAATATTATGGGCTTTCAAATGCTAATCCCACACAATAAGAATAAAGAATATATGATTTCAACAACTGTTCCTGCGATTCTCAGTGTTGGTTTGAATTTACTATTCCTTCCTAAACTTGGATATATCGGAGCGGCCATTGTTTCTGTTTTGACAGAGGCGTTGGTATGGGCGATACAATTATACTTTACTCGTAAATACCTAAAAGAAGTTCCTATAATTGGATCTATGACAAAAATTGTCCTAGCATCCGCTATTATGTATGGCATTTTGCTAGGTTCAAAAACATTTATACATTTTTCGCCGACTATAAATGTTCTAGTATTTGCAGTGCTTGGTGGAATCATTTATCTTTTTGCTATTTTATCTATGAAAGTAATAGATGTGAAAGAATTAAAACAAATGATTAGGAAAAATTAGAATGCGCAAATATCGAAATATTAACTTAGATCTACTAAAAGTACTTGCATGTGTTGGAGTTGTTCTACTTCATACAACGATGGGTGGGTTTAAAGAGACAGGTTCATGGAATCTTTTGACATATTTATATTATTTAGGAACCTATTCTATTCCTCTATTTTTTATGGTCAATGGTTATTTATTGTTAGGAAAGAGAGAGATTACCTATTCTTACATACTGCAGAAAGTAAAATGGGTTCTAATAACAGTGTCGTCATGGACCTTTATCGTTTGGCTGTTTAAAAGAGACTTCACAGAGAACCTAATTAAAAAAATTGTAGGTTCTTTAATACAAAAAGGTTATTTCTTTCAGTTTTGGTTTTTTGGTTCGCTTATACTTATTTATTTATGTCTACCCGTTTTGAAAAAAATTCTTAATTCAAAAAGAAGATATTTTTATATTCTATCTTTATTGGCAGTTATTGGTTTGATTTTTGAGTTAACAAATATTGTACTTCAAATGCCAATACAAACATATGTGATACAAACTTTTAGATTATGGACGTGGTTTTTCTACTATCTTTTAGGTGGTTATATAGCGCAATTCACTATGGAAGAACTCAAATCCAGGTTTAAGAATTGGATGAAAATAGTTAGCATACTTTTGTTATTGATTTCACCAATAATATTATTTTTTATAGCGAAGACTACTTATCATAATCTTTTTGCTGAATATTTTTATGATATTTTATTTGTAAAAGTTGTGAGCTTGGGAATTTTTTTAACTATCCTCACGCTTACTGTGAATGAAAAACGGAGCGAATGGATTGTTTCCCTTTCTAATCAAACTATGGGAGTTTTTATAATACACACATATATTATGAAGGTATGGGAAAAATTATTTGGTTTTAGTTTTGTAGGATCATATTTACTTTTTGCTATATTTACTTTAAGTGTTAGTTTTATTATTGTTGGAATGTTAATGAAAATTCCTTATTTCAATCGAATCGTTAAATTATAAAAAGGAGAATAATATGTACGACTATTTAATCGTCGGAGCTGGTTTGTCTGGAGCAATTTTTGCTTATGAAGCAACCAAGCGTGGAAAAAAAGTAAAAGTTATTGATAAACGTGATCACATCGGTGGGAACATCTACTGTGAGAATGTAGAAGGTATCAATGTTCATAAATATGGTGCCCATATCTTTCATACCTCTAATAAAAAAGTTTGGGACTATGTCAATCAATTCGCTGAATTTAACAACTATATCAATTCACCAGTAGCCAACTATAAAGGTAGTCTTTACAATCTGCCTTTCAATATGAATACCTTCTATGCTATGTGGGGCACAAAAACTCCACAGGAAGTAAAAGATAAGATTGCTGAGCAGACAGCTGATATGAAGGATGTTGAGCCGAAAAATCTGGAAGAACAGGCTATTAAGTTGATCGGTCCGGATATCTATGAAAAGTTGATTAAGGGTTATACTGAAAAGCAGTGGGGGCGCTCAGCAACGGAACTTCCTCCATTTATCATAAAACGCCTTCCAGTTCGTTTAACCTTTGATAATAACTATTTTAACGACCGTTACCAAGGAATTCCTATCGGTGGTTACAATGTTATCATCGAAAATATGCTGAAAGATGTAGAAGTTAAACTTGGAGTAGATTTCTTTGCTCATCGTGAAGAGTTGGAAGCATCTGCTAACAAAGTTGTCTTCACAGGGATGATCGACCAGTATTTTGACTACAAACACGGTGAGTTAGAATACCGTAGTCTTCGTTTTGAACATGAAGTTTTAGATGAGGAAAACTATCAAGGAAATGCAGTTGTGAACTATACAGAGCGTGAGATTCCTTATACTCGTATCATCGAACACAAACATTTTGAATATGGAACGCAACCAAAGACAGTTATCACGCGTGAATATCCGGCTGACTGGAAGCGCGGGAACGAGCCCTACTACCCGATCAACGATGAGAAAAATAATGCTATGTTTGCTAAGTACCAAGAGGAAGCAGCGCAGAATGATAAAGTTATCTTCTGTGGGCGTTTAGCAGATTATAAATATTACGATATGCATGTGGTGATTGAGCGAGCGCTAGAGGTCGTAGGGAAAGAGTTAGGTAACTAAAGATTTGATGTTAAAATGAGGGACTACTTCGTTTCCTCATTTTATTCATCTTAAGAGGAGATTGAAAAAGCTGCTCTTTGTCAGCTATAGTGGGTTGATGTCAACTAACATCTGGAGAGGACAATCACTGTCTTCTCCTTTTTGATTTTTCAGAATATACCAAATTAACCCAAAAATTCTGAAAATTCTGTTGACATCTTTCTGAAAAGGTTCTATAATAGATAGAAAGTTTTAAAGGAGAAAATGATGAAAAGTTCAAAACTATTTGCTCTTGCAGGTGTAACCTTATTGGCGGCTACTACTTTAGCTGCATGCTCTGGATCAGGTTCGAGCGCTAAAGGAGAGAAGACATTCTCATATATCTATGAAACAGACCCTGACAACCTCAACTATTTGACAACTGGTAAGGCAGCAACTGCTGACATTACTAGTAATGTGATTGATGGATTGCTTGAAAATGACCGCTATGGTAACTTTGTGCCATCTATGGCTGAGGATTGGTCTGTATCTAAGGACGGCTTGACTTACACTTATACAATCCGTAAAGATGCCAAGTGGTACACATCTGAAGGAGAAGAGTATGCGCCTGTCAAAGCTCAAGACTTTGTAACAGGTCTTAAATATGCTGCTGATAAAAAATCAGATGGTCTTTATCTTGTTCAGGAATCAATCAAAGGGTTGGATGCTTATGTGAAAGGGGAAATTAAAGATTTCTCACAAGTTGGTATTAAGGCTCTTGATGATCAAACAATTCAGTACACTTTGAACAAGCCAGAAAGCTTCTGGAATTCTAAGACAACGATGGGAGTTTTGGCTCCAGTAAATGAAGAGTTCTTAAACTCTAAAGGGGATGATTTCGCTAAAGGAACAGATCCAAGTAGCATCCTATACAATGGACCATTCTTGCTCAAATCTATCGTAGCTAAATCTTCTGTTGAGTTTGAAAAAAATCCAAACTACTGGGATAAGGACAATGTCCATATCGATAAGGTTAAATTATCATTCTGGGATGGTCAAGATACCAACAAACCGACTGAAGCCTTCAAGGATGGAAGTTTCACTATGGCCCGTCTCTTCCCAACAAGCGCTAGCTACCCAGAGACTGAAAAAGCATTTAAAGACAATATTGTTTACACACAACAAGATTCTACTACTTATTTAGTAGGTACTAATATTGATCGCCAGTCTTATAAGTATACTTCTAAGACAACGGATGAAGAAAAAACATCAACCAAGAAAGCTCTTCTAAACAAAGATTTCCGTCAAGCTCTTGCCTTTGGTTTTGATAGAACCGCCTATGCCTCTCAAGTAAACGGTGCAAGTGGTGCAACTAAACTGCTTCGTAACTTGTTTGTCCCACCTACATTTGTTCAAGCAGATGGCAAAAACTTTGGTGAGTTGGTCAAAGAAAAATTGGTGACTTATGGAGACGAGTGGAAGGATGTGAACTTAGCTGATGCTCAGGATGGACTCTATAACGCAGATAAGGCTAAAGCAGAATTTGCCAAAGCTAAGACAGCTCTTCAAGCAGAAGGTGTGAAATTCCCAATCCACTTGGATATGCCAGTAGACCAAACAAACACGACGAAAGTCCAACGTGTTCAATCCTTCAAACAATCGCTTGAAGCTACTCTAGGGTCAGAGAACGTCGTTGTCGATATCCAACAACTTCAAAAAGATGATGTCTTGAATATCACTTACTTTGCTGAAACTGCAGCTGGAGAAGACTGGGATATCTCAGATAATGTGGGATGGTCTCCAGACTTTGCAGACCCATCTACTTACCTTGATATCATCAAGCCATCTGTCGGAGAAAATACAAAGACTTACCTAGGATTTGACTCTGGAACAAACAACGCTGCAGCTAAGCAAGTTGGTTTGGAAGACTACGAAAAAATGGTTGTAGAAGCCGGGGAAGAAGTGAGTGACGTTTCAAAACGTTATGAGAAATATGCTGCAGCCCAAGCTTGGTTGACCGACAGTGCCTTGATCATCCCAACAACTTCTAAAACTGGTCGTCCAATGTTGTCTAAGATGGTACCATTTACGCTTCCGTTTGCATACTCTGGTAACAAGGGTACAAGCGAAGCTCTCTTGTATAAATACCTAGACGTACAAGATAAAGCAGTGACAGCAGATGAATACCAAAAAGCTCAAGATAAATGGATGAAAGAAAAAGAAGAGTCGAATAAAAAGGCCCAAGAAGATCTTGCAAAACATGTGAAATAACTGTTGCAAAATATAAGAAAGGATTTAGTATTTCTCTTGAATGCTGAATCCTTTTTTACATTTGTAAAGAAAGATTCTAAATTTGGAGCCTGTTTTTGTCAGAATAGAGAAAATTTTCGTTAATTTTACTTGTTTTCTATTGCTTTCTTAGCTATTATTTGTTATATTAAAAGCACAATTATTTTTTATTTATCAGGGTTAAGCATTGCACTTTCAGAGGAAGGAGTATTTTTTAAAAAAAGAATGTAAACGCTTACTCAAAAATGAAAGGATTTAGGAATTTATGAATAAAGGATTATTTGAAAAACGTTGTAAATATAGTATTCGGAAATTTTCATTAGGTGTTGCTTCTGTTATGATTGGGGCTGCATTCTTTGGGACAAGTACAGTTCTTGCAGATAGCGTGCAGTCTGGCTCCACAGCGAATTTACCAGCGGATTTAGCCGCTGCTCTTGCAACAGCAAAAGAGAATGATGGGCGTGATTTTGAAGCACCAAAGGCGGGAGAAGACCAAGGGTCTCCAGAAGTTACTGATGGACCTAAGACAGAAGAAGAACTATTAGCACTTGAAAAAGCAAAATCAGCTAGTTCAGATAAGTTACCAGAAGGCTTAGAGGGCAAATTAGATAAGGCTGAAGATAAAGGGAAAGAAGTTGATAAGGATCAATTAGCTAAGAATACTGAGAATCTCGTTCCAGAAGATGTAGCTAAAACCAAGAATGGTGAATTAAACTACGGAGCAACTGTCAAAATCAAGACACCATCAGGTGAAGGTAGTGGGATTGTCATTGGCGAAAATCTTGTTTTAACTGTTTCACATAACTTTATAAAAGATGTTCCAGATGGTAATAATCGCAAGGTTGTTGATAATGATAAGGGTGATGGGGATATCTATAGCATCTCTTATCCAGGCTTACCAGATGTTAAATTTAGTAAAAAAGACATTATTCACTGGGATCGTGAAGGTTTCCTAAAAGGTTACAAGAATGATTTGGCTCTTGTGAGATTACGTACAGTTCTCGAAAATACGCCTGTTGAAGTAACCAAAAAGCCAGTAGTTAAGAAAATCGGAGATAAGCTCCATGTCTTTGGTTATCCAGAAGGGAAATTGAATCCGATTGTCAATACTACAGTTGATTTTGCAGAACCATATGGAGAAGGTGTCCAAGGAATCGGTTATCAAGGAGGGAAACCGGGTGCTAGTGGCGGTGGTATCTTTGATACAGAAGGCAAACTAGTCGGTGTTCATCAAAATGGAGTTGTTGGCCAACGGAGTGGTGGTATTCTCTTCTCACCTGCTCAATTGAAATGGATCCAAGATCACATGAAGGGAATTTCAAGTGTCAAACCTGCAGACTTGGAAGAGAAAGAAAAACCAGCCGAAGACAAACCAAAAGAGGACAAACCTGCAGCTGCTAAACCTGAAACACCTGAAAAAGTAACAGCTGAATGGCAAACAGTAGAGAAAAAAGAACAACAGGGAACAGTTACGGTTCGTGAAGAAAAAGGTGTCCGCTACAATCAATTGTCTTCAACTGCACAGAACGACAATGGCGATAAACCAGCCTTGTTTGAAAAACAAGGATTGACAGTTGATGCTAATGGAAATGCGACGGTTGATTTAACCTTCAAAGATGATTCTGAAAAGGGCAAATCACGCTTTGGTGTCTTCTTGAAATTTAAAGATACCAAGAACAATGTTTTTGTTGGTTATGACAAAGATGGCTGGTTCTGGGAGTATAAATCTCCAACCGATAGCACCTGGTATAAGGGGGGGCGTGTAGCAGCGCCTGAGACAGGATCAATTAACCGCCTATCAATTACCCTCAAGTCAGATGGACAACTCAATGCAACGAATAATGATGAGAAACTCTTTGATACGGTTACTTTGCCAGCAGCTGTTAATGAAACTCTTAAAAATGAGAAGAAAATCGTCCTAAAAGCTGGTTCCTATGGCAATGAGCGAACAGTTGTCAGTGTTAAAACGGACAATCAAGAAGGTGTAAAAGCAGATGATACTCCTGCCCAGAAAGAAACAGGTCCGGCCGTTGATGATAGCAAGGTGACTTATGACACGATCCAGTCTAAGGTACTCAAAGCAGTGATTGACCAAGCCTTCCCACGTATTAAAGAATACAGTTTGAACGGGCATACCTTGCCAGGACAAGTTCAACAATTCAATAAAGTATTTATCAACAAACACGAAGTCACACCAGAAGTTACTTACAAAAAAATCAATGAGACAACTGCAGAATACTTGATGAAGCTTCGCGATGATGCTAATCTTATCAATGCAGAAATGACAGTTCGTCTGCAAGTTGTGGATAATCAGTTGCACTTTGATGTGACCAAGATTGTCAACCATAATCAAGTTACTCCAGGTCAAAAGATTGATGATGAAAGAAAACTGCTTTCTTCCATTAGTTTCCTTGGCAATGCTTTAGTATCTGTTTCAAGTGACCAAGCTGGTGCTAAGTTTGACGGGGCAACCATGTCAAATAATACCCATGTCAGCGGAGATGATCATATCGATGTAACCAATCCAATGAAAGACCTAGCCAAGGGTTACATGTATGGATTTGTTTCTACAGACAAGCTTGCTGCAGGTGTTTGGAGTAACTCTCAGAACAGCTACGGTGGAGGTTCTTATGACTGGACCCGCTTGACAGCCTACAAGGAAACGGTCGGAAATGCTAACTATGTCGGAATTCATAGCTCTGAATGGCAATGGGAAAAAGCTTATAAAGGCATTGTCTTCCCAGAGTATACCAAGGAACTTCCAAGTGCTAAGGTTGTTATCACTGAAGATGCCAATGCAGACAATAAAGTGGATTGGCAAGATGGAGCTATTGCTTATCGTAGCATCATGAACAACCCTCAAGGTTGGGAAAAGGTTAAGGATATCACTGCTTACCGTATCGCGATGAACTTTGGTTCACAAGCACAAAACCCATTCCTTATGACCTTGGATGGTATCAAGAAGATCAATCTCCATACAGATGGTCTTGGGCAAGGTGTTCTCCTTAAAGGATATGGTAGCGAAGGCCATGACTCTGGTCACTTGAATTATGCTGATATTGGTAAACGTATTGGTGGTGTTGAAGACTTCAAGACCTTGATTGCGAAAGCGAAGAAATATGGAGCTCATCTAGGTATCCACGTTAACGCTTCTGAAACCTATCCTGAGTCTAAGTACTTTAATGAAAATATTCTCCGTAAGAATCCAGATGGAAGCTACAGCTACGGATGGAACTGGCTAGACCAAGGTATCAACATTGATGCTGCTTATGACTTGGCGCATGGGCGCTTGGCTCGCTGGGAAGATTTGAAGAAAAAACTTGGTGAAGGCCTCGACTTTATCTATGTGGACGTTTGGGGTAATGGTCAATCAGGTGATAACGGTGCCTGGGCTACCCACGTTCTTGCAAAAGAAATCAACAAGCAAGGCTGGCGCTTTGCAATCGAGTGGGGACATGGTGGTGAGTACGACTCTACCTTCCATCACTGGGCAGCTGACTTGACCTATGGTGGTTACACCAATAAAGGTATCAACAGTGCCATCACCCGCTTTATCCGTAACCACCAAAAAGATGCTTGGGTAGGAGACTACAGAAGTTACGGTGGTGCAGCAGACTATCCACTTCTAGGTGGCTACAGCATGAAAGACTTTGAAGGCTGGCAAGGACGAAGTGATTACAATGGCTATGTAACTAACCTCTTTGCCCATGACTTGATGACCAAGTATTTCCAACACTTCACTGTAAGTAAATGGGAAAATGGTACACCAGTTACCATGTCTGATAACGGTAGCACCTATAAATGGACTCCAGAAATGAAGGTTGAGCTAGTCGATGCAGCAGGTAATAAGGTTGTTGTGACTCGTAAGTCAAACGATGTCAATAGCCCGCAATACCGCGAACGTACAGTAACACTCAACGGACGTGTGATCCAAGATGGTTCAGCTTACTTGACTCCTTGGAACTGGGATGCAAATGGTAAGAAACTTCCTGCTGATAAGGAAAAAATGTACTACTTCAATACGCAAGCTGGTGCAACAACTTGGACACTTCCGAGTGATTGGGCAAATAGCAAGGTTTACCTTTACAAGCTAACTGACCAAGGTAAGACAGAAGAGCAAGAACTAACTGTAAAAGATGGCAAGATTACCCTAGACCTTCTAGCAAATCAACCATACGTTCTCTACCGTTCAAAACAAACCAATCCTGAAATGTCATGGAGCGAAGGCATGCATATCTATGACCAAGGATTTAACAGTGGAACCTTGAAACACTGGACCATTTCTGGTGATGCTTCTAAGGCAGAAATTGTCAAATCACAAGGCGCAAATGAAATGCTTCGTATCCAAGGCAATAAGAGCAAGGTCAGCCTTACTCAGAAACTGACTGGCTTGAAACCAAATACCAAGTATGCCGTTTATGTTGGTGTCGATAACCGTAGTAATGCCAAGGCAAGTATCACTGTAAATACTGGCGAGAAAGAAGTGACTACTTATACCAATAAGTCACTCGCTCTCAACTATATCAAAGCTTATGCTCATAACAATCGTCGTGACAATGCTACAGTTGACGATACAAGTTACTTCCAAAACATGTACGCCTTCTTTACAACTGGTTCAGATGTATCAAATGTTACTTTGACATTGAGTCGTGAAGCTGGTGATGAAGCAACTTACTTTGATGAAATTCGTACCTTTGAAAACAATTCAAGCATGTACGGAGAAAACCATGATACAGGTAAAGGCACCTTCAAACAAGACTTTGAAAATGTTGCTCAAGGTATCTTCCCATTCGTAGTGGGCGGTGTCGAAGGTGTTGAAGACAACCGCACTCACTTGTCTGAAAAACACGATCCATATACACAACGTGGTTGGAACGGTAAGAAAGTCGATGATGTTATTGAAGGAAATTGGTCATTGAAGACAAATGGACTGGTTAGCCGTCGTAACTTGGTTTACCAAACCATTCCACAAAACTTCCGCTTTGAAGCAGGTAAGACCTATCGTGTAACTTTTGAATACGAAGCAGGATCAGACAATACCTACGCCTTTGTAGTTGGTAAGGGAGAATTCCAATCTGGTAACCGTGGTACGAAAGCAAGCAACTTGGAAATGCATGAATTGCCAAATACCTGGACAGATTCTAAGAAAGCCAAGAAGGCAACCTTCCTCGTGACTGGTGCAGAAACAGGTGATACTTGGGTAGGTATCTACTCAACTGGAAATGCAAGCAATACTCGTGGTGATTCTGGTGGAAATGCCAACTTCCGTGGTTATAACGACTTCATGATGGATAATCTTCACATCGAAGAAATTACCCTAACAGGTAAGATGTTGACAGAAAATGCTCTGAAGAACTACTTGCCAACTGTTGCCATGACTAACTACACCAAAGAGTCTATGGATGCTTTGAAAGAGGCGGTCTTTAACCTCAGTCAGGCAGATGATGACATTAGCGTGGAAGAAGCGCGTGCAGAGATTGCCAAGATTGAAGCCTTGAAGAATGCTTTGGTTCAGAAGAAGACAGCTTTGGTAGCAGAAGACTTTGAAAGTTTGGATGCGCCAGCTCAACCAGGCGAAGGTCTTGAGAATGCCTTTGATGGTAATGTGTCTAGCCTATGGCATACATCTTGGAATGGTGGAGATGTAGGCAAGCCTGCAACCATGGTATTGAAAGAACCGACTGAAATCACAGGACTTCGTTATGTACCACGTGGTTCAGGTTCAAATGGCAACTTGCGAGATGTAAAACTGGTTGTAACAGATGAGTCTGGCAAGGAGCACACTTTCACTGCGACGGACTGGCCTGATAATAATAAGCCAAAAGACATTAACTTTAGCAAGACAATCAAGGCTAAGAAAATTGTCCTTACGGGAACCAAGACATACGGAGATGGTGGAGATAAATACCAATCTGCAGCAGAACTCATCTTTAACCGTCCACAGGTAGCAGAAACACCGCTTGACATGTCTGCTTATGAAGCGGCTTTAGCTAATGCTCAAAAATTGACAGACAAAGAAAATCAAGAGGAAGTGGCTGGAGTTCAGGCGAGCATGAAATATGCGACGGATAACGATCTCTTGACGGAAAGAATGGTGAAATACTTTGCAGATTATCTCAATCAATTAAAAGATTCTGCTCCGAAACCAGACGCTCCTACAAGCAGCAAGGGTGAAGAGCAACCACCAGTTCTTGAAGTACCAGAATTCAAAGGCGGAGTCAATGCGGCAGAAGCAGCTGTTCATGAAGTCCCTGAGTTCAAGGGCGGCGTTAATGCGGCAGAAGCGGCTGTATATGAAGTCCCAGAGTTCAAGGGCGGCGTTAATGCGGCAGAAGCAGCTGTACATGAGGTTCCTGAGTTCAAGGGAGGAGTCAATGCAGTAGAAGTAGCTGTACATGAGGTTCCTGAGTTCAAGGGAGGAGCCAATGCAGTAGAAGCGGCAGTACATGAAGTTCCTGAGTTCAAGGGCGGTGTCAATGCAGCAGAGCCAGCCGTACATGAAAAACCAGAGTACACAGGACCGCTAGGTACAGCAGGTGATGAACCAGCACCAACTGTTGAGAAACCAGAGTATAAGTTGACACCAGCTTCACTAGCTGATACAAAGACATCAGAAATCAAAGATACTCTGAAAAATGAAGAAAGCAAAAAGACACTCCCAGAAACAGGAGAAGACCAGTCTGATACAGCCCTCTTCCTAGCAGGAATCAGCCTAGCATTGTCAGCCGCCCTCTTTGCTATTAACAGTAAAAAAGAATAGATATTTATTTATTCCACAACTATATTGTTTGGATAAGTGGCTTGGACTTCTATGGGAGTCAGAGTTGGAAAATGAATCAAACACCTGGAGAGGACCTCTTGGTTCTCTCCTTTTTAAAAGGAGAAATGATAACGCTTACTAGCGTAAGCGGATGAAAGGAAATAGGAGAAATATGGACAAACACTTTTTTGAGAAACGCTGTCATTATAGTATCCGCAAATTTGCAATTGGTGCAGCCTCAGTTATGATTGGTGCTAGTATCTTTGGAGCCAATATGGTTCAGGCAGCAGAAACAGCAGCGCCTTCAGAGACAGAGGGAAGTATCACTCATGTTCAAGCTCTGGATAAGTTACCAGATGATTTAGCCGCTGCGCTTGAAAAAGCAGATGCAGAAGCTGCAACAGAAGGAAATCAAGAGGGTAGTCAGGCAACCGAAGAAGGAACAAAACCTGCAGCAAGTGAAGAGGCAAAACCAGAGACAAGTCCTGCAAGTCCCAAGCCAGCAGAAACGCCGAAACCGGTTGAAACACCAAAGGCAGACAAACAGCCTGCGGAAACCACTACACCAGCAGTAAAACCAGCTGAAAAGACAATCGAAGATAGAGAAGATGTCAACCATCTCGAAGGTGCTACTGCTTCAGCAAACAACCATGAGGCTGGAACCAACTTTACTGCAGATAAGGCTATTGATGGAGATGACAATACTCGTTGGGCTACGGACAAAGATGTACCGAAACCAACCTTCGAATTAACTCTTCCAAAAACTACCCTCATCAAGCATGTGGAAATTGACTGGGATCGTCGTCTTCGCAATGGGCAAAATGACCCAAATATCAAATCTTGGAGTCTCTATTACGCAGGTCAAGAAGACGTGGGCGCTAATGGAGAAAAACAATGGAAACTAGCGCATACCAAGGCTGGAGATCCTGTTTTAGATGAGAAAGTAGACCTAGCTGAAAGTATCAAAGCTAAGTACCTCAAATTGGAGGTCAATGATTATCAAGCGGGAACAATGGGATGGAGAAACGTTGGAATCCAAGAAATTCGAGCTTATTCTAACGTTCCGGACCATAGTAAGGTAACGGATATCCGCCAAGTTAACCAGTTGGATGTGGCTGAAGATGGCAAGTCTCTTGTCCTACCAAGTTTGCCGGGTCAGGTTAGTCTGATTGGCAGTAACAAGCAGGGTGTGATTGACCTTCAAAACCGCATCTACCAACCTCTGACAGATCAACGTGTCAAGGTCATGGTACAACAAATCAAAGACAGCCATACCTTTACCAAAGAGTTTGAAGTTGTTATCAAGGGGCTACATCAAGATGAGGGTGTGGGTGTGAAACCAAAAGTTGCACCAGCTGTTCAACAATGGTATGGGAAAGAAGGACAATCTTCTATCACTTCAGATACAGTCCTTGCGACGGGTGATTCTGGCTTTGATCAGGCTGCAACCTTCTATCAGTCAGACCTTGCCAGCCGTGGATTGGAACTAGCAACAGGTGACAAGCAAGCTCAAAAACGAATCGAATTTAAAAAGGTTGAAAACAAGGGCTATGGTAAAGAGGGATATGGCATCACCATTCAAGATGATGTTATCACTGTAGAAGCAGCGACAAATACAGGAGCTTTTTATGCGACTCGTACGCTCCTTCAGATGGGAGAAAAGGATCTGCAAAACGGTGAAATTCGAGACTTCCCAAGTTTCAGTCATCGTGGCTTTATGCTGGATACAGGTCGTAAATTTATCCCTTACGACACTCTTGTAGACATCATGCTCAACATGGCTTACTACAAGATGAACGACTTGCAGTTGCACCTCAACGATAACTATATCTTCCTAAAGGAACACTTGGCAGGTAAGAACCTTTCTAAAGAAGAAGAACTCAAGTATGTCCTTGAACATGCCAAGACTGGTTTCCGTGTGGAGACAGACATTGTCGGTAAGAATGGTCAAAAATTGACATCAGATGAGCATTATACCAAGGAAGAAATGCAAAATCTGATCAAACTTGCCAAGGCCTTGCATATCAACCTAGTGCCAGAAATTGACACACCAGGTCACGCCTTATCCTTTGTCAAAGTTCGCCCAGACCTCATGTATCAAGGTAGTTTGAGCGATTATGCAGGCAAGCACAATGTTGAGCGCGTAGCTATGCTAGACTTGGATAACAAGTACGAAGAAACTCTTAAATTTGTCAAATCAGTTTATGACAAACTCCTCGATGGTCCAGATGCACCGCTTCATGGCGTGTCCACTGTTCATATCGGAACGGATGAATACTATGGCAGTAGAGAAAGCTATCGCCGCTATGTCAATGACCTTATCAAATACATTAAAGGAAAGGGCTATACCCCTCGTATCTGGGGATCGCTCAGTGCGAAACGAGGTAAAACAGCGGTTGATTGGAACGGAGTAGAAGTTGATATCTGGAGTATTAGCTGGCAACGACCAAATGAAGCCATTGCTCAGGGAGCTAAAATTATCAACATCACGGATGTACCGACCTATAGTGTGCCAAGTGGAAGCAATAGTCAAGCAGCCTACGGGGACTATGCTAACTACGAACGTCAGTACAATAGCTGGACACCGAATGATTTTAGAACAGGTGGAGGTCCGCTTCTAGCTGCTTCTCATCCAAGTATTATTGGTGGTGGGCACGCAGTTTGGAATGACAATATCGACCTTCATGAGACAGGTTTGACCTCTTATGATATCTTTAAACGCTTCTTCAAGAGCATGCAAACCACTGCAGAGCGCACTTGGGGATCTGATCGTGCAGCTGCGACCTTTGCAGAACGCACCCTACCAACGAGCCCTTATGCGCCACAGTCAAATCCTGATAAAGAGATTGATCAAAGCGACTTGTTTACCATCAATCCTGAAACAGTCAAGAACTATGCGAGCAAGAAGGTGAAGACAAGCGAGCAAGGATTGGCTTTTGAGAAAGACAGCAGTATCGAAGGCTTAGCTGGTGATGTTGGTCCAAGTCACGTTTTGAAGTTTGATGTAACTGTCACTGGAGACGGGGAACAAACCTTCTCAACAAGTGGGGACAACCGTATCTATCTAGCTGATAAAGATGGCTACCTTGCCTATCAATTTGAACAGTTCCATATCCAATTCAATAAAAAACTTGAAAAGAACAAACGTTATCAAATCTCCATCGTAACCAAACCACAGTCAACCGAAGTCTATGTAGATGGTGAAAAGATTGAGCGTATCACAAATCCAGCCCACCCTCGCTTTGCCCACAATAGCTTGGTACTACCACTTGAAAGCATCGGTGGATTCAAAGGAATCTTGCACAGCGCTGAGTTGACTGATAAGCCTTTTGTAAATCCTCGTTTGATTTCAAATGATAAGATTACAGCAACCGCAAGCAGTCAGCAGCTTCCAGGAAATGCGACTGAAGGCGCTGTTGAAAAGGCCTTTGACAATGATCCAAATACCTTCTGGCATACTAAGTGGACCGGTGACACTGCGCCATACACTCTTACTATGACCTTGAAAGAAGCAGAAAAAGTCAATGGTTTGACTTATCTCCCACGCCCAGGTGGTGGAAATGGTGTTGTGACGCGCTACGAAATCTACGCACAAAAAGATGGCCAAATGGTCAAGGTTTCAGAAGGAAGCTGGGACAACAACGCCCAAGAAAAAACAGTCAACTTTGCGGCGGTACATACCAACAAGATTGAGTTGAAAGTATTGGAAGGCGTTGGTGGTTTTGCAAGTGCAGCTGAAGTTCATCTATTGAAACCTGTCAAAGAAGAGCAAGAAACGCCTGCACCAAGTCAACCAGAAAAACCAACTACTCCTGAAAAACCAAAGGTAGAGCAAACAGGTGATGGAACAGTTGAATTGGCAGATCAATTCACTGCAAGTAAACCAGCTAGTGAAGATAGTATTGTAGCTGCCAGCAAGAGCGCAGACTATCTCAAGAAAGAGTACAAGGTTTTCCCAACGCCACAAAAAGTGACTTATGGAGAAGGAGTCACAGCCCTTCGTAAGCAAGTCAATCTGGTTATGGGCGATCAACTCGATATCTATACTCGCAATCGCTTGAAGAGTGTCTTGCAGGACAATCAAGTATCTTATACAACCGGTAAGACAGCAATCGCTGGCGCAACCAATATCTATCTTGGGGTGCGTGGACAAGGTTCACAAGCAGAGCAAAACTTGTCCAATGTTTCAGCAGGTCTCTTTGACAAGATTGACGCCTATGTCTTGAGCATCAAGGATAATTCGATTTCCATCGTCGGAAAAGACACAGATGCGGTCTTCTATGGTTTGACAACCTTGAAACACATGCTCAAGGAAAGTCAAGTGCCAGTCCTTCGTAATGTGACAGTAGAAGATTACGCAGAGCTCAAGAACCGTGGTTTCATCGAAGGTTACTATGGAAATCCATGGTCTAATGCCGATCGTGCAGAGCTCATGCGTTACGGTGGCGATTTGAAATTGAACCAATACTTCTTTGCACCAAAAGATGATCCATACCACAACAAGAAATGGCGTGAACTCTATCCAGAAGAAAAACTAGCTGAAATCCGTGAACTTGCTCGTGTTGGAAATCAAAGTAAAACCCGCTATGTCTGGACTATCCATCCATTCATGAACAACCGCATCCGCTTTGGAAATGAAGCGCATTACCAAGAAGATTTGGCAACCATCAAGGCTAAATTTACCCAGTTGATGAAAGTGGGTGTCCGCGAATTTGGTATCCTAGCAGATGATGCACCAAGCCCAGTCGGAGGCTACAATAGCTACAACCGCTTGATGCAAGATATGACCAAGTGGTTGACTGAAATGCAGGGAACTTACAGCGGTCTTCGTAAAGAAATGATCTTTGTTCCTGGCCAGTATTGGGGTAATGGACGTGAAGATGAGTTGAAGTCCCTCAATGAAAATCTCCCAAGTTCAACATCCATGACCTTGACGGGTGGTAAGATTTGGGGTGAAGTCTCTGAAAGCTTCCTTTCAACTCTCAAGAACAATCTATCTGCAGGAGGTAAGACCTATCGCCCAGTTTCGCTTTGGATTAACTGGCCTGTAACAGATAACTCTAAACAACACTTGATTCTAGGTGGTGGTGAAAAATTCCTTCATCCAAATGTGGATCCAAGCTTGCTGTCTGGTATCATGTTGAATCCAATGCAACAGTCTGAACCATCTAAGATTGCCCTCTTTGCAGGAGCTCAATACTCATGGAAACAATGGAAATCAGAAGAAGAAGCTAAGAAAATCAATGACATTGCCTTCAACTTTGTAGAAAATGGTCATTTTGAAGATAGCAAGGTATCAGCAGCCTTCCGCGAACTTGGTAAGCACATGATCAACCAAAACATGGATAATCGTGTCGTCAAACTGGAAGAATCTGTAGACTTGGCTCCAAAATTAACAGACTTCATGACCAAGCTCAAAGCAGGTCAGGATGTGACTGCAGAACGTGCAGCCTTGCGAGCTGAATTTGCCAAGATTAAAGAAGCAGCCGAACTCTATAAAGCATCAGGCGATAAAAAAATGGTTGCCCAAATCCACTATTGGTTGGATAATGCAATCGACCAAATGAATGCTCTCGATGCCTTCCTTACAGGAACTGAAGCCATGGCTACCAACGATGCAGCCAAACTTTGGGATAGCTACTATAAAGGTTTGAAATTGTACGAACAGTCTCAAACTCACACCTTCCATTATGTAGACCATATGGAAAAGGCTGAATTGGGTGTTCAACATATTCGTCCATTTATCCTATCCTTGAAAGAAGTTCTAGCGTCTGAAGTTCAAAAAGTCTTGCATCCAGACCAAATCATCAGTACCTTTATCACCAATCGAACAGGTGTAGAAGGTGGTTTGGCAGAAGTAACGGATGGCGATTTGGCAACTCATGCGATTATTAAATCACCAAATAGCATCAAAACAGGTGATTATATCGGTATGAAGTTCAACAAACCAGTAGCGATTCAAACCTTGACCTTTGCTATGGGAACGCAGGCAAATCCACGTGATACCTTTAGTAAGGCAGAAGTACAGTATCAAGATGAAAATGATAACTGGGTAACTTTGAAAGAGCCAAGCTATGTCGGAAATGAATCCCTTCTTAAGTTTGAAAATCTCAATATCAAGGCCAAGGCAGTTCGCATGATTGCGACAGTAGATCGCGAGAATACTTGGTTTGCAGTTCAGGAAATTGCAGTCAACCGTCCAGTTGAAAAAGCTCGTAGCCAACAAGCAACGACAGTTAGTCTAAGCTCAAACTTAGTTTACAAACTAAATACCTCAGCTCGTCAAATCACTGATGGCAAGGACAATACAGAAGCCATGATGGCAAACGCTGACGGTAGCAATACGACACCAGTAGATGCCTGGGCACAACTTGACCTCGGTGAAGTCAAGTCAGTCACTAAAGTACGACTTCGCCAAGGAACGGGTGATAAGCTTGCCACAGGTGTACTTGAGTACTCTACAGATGGAACTGCATGGCAAGAGTTGGATCGCCTATCAGGAGAACAAACCAAGGAAGTGACCAAAGCGATCAATGCTCGTTACATCCGAGTACGCAATACCAAGGCCCTCGATCTCTGGTGGCGTATTCAGGACTTCTCTGTTGAGACACGCTCTGGAAACAGTGAGTTAACAGACACCAACGTCGACGCCTTGAAGGAAACACCAGTAGTGGATAGCTTGGGCAGTTACGAGCTTCAAATTCCAGCTGGAACCAAACTCCCTGCTCATAGCTATCTAGGTATGAAGCTTGACCGTATCCATCAGATCAAGAGCATCCAGCTCAAAGGCCAAGCCAACCCTGCTCTTAGCCTAGAGTATTCTGCAAATGCGCAAGAGTGGACGTCAGCTAGCCAGTTGAAAGACAGATCTGTCGCAACCCACTTGGTACGTTATGTTCGTCTGGTCAACAAAACGGATCAGGAACAAGCTGTGACAGCCACTTCTCTCCTTGTGACAACCAAAGAAGTGCAACCAACCAAACTAGAATCTACAACTATGGGCATTCATCCAACATACGGAAGCAATGATGTTCGTAAACTGAACAACCTAGATCAACTGTTTGACGGTGTTTACAACAACTTCGTTGAGTTTTCAGACTATGCCCATAAAGATGGCCACGTAACCTTGAAACTTGGTAGCGAACGTACCATCAAGAAAATCAGAGCCTACATCCAAGACGGAACTCAAAACTACCTTCGTGATGGCAAGATCCAAGTCAGCCAAGATGGTAAAACTTGGACAGATGTCGTGACAGTAGGAGATGGTGTGGCCAATAGCCAACACGATGATTCTCTGACAGATGGTTGGACACATGATTCTAAGATGCCAGGAAATCGCTACATCGAAGGAGAATTGACGACACCAGTCAAAGCGAACTATCTCCGTGTTCTCTATACGGCAGACTATGATGCCCGGTTTGTAGGCTTTACAGAATTGGTCATCAATGACGGTGAATTTGTCAAACCAATCAATGATCCAACGGTAGAAGGAAACGGTGGAGAAAGCCAAGGTAATCTTTACAATAATCTTGTAGACGGCAAAGTCTTGACCAGCTATAAGTCTGAAAAAGACAAGGGCGAGTTAGTTTATCACTTATCTGAACCAACCAATGCCAACCACCTTCGTCTCGTTTCCAGTCTTCCTGAAGGAGCGAAAGCACGTGTTCTTGCTAGAACACTCAAGGATGGTCAAGACAGTTGGACAGACCTCGGTGCCATTACATCTAGTCTCCAAACCTTTGCTATCCGAAATGGTGGCTCTCTTCTAGATGTCAAATTAGTCTGGGAAGGTGGCAAGGCTGAGTTTTATGAATTGGCAAGCTTCCATCAAGCATTAACAGAAGAATCGGTTCAATCAAGCAAGGGTGAAGAAGAACCACCAGTTTTGAGCAAACCGGACTTTACAGGTGGTGTGAATGCGGCTGAGGCAGCAGTGCATGAAGTACCAGAGTACACAGGCCCACTTAGTACAGCAGGAGATCAGCCAGCACCGATAGTTGAGAAACTAGAGTTTACAGGTGGTGTGAACGCGGTAGAAGCAGCAGTACATGAAGTACCAGAGTACACAGGTCCACTTGGTACAGCAGGAGATCAACCAGCACCGACGGTCGAGAAACTGGACTTTACAGGTGGTGTGAACGCGGTAGAAGCAGCAGTACATGAAGTACCAGAGTACACAGGTCCACTTGGAACAGCCGGAGATCAGCCAGCACCGATAGTTGAGAAACTAGAGTTTACAGGTGGTGTGAACGCGGTAGAAGCAGCAGTACATGAAGTACCAGAGTACACAGGTCCACTTGGTACAGCAGGAGACCAACCAGCACCGACAGTTGAAAAACCAGAGTACAAATTGAACTTAAGTCCACTCGCTGATACTAAGACTCCAGAAGTTAAACAGGATGATCAGAAGGAGCTTCCGGCAACAGGTGAAAGCAAATCTGACACAGCTCTCTTCCTTGCAGGCGTTAGCCTAGCTCTATCCGCTATCTTTATCGCGAAAGGGAAAAAGGAATAGCTTCTAATTACCTTTGTTTTTGACAAATTTTAGCATCAAGAGAAAGTGAAAAAGACAGCACCATAACCTCTATAATAGTTAGAGAAACTATCAAAAGAGTTATGGTGCTGTTGGGATAAACTATTGAGCTATAAAGAATAAAAATCCTGAGAAGTAAAATTCTCAGGATTTTGCTTATTGTTGCGGTTGACTTGGTTGGTTTTGCTCAGCAGGTGCAGTGCCTGATTGTTGAGGAATCGTCTGCGTTTGACTTGTGCTTGGAGAAGTTGCGCTTGACTGAGAAGTCGAGCTCTCAGATGTTGAGCTAGAACTTTCAGATGTCGAACTTTGTTGTGTAGATGATGAAGGGGTCCACGTATTGCGTGCTCCATTCTTAAAGACAAATTCTCCGCTTCTGTAAAGGCCTTCAGGCATGGTCCAATCCCCTGGATGGTCATCTGTTGAGAGGTAGGTCATCATCGAACGGTAGACCTTAGCAGCAACGTAGAAGCCATCGCCAACGATAGGAGTGAGTCGGTTAGAGTAACCGGTCCAGACAGCCATCGAGTATTTACGAGTATAGCCGACAAACATTTCGTCTGGAGCTACATAACCAGAGTTTTTGATGTATTTTTCAATCTCGTCATCTGTATAGTTTGATGTACCAGTCTTACCAGCTTGTGGTAGCCATGAAAGGTAGGCACCACGACCAGTTCCGTAGGTTAGGACTGTTTTCATCATTTCCGTCATCATGTAGGCAGTAGTTTCTTTCATTGCCCGAGTACCAGGGTCAGAGAACTCTTTTGAACTACCATCACTAAAGATGATTTTGTTGATGTACATTGGCTTATGGTAAATACCGCCATTGGCAAAGGCAGCATAGGCTGCGGCCATTTTTTCACTGCTTGCCCCATACTTTTTGTTAGATTCGGTTGTGTTACTTGAAATCGCGTTGGCATAGTGCATATCTGGGTAGTCAATACCGAGTCCATTTAGGAAGGTCTTGGCTCTATCCAAACCGACTTTATTCAAGGTTTCTACAGCTGTAACGTTCCGTGATTGTTGAAGAGCATACTGCAACGTGATGTTTCCAAAGTAACTCTTATCCCAGTTGTAGACAGGTGTGTTGGTGCCAGGATAGTTATATGGTACGTCGTGAACAACCGAAGCGGTTGAGTCATAGATATCGTACTCCAAGGCTGGCGCGTAATCTGTGATTGGTTTCATGGTTGAACCCCAGTCGCGGTTTGTTTCGACAGCTTGGTTCATACCGAAGGAAACATTGCTAGATTGATGGCGTGCGCCTAACTGGGCAATCACCTTTCCATTTGTGACATCAACGATGGTAGAAGCTACTTGCAACTCATCATCTGGATAATTAACGTATTCGTCGGTATTGTAGATATCCCAGAGACGTTGTTGAACGGCTGGATCAACATTGGTATAAACTTCCATTCCCGTTGTCAAAAGATTGTAGCCTGTTTCTTGTTCGACTTGGACAATCACTTCTTTGAGGTAATTGTCCATATACGGAGGATAGCTATTAGCAGATTTTAGACTTTGAAGTCCGTCTGTAATCGGAGTGTTAATGGCTTTTTCGTATTGTTCGGCTGTAATGTAGCCTTGTCCTTTCATCTCGGAGAGAACCAGATCTCGGCGTTCCTGTGCCGCTTCTGGATGAGAATAGGGGTCATATTGATTTGGAGCCTGGGGCATTCCGGCTAAGAGAGCCAATTGAGGTAGACTTAAATCTTTGAGGTCTTTACCATAGTAGTTTTGGGCTGCCGTTTGCATCCCGTAATTTCCGTTGGACATATAGACCTTGTTGATGTAGTAAGTTAGGATCTCTTGTTTAGTCGCTTTTTGTTCTAGCTGAACGGCTAGCCAAGCTTCCTGTGCCTTACGTGAAAGTGTTTGATCAGATGTTGACGTTGAAAAATAGGTTAGTTTAATCAACTGTTGTGTCAAGGTAGAACCACCTTGAAGACCACCCCCGCCACGGAGGTTTCGTAAGGAAGCGCCTAGGATACGAATCGTATCTACTCCTCGGTGACTGAAGAAACGATGATCTTCAATAGAGACAATTGCATTGACCAGCTCCGTAGGGATTTCATTAGCCTGTGCATTGACACGGCGCTCAGAACCCAGATCAGCGATAAGTTCATTTTTGCTGTCATAGATCTTACTAGACGTTGTAGCGACTAGTTTGCTTTCGGATAGAGCCGGAGCCTTGCTTACATAGTAGAGAAAAAGGCCTCCACCTAGCATAATAGCTGCGATAAATACAGTCAAGAGGCAGATACTGACATACTTAACTATTCGCAGGAAAGTTTGTTTGTTCATCTTATTTTACCACCTAGTAAATGTTCTTTGATAACGTCGAGATAGGGAATCTGTGGAAAGGCACCAGGCTCAATCCTATATCCATTTTCTCGAATATATCCAAGTGGCATTGACTTTTGTCCCGTATCTTGATGATAGAAACGAATCAAATCAATGGCCGGCAATAAGTAGGTTTCTTGCTGAGAAGAAAAGTGAAGGAGGACAAAGCAGATTCCTTGCTGGGCAAGAACTTGTTCCATGTGTTGGATCTGATGGAGATGGAAATTCTTCATCGGGATCGCATGTTTTTGCCTGGTTTCCTTTGCTTCAAAGTCGATGTAGTATCCATCATAAACCCCTGAATAGTCAGTCGTTGAGGCCTGTCTAAAATAAGCTTCAACGATCTTGGCTCGACTTCGTTGGGGATAGTCGACACGTACGATTTGGATGGGAGTCGGTTTCTTGTGAATAACTGCTAACCCATGCGACAAATAGTAGTCGTTCGTAGCGTTGATCATCTTTTCAAAAGACATTCCCCGATTTGCGAAATTTTTAGTTTGTGACGGGGGCGCTTGTCTCTTCTGTGATGAAAGTTTATGTGGATAGTTGACCATAATTCTCCTTATTGGTACAATAACATCACTCTATTATATCATAAATTTACAAAGAAAGGGTTAAAAGAAAGGGTTAAAAATGACAACAGCCTTGATTTTAGGTTATTCAGCCTTCGACCTTGGTCTCTTTAATGACAAGGATATTCGCGTTGATATTATCAAAACAGCCATTCGGAGAGATCTAGAACGTCTAGCAGAAGAAGGGGTGACCTGGCTTGTCTTTACAGGGACTCTGGGATTTGAGTACTGGGTGCTTCAAGTGGCAAAAGACATGCAAGCAGACTATGGCTTTCAGCTGGCGACCATTTTTGATTTTGAAACCCATGGTAGTAACTGGAATGAAGCCAATCAAGTGAAGTTGAGCGAATTCAAGCAAGTTGATTTTGTTAAATATGCCTATCCACAATATGAGCACAAGGGGCAACTACGTGATTATCAGAAATTTCTGCTGGAAAATACGGAAGGGTGCTATCTCTTTTATGACGAAGAAAATGAAACCAAGTTACAGTATTTTTACCAGATGATGAAAAATCAAGAAGGCTATGTTACAAAAAGATTAACATTTGAGGATCTGAACGAAATAGTGGAAAATTTTTCCGAAAAGTGAGGCTTTGACCTTGATTTTTGTTTGTCTTTTTTTATATAATAAGAATAGCAATCAAGAATGGAGAGAGAAATGGCAAGTATTATTTTTTCAGCAAAAGATATTTTTGAACAAGAGTTTGGGCGTGAAGTTCGCGGATATAGTAAGGCAGAGGTAGACGAGTTCCTAGATGATGTGATCAAGGATTATGAGACTTACGCAGCTTTGGTCAAATCTCTTCGTCAGGAGATTGCTGATTTGAAGGAGGAATTGTCTAACAAGCCACAGGCAAGTTCTACTCAACAAAGTTCTATCGAAGTAACAAGTTCTACTCCAATGACAAATTTTGATATTTTGAAACGATTGAATCGACTTGAAAAAGAAGTATTCGGTAAACAAATCGTAGACAATTCTGAGTTGTAATTAGGTGTCTATTAGATGCAATTTTTGGATAATCGCGTGAAGAGAATCCCTTTTCATGAGGAAAGTCCATGCTAGCACAGGCTGTGATGCCTGTAGTGTTTGTGCTAGGCGAAACCATAAGCCTAGGGACGAGAGATCGTTACGGCAGTCGAAATGGCTAAGTCTTCGGATAAGTCAGAGTAGGCTTGAAAGTGCCACAGTGACGGAGTCTTTCTGGAAACAGAGAGAGTGGAACGCGGTAAACCCCTCAAGCTAGCAACCCAAATTTTGGTCGGGGCATGGAGTGCACGGAAACGAACGTAGTACTCTGACTGCTATCAGCTATAGGCTGCTAGCGGTAGACAGATGATTATCGAAGGAAGTGGTCCTAGTCACTTCTGGAACAAAACATGGCTTATAGAAAATTGCATATAGGTTGGGGCTGAGAATTTTTTCTCAACCTCATTTTTTAAAGTGAACAAGAGAAAGGTCTTGCAAGACTAGAAATGAAAGAACAATTTAATTTAATCGCAACTGCTGCTGCGGGTCTCGAGGCTGTCGTTGGACGTGAGATGCGAGAGTTAGGCTATGATTGCCAGGTTGAAAACGGCCGTGTCCGTTTTCAAGGAGATGTGAAGGCAATCATCGAGACCAATCTTTGGCTTCGTGCAGCTGACCGTATCAAGATTGTAGTTGGAAGTTTTCCAGCTAAGACCTTTGAAGAGCTTTTTCAAGGCGTTTTTGCTCTAGGTTGGGAAAACTATCTCCCGCTTGGGGCGCGTTTCCCTATCTCAAAGGCAAAATGTGTTAAGTCTAAACTTCATAATGAGCCCAGTGTTCAGGCCATTTCCAAGAAGGCTGTTGTCAAGAAACTACAAAAACACTATGCCCGTCCAGAAGGAATTCCCTTGATGGAAACTGGTCCTGAGTTTAAGATTGAGGTGTCCATCCTGAAAGATGTGGCAACTGTCATGATTGACACGACAGGTTCTAGCCTTTTTAAACGTGGATATCGTACGGAAAAGGGTGGAGCGCCTATAAAAGAAAATATGGCAGCGGCGATTTTACAACTCTCTAACTGGTATCCAGACAAGCCCTTGATTGATCCGACCTGTGGTTCAGGAACTTTCTGTATCGAGGCGGCTATGATAGCTAGAAAGATGGCTCCTGGCCTTCGCCGTTCCTTTTCTTTTGAGGAATGGAACTGGGTCAGCGATCGGTTAATCCAAGAAGTTCGCACAGAGGCGGCTAAGAAAATTGACCGTGAACTTGAACTGGATATCATGGGCTGTGATATAGACGCTCGGATGGTTGAGATTGCTAAGGCCAATGCTCAAGCAGCAGGCGTGGCAGGTGATATCACTTTTAAACAAATGCGGGTACAGGACTTGCGCTCAGACAAGATAAATGGCGTCATCATTTCCAATCCACCATATGGAGAGCGTTTATCTGATGATGCAGGAGTTACCAAGCTCTATGCAGAAATGGGGCAGGTCTTTGCGCCATTGAAAACCTGGAGCAAATTTATCCTGACGAGTGATGAAGCTTTTGAAAGTAAGTACGGAAGTCCAGCGGATAAAAAGCGCAAACTTTATAACGGAACCTTAAAAGTGGATTTGTATCAATACTTTGGTCAGCGTGTGAAGCGCCAAGAGGTAAAGTAGAAAGGAAGACAGATGAGTAAAAAAAGACACAATCGTCATAAAAAAGAGCATCAAGAATCCAAATTTGATTTTGACGAGGCGAAAGATCTGACAGTTGGTCAAGTCATCCGTAAAAATGAAGAAGTTGAAGCTGGAGTATTGCCTGAGGACAATATCTTGGATAAATACATCAAACAGCACCGCGAGGAAATCGAAGCCGACAAGTTTGAAACACGTCAATTTAAAAAAGAAGAACTGCAGGAAGCTCAGACACAAGAAGAATTGACACAGGAAGTCTCAGAAATCACTGAAGAGTCGGCACCAATCATAGAGGAACCCGATACAGTTTCAGAAGAAACGGTGTCAGACTCAGTGGAAACTACAAGCTCGGATGTGATTTTGCCTCCTTTGGGAGAGGAAAATCAAGACTTGGAACCGCTTGTGTTGGAAAAGCAAGAGTCAGCAGAGGTTGCTGATGGGAAAGAAGAGGAAGGGACGGCTCTACTTTCACGTTCAGCTCAGGTAGAATCAGAAACAATTTCTAATTCTAAAAAGAAGCGCATGTTTGTTATCGGTTCAGCCTTGGCAGCAGCCCTTGTCTTGGCAGGTAGTTACTATATCTATCGACAAGTAAATCGCTCCAACCAAGCTATCCAGTCTTCTCAATCATCTTCTAGTAATCAGGAAACACAAGCGGCTCTACAAGAGTTTAATGCCCTCTACGATGCTTTTTATACGGATGCTAATAAAACAGCTTTGAAAAATAGTCAGTTTGACAAGTTGGACCGACTCAAGGCTCAACTAGATAAACTCGAAGGTAGCCGAGAGCACACTCTGGCCAAGTCTAAGTATGATAGTTTAGAAACTCAAATCAAGGCTGTGCAAGAAGTGAATAATCAGTTTGAAACTCCAGCAATTACCGACGGTGTCTTGGATACCAATGCAAAGGTCAAGGCAGATGCTAAATTTACAGAAATTAAAACAGGAAATACAGAGCTAGATAAACTGTTAGATAAGGCCATTAGCCTTGGTAAGAGCCAGCAAACAAGCGCCTCTAGTTCAAGTTCAAGTAGCAGTAGTCAGGAAAGTTCAAGTACAACGACTGATAGCAGTACGAGCAGTTCGTCTGCTTCATCAAGTTCAGCGCCTGCCAGCAGACCAGAAAGTGGAGGTTTGTCTAGCGATGGTGTCAATCTTCAAAGAAGTGCTAGTCGTGTACCGTACAACCAATCCGCTGTAGACGATAGCAACAACCCTGCCTGGAATTTTGCCGATGGTGTTTTGGAACAAATCCTAGCAACTTCACGTGCTCGTGGCTATATCACTGGTAATCAATATATCCTAGAACGTGTCAATATCGTAAACGGAAATGGTTATTACAACCTCTATAAACCAGATGGAACCTATCTCTTCACCCTCAACTGTAAGACTGGATACTTTGTCGGTAATGGAGCTGGTCACGCGGATGACTTGGACTACTAGGAGTCCGTTACAAAATTCTTTCCTTTCATAGGTAAAAATGATAAAATAAAACATATTAAACAAGAGGAGTGTCACATGACAAAAGCTAACTTTGGTGTCGTAGGTATGGCCGTAATGGGTCGTAACCTTGCCCTAAATATCGAATCTCGTGGTTATACAGTTGCCATTTACAACCGTAGTAAAGAAAAAACAGAAGACGTAATTGCCTGCCATCCTGAAAAGAACTTTGTGCCAAGCTATGACGTTGAAAGCTTTGTAAACTCAATCGAAAAACCTCGTCGTATCATGCTGATGGTTCAAGCTGGACCTGGTACAGATGCAACTATCCAAGCTCTTCTTCCACACCTTGATAAGGGTGATATCTTGATCGATGGAGGAAACACTTTCTACAAAGATACCATCCGTCGTAATGAAGAATTGGCAAACTCAGGCATCAACTTCATCGGTACTGGAGTTTCTGGTGGTGAAAAAGGTGCCCTTGAAGGTCCTTCTATCATGCCTGGTGGACAAAAAGAAGCTTACGAATTGGTTGCTGATGTCCTTGAAGAAATTTCAGCTAAAGCACCAGAAGATGGTAAACCATGTGTGACTTACATCGGTCCTGATGGAGCTGGTCACTATGTGAAAATGGTCCACAATGGTATTGAGTATGGTGATATGCAATTAATCGCAGAAAGCTATGACCTCATGCAACACTTGCTCGGTCTTTCTGCAGAAGACATGGCTGAAATCTTTACTGAGTGGAACAAGGGTGAATTGGACAGCTACTTGATCGAAATCACAGCTGATATCTTGAGCCGTAAAGACGATGAAGGCCAAGATGGACCAATCGTAGACTACATCCTTGATGCTGCAGGTAACAAGGGAACTGGTAAATGGACTAGCCAATCATCACTTGATCTTGGTGTACCATTGTCACTCATTACTGAGTCAGTATTTGCCCGCTATATCTCAACTTACAAAGAAGAGCGTGTACATGCTAGCAAGGTGCTTCCAAAACCAGCTGCTTTCAAGTTTGAAGGTGACAAGGCTGAGTTGATTGAAAAAATCCGTCAAGCGCTTTACTTCTCAAAAATCATTTCATACGCACAAGGTTTTGCTCAATTGCGTGTGGCTTCTAAAGAAAACAACTGGAACTTGCCATTTGCGGACATCGCATCTATCTGGCGTGATGGATGTATCATCCGTTCTCGTTTCTTGCAAAAGATTACAGATGCCTACAACCGTGATGCAGATCTTGCTAACCTTCTCTTGGATGAGTACTTCTTGGATGTTACTGCTAAATACCAACAAGCAGTGCGTGATATCGTAGCTCTTGCGGTTCAAGCTGGTGTACCAGTACCAACCTTCTCAGCAGCCATTACTTACTTTGATAGCTATCGTTCAGCGGACCTTCCAGCTAACTTGATCCAAGCACAACGTGACTACTTTGGTGCCCACACTTACCAACGTAAAGATAAAGAAGGAACATTCCACTACTCTTGGTATGACGAAAAATAAGTAGGTCTGCCATGGGGAAACGGATTTTATTACTTGAGAAAGAACGAAATCTCGCTCATTTTCTCAGTCTGGAACTCCAAAAAGAGCAATACCGTGTTGATCTGGTCGAGGAGGGGGAAAAAGCCCTCTCCATGGCTCTCCAGATAGATTATGACTTGATTTTACTGAATGCTCGTCTGGGGGATATGACGGCCCAGGATTTTGCAGAGAGGCTGAGTCGAACCAAACCAGCCTCAGTGATCATGGTCTTGGACCATCGCGAAGAATTGCGAGACCAGATTGAGACAATCCAGCGCTTCGCCGTTTCTTACATCTATAAGCCAGTGATTATTGATCAGCTGGTGGCTCGTATTTCAGCGATTTTCCGAGGTCGGGACTTTATCGACCAACACTGTAGTCAGATGAAGGTCCCAACGTCTTACCGCAATTTGCGTATGGATGTAGAACATCATACCGTTTATCGTGGCGAGGAGATGATTGCTCTGACGCGCCGTGAGTATGACCTTTTGGCCACTCTCATGGGAAGCAAGAAGGTCTTGACTCGTGAGCAGTTATTGGAAAGTGTTTGGAAGTACGAAAGTGCGACAGAAACTAATATCGTGGATGTTTATATTCGTTATCTACGTAGCAAGCTTGATGTAAAAGGTCAAAAAAGCTACATTAAAACAGTGCGTGGTGTTGGTTACACCATGCAAGAATAGAAAAGCAGTTGCAGTTGTGTAACTGCTTTTTTTGAGGAATTCCTATATATTGACATACGGTAAAGTCTTTGCTACAATCAGTTGCGGAGGAAAGAACTAATGAAAAAATTTAAAATAATGATGCAAGTTGGACTCGCAGTCTTTTTCTTTGCTTTGCTAGCGACAAGTACAGTATTGGCGGATACCACAGGTGGACAGTTTGTTGATAAGGGCAATAGAAAATACTATATAAAAGATGACCATAAAGCGATCTATTGGCATAAAATAGATGGTAAAATCTACTATTTTGATGATGATGGAGAAATGGTAGTCGGCTGGCAATACTTAGAAATTCCTGGGACGGGTTATCGTGACGATTTATTTGATAATCGTCCAGTTTTCGAAATTGGCCTTCAATATAAATGGTACTACTTTAACCAAGATGGGGTACTTCAAGAATTTGTTGGCTGGCAACAATTAGAGGTTAAGGATTCATTAACTGTTGGTAAAAAACATGGTGAAGGCTTTGAAGGCCCAGAAGTTCTTAAATTAGCAAATTATTACTTTAATGAAGATCATTCTTTAAAAACAGGTTGGCTCTACGATCAATCTAACTGGTACTATCTAGCAAAAACAGGTCATTTAGGGAAAGACTACCTTGATGGTGAAAGACGTGCGGGTTGGATAAACGATGATTCGACTTGGTACTACCTAGATCCAACAACTGGTATTATGCAAACTGGTTGGCAATATCTAGGTAATAAGTGGTACTACCTCCGCTCATCGGGAGCTATGGCAACTAGTTGGATTAAAGATGGTTCAACTTGGTATTACCTAGACCAATCAAATGGTGATATGAAAACTGGCTGGGCTTATGTCGGTAACAAGTGGTACTACTTCCGTTCATCAGGAGCTATGGCAACCGGTTGGTATCAAGATGGTTCAACTTGGTACTACCTAAATGCAGGTAATGGAGATATGAAGACTGGTTGGTTCCAGGTTAATGGCAAATGGTACTACGCTTATAGCTCCGGTGCTTTAGCAGTGAATACGACCGTAGAAGGCTATTCGCTCAACTATAATGGCGAATGGATCCAATAATGAAAGAGGCGATTGTGAAGGAAACAATCGCTTTTTTTGTGAAAATATAATAAAATAGATAGGAGAAAATACTACTGTATGAAATGAGACGGTCTTTCCGTCTGGTTAAAGGAAAACATGACAAAAAAAGTTGGTGTCGGTCAGGCACATAGTAAGATTATTTTAATAGGAGAGCATGCGGTAGTCTACGGCTATCCAGCTATTTCTCTGCCTCTCATAGAGGTGGAGGTGACCTGCAAGGTGGTCCCTGCTGAAAGCCCGTGGCGTCTTTATGAGGAGGATACCTTGTCCATGGCAGTGTATGCCTCGCTGGAGTATTTGGATATCAAAGAAGCTTGCATTCGATGTGTGATTGACTCGGCTATCCCTGAAAAACGGGGGATGGGTTCGTCAGCTGCTATCAGCATAGCAGCCATTCGAGCTGTTTTTGACTACTATCAAGCCGACCTGCCTCATCATGTACTAGAAATCTTGGTCAATCGGGCTGAGATGATTGCCCATATGAATCCAAGCGGGTTGGATGCCAAGACCTGTCTCAGTGATCAACCCATTCGCTTTATCAAGAACCTTGGTTTTACAGAACTTGAGATGAACCTATCTGCCTATTTGGTGATTGCTGATACGGGAGTTTATGGTCATACTCGTGAAGCCATCCAAGTGGTTCAGAGCAAGGGGAAGGATGCTCTGCCGTTTTTGCATGCCTTGGGAGAATTGACCCAGCAAGCAGAAGATGCGATTAGACGAAAAGATGCTGAAGGACTGGGACAAATCCTCAGTCAAGCGCATTTACATTTAAAAGAAATTGGTGTCAGCAGTCCTGAGGCAGACTCCCTCGTTGAAGCGGCTCTTATCCATGGTGCTCTAGGTGCCAAGATGAGTGGTGGTGGGTTAGGAGGCTGTATTATCGCCTTGGTAGCCAATCTGGACCAAGCGCAAGAACTAGCAAAACGATTAGAAGAGAAAGGAGCTGTTCAGACATGGATCGAAAGCCTGTAACAGTACGTTCCTACGCAAATATTGCCATTATCAAATATTGGGGAAAGAAAAAAGAAAAAGAGATGGTTCCTGCTACTAGCAGCATCTCTCTGACTTTGGAAAACATGTACACAGAGACGACCTTGTCGCCTCTACCAGCCCATGCGACTGCTGATGCCTTTTATATCAATGGTCAGCTCCAAAATGAGGCTGAGCATGCTAAGATGAGCAAAATCATTGACCGTTACCGTCCAGAAGGTGAGGGCTTTGTCCGTATCGATACTCAAAACAATATGCCGACTGCGGCTGGTTTATCCTCCAGTTCCAGTGGTTTGTCCGCCTTGGTCAAGGCCTGCAATGCTTATTTCCAGCTTGGTTTGAATCGGAGTCAGTTGGCTCAGGAGGCTAAGTTTGCCTCAGGCTCTTCTTCTCGCAGTTTTTATGGACCACTAGGTGCTTGGGATAAGGATAGTGGGGAAATTTACCCTGTGGAGACAGACCTGAAACTAGCTATGATTATGTTGGTGCTGGAGGACAAGAAAAAACCAATCTCTAGCCGTGATGGGATGAAACTCTGTGTGGAAACCTCGACGACCTTTGATGACTGGGTACGCCAGTCTGAGAAGGATTATCAGGACATGTTGCTCTATCTCAAGGAAAATGACTTTGCCAAGGTTGGGGAATTAACGGAGAGAAATGCCCTAGCCATGCACGCTACGACCAAAACAGCATCACCAGCCTTTTCTTATCTGACGGATGCTTCCTATGAAGCGATGGACTTTGTTCGCCAGCTTCGTAAGCAAGGGGAAGCCTGCTACTTTACCATGGATGCCGGTCCCAATGTCAAGGTCCTCTGTCAAGAGGAAGACTTGGAGCATTTGTCAGAAATTTTCGGTCAACGTTACCGCTTGATTGTGTCAAAAACAAAGGATTTGAGCCAAGATGATTGCTGTTAAAACTTGCGGGAAACTCTATTGGGCAGGGGAGTATGCTATTCTAGAGCCAGGACAGTTGGCCTTGATAAAGGCCATTCCCATCTATATGAAGGCTGAGATTACCTTTTCTGATAGCTACCGTATCTACTCAGATATGTTTGATTTCGCAGTGGACTTGACGCCAAATCCTGACTACAGCTTGATTCAAGAAACGATTGCTTTGATGGGGGACTTCCTCGCCAATCGTGGTCAGACTTTGCGACCTTTTTCCTTGGAAATTCGTGGAAAAATGGAACGAGAAGGTAAAAAGTTTGGTCTGGGTTCTAGTGGTAGTGTTGTTGTCTTGGTTATCAAGGCCCTGCTGACTCTATATGATATTACGGTTGATACGGCACTCTTGTTCAAGCTGGCTAGCGCGGTCTTGCTCAAGCGTGGCGACAATGGTTCCATGGGAGACCTTGCCTGTATCGTTGCAGAGGATTTGGTTCTCTATCAGTCTTTTGATCGCAATAAGGTGGCTGCTTGGTTGGAAGAAGAAAATTTGGCGACAGTTTTGGAGCGTGACTGGAGATTTTCTATTTCACGAGTAAAACCAGCCCTAGAATGTGACTTTCTAGTGGGATGGACCAAGGAAGTGGCCGTATCGAGTCAAATGGTCCAGCAAATCAAACAAAACATCAATCAGAATTTTTTAACTTCCTCAAAAGCAACGGTGGCTGCTTTGGTAGAAGCCTTGGAGCAGGGGAATGCAGAAAAAATTATCGAACAGGTGGAAACAGCCAGCAAGCTCTTAGAAGGATTGAGCGCAGATATTTACACGCCTTCGCTGAGACAGTTGAAACAAGCTAGTCAAGATTTGCAGGCCGTTGCCAAGAGTAGTGGTGCTGGTGGTGGTGACTGTGGTATTGCCTTGAGTTTTGATGTGCAATCAACTGAAACCTTAAAAAATCGCTGGGCCGATCTGGGGATTGAGCTCTTATACCAAGAAAGGATAGGACATGACGACAAATCGTAAGGACGAGCACATCCGCTATGCCCTTGAGCAGAAAAGTTCCTATAATAGCTTTGATGAGGTGGAGTTAATCCACTCTTCGCTACCGCTCTATGACTTAGATGAGATTGATCTTTCGACAGAATTTGCAGGTCGAAAGTGGGACTTTCCTTTTTATATCAATGCCATGACAGGTGGGAGCGACAAAGGTAAAGAAATCAATCAAAAACTAGCTCAGGTGGCAGAAGCATGTGGGATTTTGTTTGTAACGGGCTCTTATAGTGCAGCCCTAAAAGATCCAACAGATGACTCTTTTTCTGTCAAATCTAGCCATCCAAAGCTCCTCCTTGGAACTAATATTGGCTTGGACAAGCCTGTCGAGTTAGGACTTCAGACTGTGCAAGAGATGAATCCACTTCTCCTGCAAGTGCACGTCAATGTTATGCAGGAATTACTCATGCCTGAGGGAGAAAGAAAGTTTCGAAGCTGGCAATCGCATCTAGCAGATTATAGCAAGCAAATCCCCGTTCCTATTGTCCTAAAGGAAGTCGGCTTTGGGATGGATGTGAAGACCATCGAAAGAGCCTATGAATTGGGGGTTCGAACCGTTGACCTGTCAGGTCGTGGTGGCACCAGCTTTGCCTATATCGAAAATCGTCGCAGTGGCCAGCGTGATTACCTCAATCAATGGGGGCAGTCCACCATGCAAGCCCTCCTCAATGCCCAAGACTGGAAAGACAAGGTCGAACTTTTGGTCAGCGGAGGCGTTCGGAACCCGCTAGATATGATTAAGTGCTTGATATTTGGTGCCAAGGCTGTAGGACTGTCACGTACCGTTCTGGAGTTGGTTGAAACTTACTCAGTCGAGGAAGTGATTAGCATCATCCAAGGCTGGAAAGAAGCCCTGCGCTTGATCATGTGTGCTCTTAATTGTGCTACCATAACTGATCTGCAAAGCGTAGACTATATTCTTTATGGAAAACTAAAAGAAGCGAATGATCAGAAATAAAGAGGTCGGGACAAGAATCCCGCCCTTTTTTTGTATCTCTTTGTCAATTGTAGTGAGTTGATGAAACCTAGCTTGTAGGAGCGATTTCTGTTCTATCTCCTTTTTCCATCCTCAGACCGAGGTGACTTTTTTGAATTGTGATAAAATAGAAGGGAGAAGGTGCGTCTATGAAAAAATTTCAAATCTTTTTATTTATTGAAGCCTGTCTATTGACGGGAGCTCTGATTTTGATGGTATCAGAGCATTTTTCGCGTTTTCTGCTGATTCTATTCCTCTTTCTTCTCCTGATACGCTATTATGCAGGCAAAGAGGGCAACAACTTTCTCCTCCTTGTGGCTACCATTCTTTTCTTTTTCATCGTCATGCTCAATCCCTTTGTGATTTTAGCTATCTTTGTAGCGGTGATCTACAGTCTCTTTCTTCTCTATCCCATGATGAATCAAGAAAAAGAGGAGACCGACTTGGTCTTTGAAGAGGTGGTGACGGTTAAAAATGAAAAGAATCGCTGGTTTGGCAATCTCCATCATTTCTCTAGTCACCAGACCTGCCAGTTTGACGATATCAACCTCTTTCGCCTCATGGGCAAGGACACCATTCATTTAGAAAGAGTTATCCTAACCAATCATGACAATGTCATTATCCTTAGAAAGATGGTCGGAACGACTAGGATTATCGTACCTGTAGATGTGGAAATCAGCCTCAGTGTTAACTGTCTTTATGGAGATCTTACCTTCCTTCATCAACCTAAGAGATCCCTCCGCAATGAACACTATCATCAGGAAACCAGAGACTACCTCAAGAGTAACAAGAGTGTCAAGATTTTCCTAACTACTATGGTTGGCGATGTGGAGGTGGTCAGAGGATGAAAAAGCAATCGTATCTGTTAATTGGGCTGACTTCTTTCCTCTTTATCCTCTTTTTGACCAATAGTCTACTTGATATTTTTGAACTAGACTGGTCCTATTTACTACAAGATATTGAGAAAACAGAGAAGTTAATCTTCTTAATCTTGGTCTTTAGCCTTTCCATGACCTTCTTTTTTGTCCTCTTTTGGCGCGTGATAGAAGAAATCTCTCGCAGAAAAATGCAGGTTAATCTCAAGCGACTGCTAGCAGGAAAAGAGGTATTTTCCTTTGCAGATCCAGACTTGGATGCCAGTTTCAAGTCCTTGTCTGGCAAGCTTAATCTCTTGACTGAGGCTGTTCAAAAGGCTGAAAATCAAAGTCTGGTCAAGGAAGAAGCAATCATCGAGAAAGAGCGGAAGCGGATAGCACGTGACTTACATGATACGGTTAGTCAGGAGTTGCTTGCAGCCCATATGATTTTATCAGGTGTCAGTCAGCAGGCTTTGAAGCTGGATAGAGAAAAGATGCAGACCCAGTTGCAAAGTGTCGCAGCCATCCTTGAAACAGCCCAGAAAGATTTGCGGGTCTTGCTCCTACATTTGCGACCTGTTGAGTTGGAAGAGAAGAGTTTAATTGAGGGGATTCAAATCCTCTTAAAAGAGCTTGAGGACAAGAGTGATCTCAAGGTTAGTCTCAAGCAGAATGTGTCTAAATTGCCCAAGAAGATTGAAGAACATATCTTCCGTATTTTACAGGAGTTAATCAGCAATACCCTCCGCCATGCTCAGGCATCTTGTTTGGATGTTTATCTCTATCAAACAGATGTTGAATTGCAGCTGAAGGTAGTGGACAATGGGATTGGTTTCCAGTTAGGGGGGTTAGATGACTTGAGTTATGGACTGCGAAATATCAAGGAGCGGGTTGAAGATATGGCAGGAACGGTTCAACTTTTGACAGCTCCAAAGCAAGGATTGGCAGTTGATATCCGTATTCCCCTGCTAGACAAGGAATGATAAAGGAGTAGAGATGAAAATTTTACTGGTAGATGACCATGAAATGGTTCGATTGGGCTTGAAAAGCTATTTTGACCTCCAAGACGATGTAGAAGTTGTGGGCGAGGCTACCAATGGGGCTCAAGGTATTGACTTGGCCTTGGAATTGCGTCCAGATGTCATTGTCATGGATATTGTTATGCCTGAGATGAATGGAATTGATGCTACCTTGGCCATCCTCAAAGAATGGCCTGAAGCCAAGATTTTGATTGTGACCTCTTACTTGGACAATGAAAAAATCATGCCAGTCTTGAATGCTGGTGCAAAAGGCTATATGCTTAAGACTTCAAGTGCAGATGAATTGCTCCATGCTGTCCGTAAGGTGGCTGCTGGCGAGCTGGCCATTGAACAAGAGGTCAGCAAGAAGGTTGAATACCACCGTAATCATATGGAGCTTCATGAGGAGCTGACTGCGCGTGAGCGAGACGTACTTCAACTGATCGCTAAGGGCTACGAAAATCAACGCATTGCAGATGAACTCTTTATCTCTCTCAAGACGGTCAAGACCCATGTGTCCAATATCCTTGCCAAGCTTGAGGTCAGTGATCGCACTCAAGCTGCGGTCTATGCCTTTCAGCACCACTTGGTCAGGCAGGAGGATTTTTAGATGAGTCTTGTAGATTTACTTGAGGAGCTAGAGGTGGCAAAAGATCCTGAAAAAGCGGGCCCAATGGAAGCCTATATGCGTCATCAATTTCCCTTTTTAGGGATTGCAGGTCCTGAAAGAAATGCGCTCTATAGAAAATACTTTCCAAGCGCGAAAAAAAACAAAGATGATCGATTGGGATTTTGTAGACACTTGCTGGGAAAAGGAGCCTAGAGAATACCAATATGTGGGCGCCAACTATTTGAAAGCTATGCAATCTTATCTAACGAAGGATGATTTGCCTAAGCTTGAGCGTCTGGTCGTGACCAAGTCTTGGTGGGACACGGTAGATATTCTAGACAGAGTAGTAGGGAGTTTGGTAGCCGACCATTCGGAACTTGAAGAAGTGATTTTAAAATGGAGCCTATCGGACAATATCTGGCTGAGACGAGTTGCCATTGACCACCAGTTGTTAAGAAAAGAGAAAACGAATGTCCAACTGATGGAAAAGGTCCTACTGAACAATCTGGACCAGACAGAATTTTTCATCAACAAAGCTATCGGCTGGGTCCTAAGAGACTACTCCAAGACCAATACCGAATGGGTAGCACGTTTTATTGAAAAGAATAAGAAAAGAATGGCTGAACTTAGTATCAAGGAAGCGAGCAAGTATCTCTAGCATCATTGAAAAGCGCATTCATTACTTGAAAAAAGTCGCCCGTTTATGTTATAATAGACTGTATTTAAAAAATTTTAAGGAGAAATGACAGAATGTCTGTATCATTTGAAAACAAAGAAACAAACCGTGGAGTCTTGACTTTCACTATCTCTCAAGACCAAATCAAACCAGAAGTGGACCGTGTATTCAACTCAGTAAAGAAAACTCTTAACGTTCCAGGTTTCCGTAAAGGTCACCTTCCACGTCCTATCTTTGATAAAAAATTTGGTGAAGAAACACTTTACCAAGATGTATTGAACGCTCTTTTGCCAAACGCTTATGAAGCAGCTGTAAAAGAAGCTGGTCTTGAAGTCGTTGCGCAACCAAAAATTGACGTAACTTCAATGGAAAAAGGTCAAGACTGGGTTATCACAGCTGAAGTCGTGACAAAACCTGAAGTTAAATTGGGTGACTATAAAAACCTTGAAGTATCAGTTGATGTAGAAAAAGAAGTAACAGACGCTGACGTTGAAGAGCGTATCGAACGCGAACGCAACAACTTGGCTGAATTGGTTATCAAGGAAGCTGCTGCTGAAAATGGCGACACTGTTGTGATTGACTTCGTTGGTTCTATCGATGGTGTTGAATTTGACGGCGGAAAAGGTGAAAACTTCTCACTTGGACTTGGTTCAGGACAATTCATCCCTGGTTTTGAAGACCAATTGGTTGGTCACTCAGCTGGCGAAACTGTTGACGTAGTTGTGACATTCCCAGAAGACTACCAAGCAGAAGACCTTGCAGGTAAAGAAGCTAAATTCGTAACAACTATTCACGAAGTAAAAGCAAAAGAAGTTCCAGCTCTTGACGATGAACTTGCAAAAGATATCGACGAAGAAGTGGAAACTCTTGACGAATTGAAAGAAAAATACCGCAAAGAATTGACTGCTGCTAAAGAAGAAGCATACAAAGATGCCCTTGAAGGCGCAGCAATCGATAAAGCTGTAGAAAATGCTGAAATCGTAGAACTTCCAGAAGAAATGATCCACGAAGAAGTTCACCGTTCAGTAAATGAATTCCTTGGAAACTTGCAACGTCAAGGTATCAATCCTGACATGTACTTCCAAATCACTGGAACTACTCAAGAAGACCTTCACAAACAATACGAAGCAGAAGCTGAGTCACGTACGAAGACTAACCTTGTTATCGAAGCAGTTGCCAAAGCTGAAGGATTTGACGCTTCAGAAGAAGAAATCCAAAAAGAAATTGAGCAATTGGCAGCAGACTACAACATGGAAGTTGCACAAGTTCAAAACTTGCTTTCAGCTGATATGTTGAAACACGATATCGCAATCAAAAAAGCTGTTGAATTGATCACAAGTACTGCAACAGTAAAATAATCTTAAAAGATAAAAAGCCCACCTGACTAGGTGGGCTTTCTGCTGGTCTATTTTCCAAAAATCTCTTTAAGGTCTGCGTCTGTAATCCCAATCATAGCGGGAATACTAGACCAGTTTTCCTCGGTAAGGATGTAGGATTGTTCAGAGTCACTTGCTGTGGCAGTTTCAGAGAAGGCTTGTTTACTTTCTTCAATATTATTTTCAATTAAATCACTGAAACGCTCAATCAGATAGGTCTTGCGAGCAGTCCCGATATGCTTGACTGCATAGTCAAAGGCCTGTAATTCACCAAGAAGGATAAGCTTGCTCTTGGCCCGTGTGATAGCTGTGTAGATGAGATTGCGTTCCAGCATGCGCTTGCTAGCACTGGTGATGGGCAGGATGACAACGGGAAACTCACTTCCCTGAGACTTATGGATGCTCATGGCATAGGCCAGTCGAATCTTGTACCATTCGTTACGTGGGTAGACGACCTCATTGCCGTCAAAATCAATGACAATCTCGTCTTGTTTGGACTCAGTGTATTTTCCAGGAATCAAATCTGTGATGTAGCCTAGGTCTCCATTAAAGACATTGACTTCAGCGTCGTTGACTAGGTGAATGACCTTGTCCCCTGTTCGATAGTAACACTGAGTTGCTTCAAAGCTAACTTGCCCCTTTTGCTGAGGATTGAGCAGGTCTTGCATGAGTTGGTTGATGGCGTCAATACCAGCAGTTCCTCGATACATAGGCGCTAGCACCTGAATATCACGAGCTGGAATGCCACTTCTGAGGGCAGCACCAAGAATTTTCTCAATGGTTGCAGGGATATGGTTACTCATGATTTCAAAGTAGGAGCGATCGGCCTTTTTCTGGGTAAAGTCGGCTGGCAAGATTCCCTGTCGAATCTGACTCGCTAAGGTAACGATAGTTGATTCTTCGCTCTGACGGTAAATCCGCTCCAAGCGAGTCTGAGGGATCAGAGGTATTTGGAGCAGGTCAGCCAGGACTTGTCCAGGACTAACAGAAGGTAGCTGGTCGCTATCACCCACGATGAGGATTTTACTGTTAGAAGAGATGTTGGAGAAGAGTTGGTTAGCTAGCCAAGTATCTACCATAGAAAACTCATCTACAATGATAAAGTCAGCATCCAGATAATCTTCCAGATGACTAGTATCATCATCTCCCGTCATTCCCAAATGGCGATGTATGGTCGCGCTAGGCAAACCTGTCAATTCATTCATGCGTCGAGCTGCTCGACCAGTTGGGGCAGCGAGAAGAATTGGTAAGTTGCTTTTCTTCCTGAGGTCAAGTCCCTCTAAGAGAGCATAAACAGCGATAATCCCATTGATAACAGTGGTTTTACCTGTACCAGGTCCACCTGTTAGGATAAAGACCTTGTTCTGGATGGCATCGCAGATAGCCTGTTTTTGGATGCTATCGTATTGGATACCTAATTCTTCCTCAACAGTAGCGATATGCTTTTGAATGGTTTCTAAATCCTGATTTTTCTGTTTTCCTTTTTCAAGGATACGAACCAAGTGACTGCGAATGCCTTCTTCGGCGAAAAAGAGGCTGTTATCAAAGATTTTGGTATCAATCTGCTGAACCTTGTCTTCTTCGATGAGGTAGGAGAGTTCTTGGGCTACTTGGCTGGGATCCAGTTCTACGGGTCGGGAAGACTCGAGGAGAGTCAGGGTCTGTTCCAGCAAATCTCGGGCTTCCATGTAGGTATCGCCCGTATCCATACAGCCCTGAAAGAGACTATGGACAAGGCCAGCACGGAAGCGCTCAGGAGCTTGGCTTTCGATACCTAGTTCGGCAGCTAATTGGTCTGCAATGGTAAAACCCAATCCCTTGATATCCTCGACCAGCTGGTAGGGATAATTTTCAACCACATCAAGCGTTTCTTCCTTGTAAAAGTCTTGAATCTGAAAGGCTAGTTTATTGGGAATGCCGTAGTTAGCTAGTTTTGCCAAGACCATTTCTGTCCCATAGTTAAGACGAAGTGTAGAGACGAAAGCCTCACGGTTTTTGGCAGAGAGTCCTGCAATGTTTTCCAGCTTTTCAGGATGCTCCAGAATTTCGTCTATGGTATTTTCACCATAGATATCAACGATTTTTTGGGCCGTTTTGAGACCAATTCCCTTGAAGTGGCTACTCGAAAAGTACTTAACTAGCCCTTTTTTAGTTGGTTTTGCCCGCTCATAACGGCTGATTTGCAGTTGTTCTCCGTACTTGGAGTGTTGAACGATTTGTCCCCAAAAGGTGTAGTCTTCGCCCTCAATCACGTCAGCCATGGTTCCTGTAACGATGATTTCAAAATCGTCAAAGTCCTCCGCATTGGTATCTTCGATATCTAAGAGGAGGATACGATAAAAATTGCTGGGATTTTCAAAAATAATGCGTTCAATAGTGCCTGAAAAATAAACTTCCATAGATTTCCTTTTTGATAGAAAAAGAGCTGGGATAGAGCTTTCAGTTAGGCTTTCCTTTGATTTGGGACTTGGTACAAGATATTGCCAAGTTGCAATCTAATTCTAAAAGCTAACTCAAAAAGACTATCACAGCATCTAGTTGCTGGTTTTAAAAGATTCCGATACGGTTGAGTGGCCAGAAACGGAATTTGGCTTCTCCTTTGATTTGACTGGCTTTAAAGGTTCCAACATGGCGACTGTCGCTAGAAACCAAACGGTCATCTCCAAGGAGGAGGTACTCACCCTCGGGTACGGTAAAGCTGAAGCTGGTGTTGAAATTTACATCAACAGTAAAGGCCTGAGCTTTCTGAGCAAGGCTTCTAAAATAGACACCCTTATCCCCTTCAAAGCCTTTCCCTGAATAGGTGCTCTGAAGTTTGTCATTTTTAAACTGTTGGAGGTAGTCTGCTAGGTAAGGTTCGTCGGTTTCTTGATTGTTGATAAAGAGCTTGTCGTTTTCGTAGCGAATGGTATCTCCGGGCATGCCGATGACGCGTTTAACGATGTCTTTATTTCCATCATCTTCATGGGCAACTACAATGTCAAAACGGTTGATAGGGAGGTGTTTGACGACAAAGAGAATCTCTCCATCAGCTAGAGTCGGGTCCATAGAGTGTCCTTCCACACGGACATTGGTCCAGAGAAAGAGACGACTGAGACCAACGAGTATAATGATAAGGAACGTAAGTCCCCACTCTTTTAGAAATGTTTTAAAATAATTCATAATTTACCTTTCTAGAAGTGCTTTGGCTTTTTCAGTATTTTTAAAATGAAGCTTGGCACAGAAGTTGAGCCCTTTCATGCCATAGGCTTGAAGGATTTTGCTAGCAACCTTATCAGAAGCAGTTCCTGCGCCGCTTGGCAGTTGATAGCCTAGTTCTCGTCCAAGATTTTCCAAGTTTTCGAGAAAGAGATCCCGCGCGATGATGGAGCTGACTGCGACAGCCAGATATTTTCCCTCGGCTTTTTCTTCCAAACTAACCTTGTTTGGAAAACGGTTGGCTTCTTGCGCCAAGTATTTGTCATAGTTTTTAGGATTTGTAAAAGCATCAATCACGATTTTTTCTGGCTGGACTCCTTTTTGGAGAAGGAGAAAGATAGCCTGATTGTGAAGGGCAACTTTTACAGAAACAGCATTGTAACGCTCTCCGATAACTTCGTTGTACTTGCTCGGTGAGAGAAGGAGCGCTTGGTGCTGGATTTTTTCCTTGAGGACAGGGGCGATCTGACGAATCTTTTGATCTGTTAGGGTCTTTGAATCCCCCACGCCGAGTTTTCGCAAGAAGTCATGCTGGTCAGCTGTCACGAAGGAAGCCACGACAGCAAGCCCACCAAAGTAGGAACCATTTCCCACCTCATCAGTTCCAATCATAGGAAAATTTTGTCCACTGTTTTCTTGTCGGACTTGATAGCCAAAGAAACTGGCGTATTGCTCAGCAGCTTCGCCCTGCAGGAGGACTTTTCCAGAAGTATAGATGGAAACTGTTGCCTGAGGCAGTCGCAAAAAATAGCGAATATAAGGATTTTTACTAGGACTGAGAGCCTTCTGATACTGACTTAAAAAGCTCTGAATTTCCTGTTCACTTGGTGTGAGTGTGATACTTGCCATAGTCTCTATTGTACCATAAAAGCAAGAGAATTGGTAAAAACTGACAAAGTTAGCGAAATTTGGTATAATATCGTGAGGTGAATTTTATGGCAAATCTAAATCGATATAAGTTTACATTTGGGAAAAAGACATTAACCTTGACAACCGAGCATGACAACCTCTTTATGGAGGAAATCGCTAAGGTTGCGACTGAAAAATACCAAGCAATTAAGGAACGAATGCCTGGGGCAGATGATGAAACCATTGCTCTCCTTTTAGCGATTAACAGCCTATCAACGCAGCTTAGTCGTGAGATTGAGTTTGACGATAAGGAGCAGGAGCTTAAAGACCTTCGAAATAAGCTAGTGTCTGTCAAGCAAGAGCAGAGCAAGATTGAGGATTCCCTATGATTTCGATCCTTCTCTTACTGGTTCTAGCTTGGGGGGGTTACATCGGCTACCGTAGAGGTTTGGTGCTGCAAGTTTATTATTTCCTCGTGGCAGTGATTTCAGCCTTTATTGCTGGGCAGTTTTATAAATCGCTGGGAGATCAATTTCACTTGCTTGTTCCTTATGCTAATCCTCAGGAAGGACAGGGTACCTTTTTCTTCCCTTCAGCCCAGCTTTTTCATCTAGACAAGGTCTTTTATGCGGGGCTGGCCTACCTTCTAGTTTTCGGAATTTGTTACAGTATCGGACGTTTTATCGGTTTGTTTCTACATTTGATTCCAGTTAAAACACTAGATGGCAAGTGGTTCCGGGTTAGTGCGGGGGCTTTGTCGCTATTGGTAGCCTTATTCGTCTTGCAGATGGCTTTGACCATTCTTGCAACTGTGCCTCTGGCAGTCATTCAAAATTCACTTGAAAAAAGTATCGTAGCTAAACACATCATCCAAAGTATCCCTTTTACGACAAACCTTATCAAACAACTCTGGGTGACAAATTTAATCGGATAAAAAGGGCGGGATTTTTCCTAGCCCTTTGTTTACAGATTGGAGGACTAGGTCAAAAACCTCTAGTTGCTACGATTTTGTAAACAAATACACAAGGAAAAATATGAATACAAAAATACTAGAAACCTTAGAATTTAATAAAATCAAGGCCTTGTTTGAACCGCATCTCTTGACAGAACAAGGCCTAGAGGAGCTAAAAGGCTTGGCCCCAACTGCCAAGGTGGAAAAGATCAAACAAGCCTTTATAGAGATGGAGGAGATGCAGGCGCTTTTTGTGGAGCAACCTCACTTTACCATCCTAGCGACACGTGAGATATCAGCAGTTTGCAAGCGTCTGGAGATGGGGGCGGACCTCAATATCGAGGAGTTCCTGCTCCTCAAACGGGTTTTGCTTGCTAGCAGAGAGTTGCAAGGTTTTTATGCCAATCTCGAAAATGTTCGCTTGGAACAATTGGCGAGATGGTTTGAAAAACTACATGATTTTCCACACTTGCAAGGGAGTCTTCAATCTCTAAATGATGCAGGATTTATCGAAAATTTCGCCAGTGAAGAGCTAGCACGCATCCGTCGGAAAATCCATGATAGCGAGAGTCAAGTTCGAGATGTCTTGCAAGACTTGCTCAGGCAAAAAGCGCAGATGTTGACGGAAGGCATAATCGCTAGCAGAAATGGCCGTCAAGTCTTACCCGTTAAGAATACCTATCGCAATAAGATTGCAGGTGTTGTCCATGATATCTCTGCTAGTGGTAATACGGTTTATATCGAGCCACGTGAGGTCGTGAAACTGAGCGAAGAAATCGCTAGTCTGCGAGCTGACGAACGCTATGAGATGATTCGCATCCTACAGGAGCTCTCGGAACGCGTCCGCCCTCATGCTGCAGAGATCGCTAATGACGCTTGGATTATCGGCCATTTAGACTTGATTCGTGCCAAGGTGCGTTTCATCCAAGAAAGACAAGCAGTCGTTCCTCAACTTTCAGAGAACCAAGAGATTCAACTCCTTCATGTTCGCCATCCTTTGGTCAAAAATGCTGTCGCAAACGATGTGCACTTTGGTAAGGATTTAACAGCCATTGTTATCACAGGTCCTAATACTGGTGGGAAGACCATCATGCTCAAAACCCTGGGCTTGACTCAACTCATGGCCCAGTCAGGCTTGCCCATTTTAGCTGATAAGGGAAGCCGTGTCGGTGTTTTCGAGGAAATCTTTGCAGATATTGGGGATGAGCAGTCTATAGAGCAAAGCTTGTCTACCTTCTCCAGCCACATGACCAATATCGTAGATATTCTTGGCAAGGTCAACCAACATTCGCTCTTATTGCTAGATGAGCTTGGGGCAGGTACCGATCCGCAGGAAGGAGCAGCGCTTGCTATGGCTATTCTGGAGGATCTTCGTCTCCGTCAGGTCAAGACCATGGCGACGACCCACTATCCAGAGCTCAAGGCCTACGGTATCGAGACAGCCTTTGTGCAAAATGCCAGCATGGAGTTTGACACAGCCAGCTTGCGTCCGACCTATCGCTTTATGCAGGGAGTTCCTGGTCGAAGTAATGCCTTTGAAATTGCCAAACGTCTGGGCTTGTCAGATGTCATCGTAGGAGATGCCAGCCAGCAGGTCAACCAAGATAATGATGTCAACCGTATCATTGAACAATTGGAAGAGCAAACGCTTGAAAGTCGCAAACGCTTGGACAATATCCGTGAGGTGGAGCAAGAAAACCTTAAGATGAACCGAGCTCTTAAAAAGCTCTACAACGAACTCAATCGTGAAAAGGAAACTGAGCTCAACAAGGCGCGTGAACAGGCTGCCGAGATTGTAGAACTAGCGCTAAGTGAGAGTGACCAGATTCTCAAGAACCTCCACAGTAAGTCTCAACTTAAACCCCACGAAATCATTGAAGCCAAGGCTGAGCTGAAAAAACTGGCTCCTGAAAAAGTGGACTTGTCTAAAAACAAGGTCCTTCAAAAGGCCAAGAAAAAACGGACTCCAAAGGTGGGGGATGATATTGTGGTCCTCAGTTATGGACAACGTGGAACCTTGACCAATCAGCTTAAGGACGGTCGCTGGGAAGCCCAAGTTGGTTTGATCAAGATGACCTTGGAAGAGAAAGAATTTGACCTTGTTCAGAACCAACAAGAAGCCCCAGTCAAGAAAAAACAAGTCAATGTCGTCAAACGTGCATCTGGTCGTGGTCCGCAAGCAAGACTGGATCTTCGTGGCAAACGGTACGAAGAGGCCATGAATGAGCTGGACGCTTTTATCGACCAAGCCCTGCTCAATAACATGGCGCAAGTCGACATCATCCATGGTATCGGAACAGGCGTCATCCGTGAGGGCGTCACCAAATACCTGCAAAGAAACAAGCATGTCAAGAGCTTTGGCTATGCTCCACAAAATGCTGGAGGCAGTGGTGCCACCATTGTAACCTTTAAAGGATAGAGAGAAGAAGGAGTCAACCTTTCTGAAAAAAGGAGAAATGAAAAATCAAAAATTTTCATAGAAAATATTGACAAAGGCTAACTTTTCTTGTAGAATAATAAAAAATAAAATACCAACACCGAATGAAGTTTAATAGAAATGGAGAAAGGTTTGTTTTCCATGACTGTAAATGGACGGAACTCTGGAGAGACCGTAAAGGCACCGAAGGGGCAAGGCAGGCAACTGCTCAAACTCTCAGGTAAAAGGACAGAGCTAAGATAGACCGCTTTTTAGCATTTATCTAAGCATTCCAGAGTACATGTATCCTGCATGTGCTCTTTCTTTTGGGGTTGAAAAGATAGGAGAAGGATATGTTAGAATTGCTTAAAGCGCTTGATGCTTTCGTTTGGGGGCCTCCCCTCTTGATCTTATTGGTCGGAACAGGTATCTATTTGACCATCCGACTAGGCCTTTTGCAGGTGGCTCGTCTCCCTAAAGCCTTTCAGTTGATCTTTACCAAGGACAAGGGACATGGAGATGTGTCGAGCTTTGCGGCCTTATGTACGGCTCTAGCAGCCACCGTTGGTACGGGAAATATCATCGGGGTTGCGACGGCCATTAAGGTTGGGGGACCAGGGGCGCTCTTTTGGATGTGGATGGCAGCATTCTTTGGGATGGCTACCAAGTATGCAGAAGGTTTACTTGCCATCAAATACCGTAGCAAGGATGCAAATGGAGCTGTAGCTGGAGGACCCATGCACTACATCCTTTTGGGAATGGGAGAAAAGTGGCGTCCACTTGCTATCTTCTTTGCCCTAGCTGGTGTATTGGTAGCCCTTCTAGGGATTGGTACCTTTACCCAGGTCAATTCGATTACAGAATCCATTCAAAATACGGCTCAAGTGGAACCAGCTATCACGGCTCTTATTTTATCCATTTTTGTAGGAATTGCCGTCTTTGGTGGCCTCAAATCCATTTCTAAGGTTTCGACAGCAGTCGTTCCTTTTATGGCTATTGTCTATATTTTAGGAACTCTTACAGTTATACTCTTTAATATCGAGAAAATCCCAGCCACACTTGCCCTGATCTTTACTTCAGCCTTTAGTCCAGCTGCTGCGGTAGGTGGTTTTGCAGGTGCCAGCATTCGGATGGCTATCCAGAATGGTGTGGCGCGAGGAGTCTTCTCTAACGAATCTGGTCTTGGTTCAGCTCCGATTGCAGCGGCTGCAGCTAAGACTAATGAGCCTGTCGAGCAAGGCTTGATTTCCATGACAGGAACCTTTATTGATACTTTGATTATCTGTACTCTGACAGGTCTAACAATCTTGGTAACTGGGGTTTGGAGTGGTGATTTAAATGGAGTTGCCTTGACCCAGTCAGCCTTTTCAACAGTTTTTTCACACTTTGGACCTGCCCTCTTGACCATCTTCCTTGTACTCTTTGCCTTTACGACGATCCTCGGATGGAACTACTACGGAGAACGCTGTTTTGAGTTTCTCTTTGGTGTTCGTTTTATCTGGCTCTATCGTGTAGTCTTTGTAGTCATGGTCTTGTTGGGAGGATTTATCGAGCTGGATATGGTCTGGATTATCGCAGATATCGTCAATGCCTTGATGGCATTACCAAACTTGATTGCCCTTTTGGTCTTGTCACCAGTCGTTATTGCTGAGACTAAAAAGTATTTTAAAAACTAACCCAATCACACTTTTCGTGTGATTTTTTCATTTCATAAACATTTCCTATCAAGGCGATTGAAAATATATATTATCCAAGGGGAAAATTCTATGATAGACTAAATGACAATAAAATGAAAAGAGGTTTCTTATGACAACATTTACAATCCACACAGTAGAATCAGCACCAGCAGAAGTGAAAGAAGTTCTTGAAACAGTAGAAAAAGATAACAACGGCTATATTCCCAACCTAATCGGTCTCTTGGCCAATGCCCCTACCGCGCTTGAAGCCTACCGAACTGTCGGAGCCATCAACCGTCGCAATAGCTTAACACCAGTGGAACGTGAAGTAGTGCAAATCACAGCTGCTGTAACCAATGGTTGTGCTTTCTGTGTCGCTGGTCACACAGCCTTTTCAATCAAACAAATCCAAATGAATGATGATCTTCTTCAAGCCCTTCGCAACCGCACTCCGATTGAAACAGATCCAAAACTAGACACCCTAGCCAAGTTTACCTTGGCAGTCATCAATACCAAGGGTCGTGTAGGTGATGAAGCCTTGACTGAATTTTTGGAAGCTGGCTACACGCAACAAAATGCCTTGGACGTGGTTCTCGGTGTCAGCCTAGCCAGCCTTTGCAACTATGCAAACAACTTAGCTGATACGCCAATCAATCCAGAATTGCAACCTTATGCCTAGTTCGAATCATAAATAAAATGAAGGCTGATTCATCCAGTCTTCATTTTTCTATGCTATTTTAAAGACTTTTATGCTATACTGATAATAATATGATTAACGGAGGTTGCCATGAAAAAACTCCCCTTGGTATTTTCTGGTTGTTTGTTAGGTTTGGCAGGTGCAGGAAACTTGATTGCGGATACTTGGCCCGTTTTTTCGCATTTATTGAGTCTGACTGATTTAGTTTTGTGGATTTTCTTTCTGATTCTTCATCTTTTTAATTGGGAAGAAACCAAGCAAGAATTGACCAAGCCCCCTCTTTTATCTGGAATGGCTACCTTTCCCATGGCTGGGATGATTTTATCGACTTATGTCTTTCGTTTGTTCCCTCATCTTCCTTTGATATCACAAGGGCTCTGGTGGTTTTCCTTTCTCTTGGACCTCGCTTTAATCACTTACTTTACCATCAAATTTGCCTGTCCGGGTCGGAGGGTCAAAGCGACTCCAAGCTGGACGGTGCTCTATGTGGGGATAGCAGTAGCTGCCCTGACCTATCCTCTGGTAGGCATCGTTGAAATTGCCTATGCAACCTTGAGTTTCGGTTTTGTCTTGACCTTCTATCTTTATCCCCTTATTTATAGGGATTTAAAGAAAACTCCACTCCCAGTAGCCTTGCTTGGACAAGAAGGAATCTACTGCGCTCCCTTTTCCCTACTCTTGGCCTCACTAGTTCGGGTTGGAGGGGCAAGCTTGCCAACATGGCTCTTAATCGTAATGATTTTGGCGTCTCAATCTTTCTTTTTCTTTGTTTTAACTCGCTTGCCCAATATTTTAAAACAAGGCTTTCAACCAGCTTTCTCAGCCCTCACCTTCCCAACCATTATCACAGCTACTTCGCTCAAGATGGCTCAGGGAATCTTGAAACTGCCTTTCTTAGACTATCTTGTGTTTGCTGAAACCTTTCTTTGCCTAGTCATTTTATTCTTTGTATTGGGTGCTTATCTGATTTGGTTACGAAAAAAGGTCTAGCTAGAAATAGCTAAACCTTTTTTTTTTATGGTTTGATAACTTCAGCTCCACCCATGTATGGACGAAGTGCTTCTGGAATAGTTACAGAACCATCAGCGTTTTGGTAGTTTTCAAGAATAGCAGCCACCGTACGTCCAACTGCAAGTCCAGAACCGTTCAAAGTGTGAAGTAATTTCACCTTGCCGTCTGCTTCATCACGGTAACGGATTTGAGCACGACGAGCTTGGAAATCTTCAGTATTTGAACAGCTTGAGATTTCACGGTAGGTATTTTGGGCTGGAATCCAAACTTCCAAATCGTAAGTTTTGGCAGCTGAGAAGCCCATATCTCCAGTAGAGAGCGCGACCACACGGTATGGAAGATTAAGCTTTTGAAGAATATTTTCAGCGTTGGCTGTCATTTTTTCTAATTCTTCATATGATTCTTCTGGTTTGGCAAATTTGACCATTTCAACCTTGTGGAATTGGTGCAAACGAATCAAGCCACGTGTATCACGACCAGCAGAACCAGCTTCAGAACGGAATGATGGGCTCATAGCAGTGAAGTAAATTGGTAGGTCTTTTCCATCAAGGATTTCATCACGGTAGTAGTTTGTAAGAGGCACTTCAGCAGTAGGAATGAGTACATAGTTGGTGTCACTCAATTCAAAGGTATCTTCCTTGAATTTTGGATATTGACCAGTACCAAACATTGAGTCATGGTTAACAATGTAAGGTGTGATAACTTCCGTATAGCCTTCTTTACCATGCTCATCCAACATGAAGTTGTAGATAGCACGTTCCAAACGAGCTCCAAGTCCTTTATAGAAGAGGAAGCGAGCTCCCGTCACTTTTCCACCACGTTCCCAGTCAAGAATACCAAGGTCTTCACCCAGATCCCAGTGAGCTTTTGGTTCGAAGTCAAACTCGCGTGGAGTTCCCCAACGGCGAACTTCAACGTTGTCATCCTCATCAGCTCCAACAGGAACGCTGTCAGCAGGAATGTTTGGAAGTGTAGTCGTAAATTCTGTCAATTTAGCATCGATTTCTGCCAATTCAGCATCGAGAGATTTTACTTCAGCAGAGAGAGCTTGCATAGCAGCAATCTTGTCATCAGCATTTTCCTTATTGCGCTTGGCTTGAGCAATCTCTGCAGAAACTGTGTTACGTTCTGCCTTGAGGTTTTCGACCTTGACCAAGATATCACGACGTTTAGCGTCGATTTCTTTCATCTCGTTAAGGATAGCAGCATCTACACCACGTGTAGCTAGTTTTTCAGCGACAGCATCAAAGTCTGTACGAATACGTTTGATATCTAACATAAGAACTCCTTTATGAAAAAAGCACACCTAACAAAGCGTTGGAGTGGCAGGGCCACGGTTCCATCCAACTTCACAGGTGTGCACTTGATTCTGTATTTAATTGTTGATAACGGTAGAATTTCACCTATCCCTCCTATCTGCTCGCAGCACCCGCAGACTTTCTGAAAGAAGAGGATAACCTACTTATCCGTTGCTATGATTATACTAAAGTTTCTACTTTTTTGCAAATAGATTTTTAAATTTTTGTCCAATGGTCTGGAGCAGAGTCGGAAGTTTCACGACCTTGTCGTTTCCTAATTTTTCCCGAGCGATTTTGAGGATAGCCCCAGAGTCTTTTGAGGCAAAGAGGAATTTACCTTGATCGGTGAAGACTTCAAAGTGGCGGCTGATCTTGCGGCCGCTTACGTTGGCTCCGACTTGCTGAATGCTGGACCAGGGGATCTGGATATATTGTTCAACATTGACATCGGGATAAAACTCTAAGGCTTGATCCCCGACTAGAAATTTTCCAACTTTTCCAGAGATAGAGAGGTAAGATGTTCCAGTGGTTTGGAGGTCAATGACTTTATTGAGAGATTGGGCCATGGTTAGTCTTCCTTACTTTCATCGAAAAAGGCGTGGTAGAGAGCCTTGATAGCTGCTTTTTCTTGATCTTTATTGACAACAAACATGATGGAAACTTCGCTTGAACCTTGGGACATCATCTGGATGTTGATTTTATTCTCAGACAAAGCACGTGTTGCAGTAGCAGTTACCCCGATATGACTCTTCATCTTTTCTCCGACAATCATAATGATGGAAAGGTCATGTTCGATTTCGGCATGGTCCACTTCAGCCTTTTGAACCAACTGACGAAGGATTTCTTCTTCCTTGATAGGAGTTAGTTCGCGGGAACGGAGGATGATTGAAAGATCATCGATACCTGTAGGCATGTGTTCCCAACCGATATTGAGGTCCTCAAGGATTTGAAGAACCTTGCGTCCAAATCCAACCTCGCGGTTCATGAGGTATTTCGACATGTTGATGCTGACAAAGCCAGAATCACCAGCGATTCCAACGACTGGGAATTTATCACTGCTATGCTTTAGAACGATACGAGTACCCGGATGGTCAGGATTATTGGTATTTTTGATAACGAGAGGAATTTTCCCACGGTAGGCAGGGAGCAGGGCTTCATCGTGAAGGACTGAAAATCCAGCATATGCCAATTCCCGCATTTCACGGTAGGTTAACTCAGGGATTGAGTGTGGTTGGTGAATGATACCCGGATGGGCAGCAAAGATACCGTCTACGTCCGTAAAGTTTTCATAGAGATCAGCCTTAACACCTGCAGCGATGATGGAACCAGTTATGTCGGATCCACCACGGGAGAAGGTACAGATTTGATTTTCCTTAGTGACCCCAAAGAAACCAGGGATGACAAGGACCTCGTTGCTATCAGCCAAGCCTTCAATCTTGTCATAGCTAGATGGGATGATGCGTGCGTTTCCTGGTTCACTTGTGACAACGATTCCAGCCTCTCTTGGGTGAACATAGCGTGCATCAATGTCGTTTTGGTTAAAGTAGGCTGCAATAAGTTTGGCGTTGTTGTTTTCTCCAGCCGCTAGGAAGGTGTCATAGAGAAAGTCATTGTCGTCTATAGGAAGAGTTGCCAAGGCGCGAATGCTTTTAGAGATTTTTTCTAAAACAGCAGGTTTTAGCCCTAGTTCACTAACCATGGCGGCATAACGGTCAATGATCCAGCTTTGGCTAGCACTGATGTCATTTCCAGCTACATAGTCACGATAGTATTTGATCAAAGCATCGGTCACCTTGGTATCATCAGCATTGCGTTTGCCGGGTGCAGAAACGACTACAAAAAGGCGTTCTTTATCACTTTTAACGATGTTTAAAACTTTTTCTAACTGACTAGCAGAGGCAAGCGAGCTTCCGCCAAATTTAACAACCTTCATAAGGACTCCTCAAGTAAGTATTTTATACGATTATAGCAGAAAGAGGGGCATTTTTCAATGAAGAAAATACTAAGGTTTTTAGGATAAAGTGAGCGTTTTGATCAGCCGAGACACTTTCGATTGGTTTTCTCTTGCCTCTTTATCTAAAAAAAGGTATACTTTGAAAATGAAATAATTTTATCACCTTATAAAAGGAGAAGCTATGAATCATATCCTATATCAGATCCTAGATGATCTTGCTATCATTACTTTGAATCGTCCCGAAGTGGCAAATGGTTTCCATATCCCAATGTGTGAGGAGATTTTAGAAGCTTTAACCTTAGCAGAACAGGATCAAGCTGTTCAGTTTATCTTGATTAACGCTAATGGGAAGGTCTTTTCAGTTGGGGGAGATTTGGTTGAGATGAAGCGTGCAGTGGATGAGGATGACATTCCTTCTTTGAATAAGATTGCAGAATTAGTCAATACAATCTCCTATAAAATTAAGCAGATCCCTAAACCTGTTTTGATGGAGGTAGATGGAGCAGTTGCTGGTGCTGCAGCCAATATGGCAGTGGCAGTCGATTTTTGTTTGGCGACTGATAAGGCAAAATTCATCCAAGCCTTTGTTGGAGTGGGATTGGCGCCGGACGCTGGTGGGATTCATCTCTTGAGTCGTAGTATCGGGGTAACACGAGCTGCGCAACTTGCCATGACAGGAGAAGCTTTGACTGCGGAAAAAGCACTGGAATGGGGCGTGGTATACCGTGTCTGCGAAGCTGATAAATTAGAAAAAACTAGAGAACAAGTTCTGAAGAAATTAAGACGAGGCTCAGCAAACTCATACGCAGCCATTAAAAAGTTGGTTTGGGAAAGCCAATTTAAGGATTGGCAGAATTATGCTGAATTGGAATTGAAACTGCAAGAATCGTTATCTTTAACTGAAGATTTTAAAGAAGGGGTTCGAGCACATTCTGAAAGAAGACGACCAAAATTTTCAGGAAAATAAAAAAATACTTGCGCAATTCTTTGAAGTTTGATATACTTTTTGTGTCAAATGTTTTGAATACAGAAGTTTTTTGAGAAGGAGGGAATGCTTTGGACTACCAACAAGTGAATGAGTATTTAACATCTATTTTTAATAATGTCCTTGTGATTGAGGAGGTTAGCTTACGAGGTAGTCGTTTCAAAGACATCTCCATCAAAGAAATGCACACGATTGATGTGATTGGCAAGTTCCCAGAGGCGACACCAAGTAAGGTTTCTAAAGAACTGATGGTCACTCTTGGAACTGTTACGACCAGCTTGAATAATCTTGAAAGAAAAGGTTATGTTGAACGCATTCGTTCTGATCAGGATCGTCGTGTGGTCTACTTGCATTTGACAAAGAAAGGTCGTTTGGTTCACCGCCTTCATAAACGTTTCCACAAGGCTATGGTCGAAAAAATTATCGATGGTATGAGCTCTGAAGAGATAGAAGTGATGGGGAGGGGTTTGACTAACCTTTATCAATTTTTGGAGGATTTGAAATAATGGCTTTTGCAAAAATAAGCCAGGTTGCTCATTATGTTCCAGAGCAAGTGGTCACTAATCAAGACTTGGCTCAAATCATGGATACAAGCGATGAGTGGATTTCAAGTCGGACAGGAATTAAACAGAGACATATCTCAAAAACAGAGTCAACGAGTGATTTGGCGACAGAAGTTGCCAAAGACTTGCTGGCTAAGGCGAGCATAAAAGCGGATCAGATTGATTTTATCATTGTAGCGACGATTACTCCTGATTCGATGATGCCTTCTACGGCAGCTCGGGTTCAGACAAATATCGGAGCGCATAGAGCTTTTGCCTTTGATTTGACAGCAGCTTGCAGTGGCTTTGTATTTGCTCTCTCAACTGCTGAAAAGTTTTTAAGTTCTGGACAATTCAAAAAAGGAATTGTTATCGGGGCTGAGACCTTATCTAAGGCGGTTGATTGGTCTGATCGTTCGACAGCCGTTCTCTTCGGGGATGGTGCTGGTGGAGTTCTCTTAGAAGCGAGTGATACACGGCACTTCCTTGTGGAAAGTCTCTATACGGATGGCTCTCGGAGCGAGTGTTTGACCTATGGCCAAATGGCTTTAGCTTCTCCTTTCTCAGATCAAGAAGCAGTTCCTGCTTTTTTGAAGATGGATGGACGAGCAGTTTTTGATTTTGCAAATCGAGATGTTGCTAGATCGATCAAAGAAACCATTGAAAATGGTCCAATCGCAGCATCGGAATTGGATTATCTCTTGCTTCATCAGGCAAATATCCGCATTTTGGATAAGATGGCTAAGAAAATCGGTGTAGACCGAGACAAGCTTCCTGCCAATATGATGGAATATGGAAATACCAGTGCAGCAAGTATCCCGATTTTGCTCTCAGAGTGTGTGGAGAATGGCAAGATTCGTTTAGATGGTAGCCAGACGATTCTCCTATCAGGCTTCGGTGGAGGTTTGACATGGGGCACACTCATTCTTACAATCTAGGTAATCATGTGGTAAACACATAGTTATAAATTTTTTATATTTTAAAGGAGTCCTATCATGGCAGTATTTGAAAAAGTACAAGAAATTATCGTTGAAGAACTTGGGAAAGACGCATCAGAAGTAACACTTGAATCTACTTTTGATGATTTGGATGCAGATTCATTGGACTTGTTCCAAGTAATCTCTGAAATCGAAGATGCTTTCGATATCCAAATCGAAGCAGAAGATAACTTGAAAACAGTTGGTGACTTGGTTGCCTACGTTGAAGAGCAAACAAAATAATTAACATATTACTAGAAGGAGTAGGGGAAACCCGCTCCCTCTTGTTTAGGTAATAGTTTGAAACTCAAATGATAAACTCATCGAACTATTACGTAAGCAAGGAATGATGGAGGCACTATGAAAACACGTATTACAGAATTATTGAACATTGATTACCCTATTTTTCAAGGAGGAATGGCTTGGGTTGCTGATGGTGACTTGGCTGGTGCAGTATCCAAAGCTGGTGGTCTAGGGATCATCGGTGGTGGAAATGCACCTAAAGAGGTCGTAAAGGCTAATATCGATAAAATCAAATCACTTACGGATAAACCTTTTGGTGTCAACATCATGCTCTTGTCACCTTTTGTAGAAGACATCGTTGATCTCGTGATTGAAGAAGGGGTTAAGGTGGTTACAACTGGTGCTGGAAATCCAAGTAAATACATGACTCGTTTCCATGATGCAGGAATTACAGTTATTCCTGTTGTTCCAAGTGTTGCTTTGGCAAAACGCATGGAAAAAATTGGTGCAGATGCAGTTATTGCAGAAGGAATGGAAGCCGGTGGACATATTGGAAAACTAACAACGATGACCTTGGTTCGCCAAGTTGCTGCGGCTGTCTCAATTCCAGTTATCGCTGCTGGAGGAATTGCAGACGGTGAGGGTGTCGCTGCAGGCTTTATGCTTGGTGCTGAGGCTGTTCAAGTCGGTACGCGTTTCGTAGTAGCTAAGGAATCTAACGCCCATCCAAACTACAAAGAAAAAATCTTAAAGGCGCGTGATATCGATACGACTATTTCAGCTCAGCATTTTGGTCATGCTGTTCGTGCCATTAAAAACCAGTTGACACGTGACTTTGAACAGGCTGAAAAAGATGCCTTTAGACAAGAAAATCCAGATTTAGAAATCTTTGAACAAATGGGAGCTGGTGCTCTTGCTAAAGCCGTTGTTCATGGAGATGTAGAAGGTGGATCTGTCATGGCAGGTCAGATTGCTGGTTTGGTCTCTAAAGAAGAAACCGTTGAAGAAATCCTAAAAGATTTATACTATGGCGCTGCCAAGAAAATTCAGGAAGAAGCCTCTCGTTGGGCAGGAGTTGTAAGAAATGACTAAAACAGCCTTTCTATTTGCGGGTCAAGGTGCTCAGTATCTAGGGATGGGGCGTGATCTCTATGATCGCTATCCTATCGTCAAGGAAACCATTGACCAAGCCAGTCAGGTTTTGGGTTATGACCTTCGTGACTTGATTGATAAGGAAGAAACCAAGTTAAACCAGACTCGATATACGCAACCAGCCATTTTGGCAACTTCGGTTGCTATTTACCGTTTATTGAAAGAAAAGGGCTATCAGCCAGATATGGTAGCAGGTTTATCCCTTGGTGAATATTCTGCTTTAGTAGCTAGCGGAGCCTTGGACTTTGAAGAGGGAGTTGCCCTGGTTGCCAAACGTGGAGCTTATATGGAAGAGGCGGCGCCAGCTGGTTCTGGTAAAATGGTAGCCGTCCTCAATACTCCAGTAGATGTGATAGAGGAAGCTTGCAAAACTGCTTCTGAAGTTGGAATAGTGACTCCAGCCAACTACAACACCCCAAGCCAAATCGTTATCGGTGGTGAGGTGGCTGCGGTTGATCGTGCAGTCCAACTCTTGCAGGAAGCAGGAGCCAAACGATTGATCCCCCTAAATGTGTCGGGTCCTTTCCACACAGCCCTTCTAGAGCCAGCTAGCCAACAGCTAGCTGGAGCTCTTGAGGGGATTAGTTTCTCAGACTTTAACTGTCCTCTAGTAGGTAATACTGAAGCTGCTGTTATGGAAAAAGATCGAATCCAAGAGCTTTTGACGCGTCAGGTCAAAGAACCTGTTCGTTTTTATGAAAGTATTGCTGTGATGCAGGATGCTGGGGTAACCAACTTTATTGAAATTGGTCCTGGTAAGGTCCTATCAGGCTTTGTCAAAAAAATCGATAAAACAGCTAAGCTAGCTAACGTTGAAGACCAAGCAAGCTTGGATGCTTTGCTAGGAAACTAGTGATCCCTTCTCCCACAAAATACAACAGGAAACAGGAGAAATAGAATGCAACTTACAAACAAAAATGTCTTTGTAACAGGTTCAAGTCGTGGTATCGGACTTGCCATTGCTCACAAATTTGCCCAACTAGGCGCTAATGTGGTTTTGAATAGTCGCGGAGCAATCTCAGAAGAATTGCTGGCTGAGTTTTCAAACTACGGTGTCAAAGTAGTACCGATATCAGGTGATGTTTCAGACTTTGCAGATGCCAAACGTATGGTAGACCAAGCGATTGCGGAACTCGGTTCTGTCGATGTCTTGGTCAACAATGCTGGGATCACTCAAGATACGCTTATGCTCAAGATGACCGAAGAAGACTTTGAAAAAGTGATTAAGATCAACTTGACAGGTGCCTTCAATATGACGCAAGCAGTCTTGAAACAGATGATCAAGGCACGTGAAGGTGCGATTATCAACATGTCTAGTGTGGTCGGTTTGATGGGAAATATCGGACAAGCCAACTATGCAGCTTCTAAAGCAGGTTTGATTGGTTTTACCAAGTCAGTAGCACGTGAAGTTGCCAATCGCAATGTACGCGTAAATGCTCTTGCACCAGGAATGATCGAGTCAGATATGACTGCTGTTTTATCTGATAAGGTCAAGGAAGCGACATTGGCCCAAATCCCAATGAAACATTTCGGTCAAGCAGAACATATCGCAGATGCTACAGTGTTCCTGGCTGGACAGGATTATTTGACTGGACAAGTTCTCGCTGTTGATGGCGGACTTAGCATGTAAAAAATAAGGAAAGATATAGGTAAGACAGATGAAACTAAATCGAGTTGTAGTAACAGGTTACGGATTGACCTCTCCTATCGGAAATACTCCAGAAGAATTTTGGAACAGTTTGCAAACTGGGAAGATTGGAATTGGAGAAATCACTAAATTTGACCACAGCGAATTTGCTGTGCACAATGCGGCAGAAGTTCAAGATTTCCCATTTGATAAATACTTTGTCAAAAAAGATACCAACCGTTTTGACAACTATTCTTTGTATGCCTTGTATGCGGCTCAAGAAGCGGTGACAAATGCAAATCTTGATGTAGAAGCAATTGATAAAGATCGCTTTGGTGTCATCGTGGCTTCTGGTATTGGGGGAATTAAAGAAATCGAAGATCAGGTTATCCGTCTTCATGAAAAAGGTCCAAAACGCGTTAAACCAATGACACTTCCAAAAGCCTTACCAAATATGGCTTCAGGAAATGTTGCCATGCGTTTCGGAGCAAACGGTATCTGTAAATCAATCAATACTGCCTGTGCCTCATCAAATGATGCCATTGGGGATGCCTTCCGCTCTATCAAGTTTGGTTTCCAAGATGTCATGTTAGTTGGTGGATCAGAATCATCTATCACTCCTTTTGCTATCGCTGGTTTCCAAGCGTTGACTGCCCTATCAACTACAGAAGATCCAACTCGTGCTTCTATTCCATTTGATAAAGATCGTAACGGTTTTGTGATGGGAGAAGGTTCTGGAATGCTGGTTCTTGAGAGTCTTGAACACGCTGAAAAACGTGGTGCAACTATCTTAGCTGAAGTAGTTGGTTATGGTAATACCTGTGATGCTTACCACATGACTTCACCTCATCCAGAAGGTCAAGGTGCAATCAAGGCGATTAAACTTGCTTTGGAAGAGGCAGAAATTTCTCCAGAGCAAGTAGCTTACGTCAACGCCCACGGAACTTCAACTCCTGCTAATGAAAAAGGAGAAAGTGGTGCAATCGTAGCTGTCCTTGGTAAAGAAGTACCTGTATCTTCAACCAAGTCCTTTACAGGACACTTGCTTGGAGCTGCAGGGGCAGTAGAAGCCATCGCTACAATTGAAGCAATGCGCCATAACTTCGTGCCAAAAACAGCTGGGACAAGTGAGTTGTCAGACTATATCGAAGCCAATGTCGTTTATGGACAAGGCTTGGAGCAAGAAATCCCTTATGCTATTTCAAACACTTTTGGTTTTGGTGGACACAATGCGGTTCTTGCTTTCAAACGTTGGGAGAATAAATAATTATGAATTTAAATGAGATCAAGGACTTGATGGCTCAATTTGACCAATCAAGTTTGAGAGAATTTTCTTATAAAAATGGAACGGACGAATTGCAGTTCAGCAAGAATGAAGCAAGGATGGCTTCTGAAGCACCAGCTCAAGTTGCTCCAGTGCCAACTGCAGTAGCTGCAAGTCCAGTAGTTTCTGCCCCTTCAACTCCAGTAGAGAGTTCTGTGGAAGAAGCACCAGCACCAGCTGAAACGACGGTTGCTCCGGAGGGTGATGTTGTTGAGAGCCCACTTGTAGGGGTGGCTTACTTGGCTGCTGGACCAGATAAACCTGCCTTCGTCACAGTTGGAGACAGTGTTAAAAAAGGCCAGACTTTGGTGATCATCGAAGCCATGAAGGTCATGAATGAGATTCCTGCACCTAAGGATGGTGTGGTGACAGAAATTCTCGTTTCAAATGAAGAAATGGTTGAGTTCGGTAAAGGATTGGTACGTATCAAATGATCGATATTCAAGGAATCAAAGAAGCCCTACCCCATCGCTACCCCATGCTCCTAGTGGACCGTGTCTTGGAAGTGAGCGAGGATACCATTGTTGCCATTAAAAATGTGACCATCAACGAACCTTTCTTCAATGGTCATTTTCCTCAATACCCAGTCATGCCAGGTGTTCTTATCATGGAGGCCTTGGCTCAGACTGCTGGTGTCTTGGAATTGTCCAAACCTGAAAATAAAGGGAAACTGGTCTTCTACGCTGGCATGGACAAGGTTAAGTTCAAGAAGCAAGTTGTACCAGGTGATCAATTAGTCATGACGGCTACTTTTGTTAAACGTCGTGGTACGATCGCTGTGGTTGAAGCAAAGGCTGAAGTAGATGGTAAGCTTGCAGCGAGTGGTACTCTTACCTTTGCAATTGGAAACTAAGGAGGTTCTCCATGTTTCGTAAAATTTTGATTGCCAACCGTGGTGAGATTGCGGTTCGCATTATTCGAGCTGCGCGTGAATTGGGCATTGCAACCGTAGCAGTTTATTCAACTGCTGATAAGGAAGCTCTTCACACACTCCTAGCGGATGAAGCTATCTGTATCGGACCTGGTAAGGCGACAGAATCTTATCTCAATATCAATGCGATTTTATCTGCTGCAGTCTTGACAGAAGCAGAAGCCATCCACCCAGGTTTTGGTTTTCTTAGCGAAAACTCCAAGTTTGCCACGATGTGTGATGAAGTGGGGATTAAGTTTATCGGGCCTTCTGGGGCTGTAATGGATACCATGGGAGATAAGATCAATGCGCGTGAGCAAATGATCAAGGCTGGGGTTCCAGTTATCCCAGGATCTGATGGTGAAGTTCATACGGCTGAAGAGGCCCTTGCAGTTGCAGAAAAAATTGGCTATCCAGTCATGCTTAAGGCATCAGCTGGTGGTGGTGGAAAAGGGATTCGTAAGGTTGAAAAGGCAGAAGACTTGGTCGCAGCCTTTGAGACAGCATCCAGTGAAGCCAAGGCCAATTTTGGAAATGGCGCTATGTATCTTGAGCGTGTGATTTATCCAGCTCGCCATATTGAGGTTCAGATCCTTGCGGACCAAGAGGGTCATGTTGTCCATCTCGGTGAACGGGACTGTTCACTTCAACGGAATAATCAAAAGGTCTTAGAAGAAAGTCCGTCCATTGCGATTGGCAAAACCCTTCGTAATGAAATTGGTGCTGCGGCCGTTCGAGCTGCAGAGTCTGTAGGCTATGAAAATGCAGGGACGATTGAATTTCTTCTCGATGAAGCGAGTGGCAATTTCTACTTCATGGAAATGAATACTCGTGTGCAAGTTGAACACCCAGTCACAGAGTTTGTTTCAGGTGTTGATATCGTGAAAGAACAGATCCGCATTGCTGCCGGGCAACCTTTACCTTTCAAACAAGAAGATATCGTCCTACGAGGTCATGCTATCGAGTGCCGGATCAATGCGGAAAATCCAGCATTTAACTTTGCTCCAAGTCCAGGTAAAATTACCAATCTCTATCTACCAAGTGGTGGAGTTGGTTTGCGCGTGGACTCAGCAGTCTATCCAGGTTATACCATTCCTCCTTACTATGATAGTATGATTGCCAAAATCATTGTTCATGGGGAGAATCGTTTTGATGCCTTGATGAAGATGCAACGGGCACTTTATGAACTTGATATAGAAGGAGTGCAAACCAATGCAGACTTCCAATTGGATCTGATTTCAGACCGCCGTGTTATCGCTGGTGACTATGATACTTCCTTCTTGATGGAAACTTTCTTGCCAAAATACCAAGAAAAAGAATAGACTTTCAAACAGTATGAGAACTAAAAGGGGGAGTTATGGCTCTATTTAGTAAAAAGGATAAGTATATTCGAATCAATCCTAACCGTTCCGTAAGGCAGGCGCCACAAGCCAAGCCTGAGGTTCCGGATGAACTCTTCTCCCAGTGTCCTGGTTGTAAACACACCATTTACCAAAAGGATCTCGGGAGCGAACGAATTTGTCCACACTGTAGCTATACTTTCCGCATTTCAGCTCAGGAACGCTTGGATTTGACGATTGATTCTGACAGCTTTGTGGAGATGTTTACAGGTATTGAAACTCAAGATCCATTAAACTTTCCTGGCTACCAGAAAAAACTGGCTACTATGCGTGAAAAGACAGGTTTGGATGAAGCAGTACTGACTGGTACAGCTAGCATCAAGGGACAAAAAGTTGCCCTTGGGATCATGGATTCTAACTTTATCATGGCTTCTATGGGAACCGTTGTGGGTGAAAAAATCACGCGCTTGTTTGAGTATGCAACGGTAGAAAACTTACCAGTCGTACTCTTCACAGCTTCTGGCGGTGCGCGTATGCAAGAAGGAATCATGAGCTTAATGCAAATGGCTAAGATTTCTGCGGCAGTTCAACGCCATTCTAAGGCAGGACTTTTTTACCTGACTATTTTGACGGATCCGACAACAGGTGGAGTGACAGCTTCCTTTGCCATGGAAGGTGACATTATCCTAGCAGAGCCCCAGAGTTTGGTTGGTTTTGCAGGGCGTCGTGTTATCGAAAATACAGTCCGTGAGACCTTGCCAGATGATTTCCAAAAAGCAGAATTTTTGCTTGAACATGGATTTGTTGATGCAATTGTCAAACGTAGAGAACTACCAGAAACAATTGCTAAATTAGTGAGATTGCATGGAGGAAGTCGCGGATGAATATTGCAAAAATAGTCAGAGAGGCACGCGAGCAAAGTCGCTTGACAGCCCTTGATTTTGCCAATGGCATCTTCGATGAATTTATCGAATTGCATGGAGATCGCTCTTTCCGAGACGATGGTGCGGTCATTGGTGGAATTGGCTGGTTAGGTGACCAAGTGGTGACAGTTGTCGGTATCCAAAAGGGGAAGAGTCTTCATGACAACCTCAAACGGAACTTTGGGCAACCCCATCCAGAAGGCTATCGCAAGGCTCTTCGTTTGATGAAACAGGCAGAAAAATTTGGTCGTCCAGTTGTAACCTTCATCAACACTGCTGGAGCTTACCCAGGTGTTGGAGCTGAGGAACGTGGACAAGGGGAAGCAATCGCTCGAAACCTGATGGAAATGAGCGACCTCAAGGTTCCAATCATCGCGATTATTATCGGTGAAGGAGGTTCTGGAGGTGCATTAGCACTAGCCGTTGCTGACCGTGTCTGGATGCTGGAAAATTCGATCTATGCCGTACTCAGCCCAGAAGGTTTTGCCTCTATCCTTTGGAAGGATGGAAGTCGTGCCATGGAAGCAGCAGAGTTGATGAAAATCACTTCACACGAACTCCTAGAAATGGGTATCGTTGACAAGGTAATCTCAGAAGCAGGGCTGTCAAGTAAAGAACTGTTCGGTTGCGTTAAAAATGAATTGCGTGCAGAGCTTGAACGCTTGCAAGGATTAGCCTTGGAACAGCTCCTCAAAGAGCGTTACCAACGGTTTAGAAAATACTAAAAAGAAAGCTAGAACTGAGTAAAGGTTCTAGCATTTTTTCTAGAGAACATACATTTCAGGACGAAAAATTGACAGTTGAGGAGATGGACTATAAAATAGACAAAAAAGATGTATACTGTAGATGTAAGCTTACAAAAATTTATTTTAAGGAGGTACTTGATATGACAGGTACAGAAACATTTACAGTTCTTTCATCTGAAGAGTTAGACCAAGTTTCAGGTGGTCGAATGATTTGGTTAGTTGATGATAGACATTGGGATTCGCCATATGCATATAGTTTAGCGACAGAATGGAGTACAATACTGACTCATGCGACTAGACGTGCTTATGGTATTGGCTATTAATAAATTAAAGGGATAAGTATGAAAAAACTAGGGCACTTGGGAGTCTATACATCACTGGTATTTCTATCGGTTTATCTACCAGAGTTATGGATTATGCATCTAACTAAGATATTGGGATGGGGGATAGATGGCTATTCTATCATTTCACTTGTTTGGGAACTAGTTCTTGTAGTCTTATTTGTCTTTTGGTTAAAAAAGAAAGAGATGCTCTTTATCTTTGAAAAAAAGGCTTGGACTTGGTCAACGATTTTTCCCCTTGTAGTCAGTCTAGTAGCTTGTTATTTTGTTCGTCAATTGGTGGATGCTTTTCAGATACAGTATCACTATTTAGTTGATAACAAGTATATTTTTCAAAAGCTACTTTCTATCCTTTATTCAAATGGACAACCAACTTTTCTATCAACCGTTCTCGGTTTTATTTTAACAGTAGTCGTCGCACCTATATCAGAGGAACTAATTGATAGAGGGTATTTTATGAATACCTTCTTTCCCCAGTCCAAGTATTATTTGGATGTTATCCTATCTGCTCTCATCTTTGGGATTAGCCATTTAATCCTAACTCACCGAGACCCTATCGGTTTGATTATTTATAGTTTTATTGGTCTTTTCTTTGCTCTAGTATATCGTTGGACAAAGAACTTAAAAATCACCATCCTCTGTCATAGTTTTTTCAACTTTCTCATTTATGCAAAACCCATCTGGATTTTTGTTTATAATTATGTCTATTACCACTTTTTTAGATAGTGGAAGGCAAAGAAAAAAGTGTTTGATGTTTGTCAAACACTTTTTCTATTTACTGTTCTTCTGTTACAAACTGGCTGAGCAGTCCATTGATAAAACGGGCAGATTTTTGATCTGAGAAGTCCTTTGCAAGCTCGATAGCTTCGTTAACAGCAACCAACTGTGGAGTGTCAAATGAAGTGATTTCAAAGACTCCTAAGCGAAGGAGGTTTCTCTCCACGAGCGTTAAACGCTCAATGGTCCAACCTGCTTTTAAATGCTGTGTGATTTGCTTGTCTAGTTCTTCCTTTTTAGTTTGAACACCAGAAACGAGCTCTGTCAAAAAGGCTGGGAGTTGCACATCCGTATCTTCACGATCGTGTGTGTAGGCGAAACGACAAGCAGTTTCGACGTCTGTATCAAACTCAAGACTCATAAGAGCTTGAAAGGCACACTTACGGAGCTCACGTCTAGATTCTAATAGTGGACTAGTCATTGAGGAAGTCCTCATCAAACAAGTCTTTCAAGTCTGGTTTTGGTGTTTTATCTGGAACAATACCTGCAACGTGGATATTGATAGCAGCGAGTTCTACATCAGCCATATTGCGGACTGCATCTTTGACAGCTTTTTGGATAGCAACAGCTACCTTAGGAACTTTTACTCCGTACTCAAGGTAGAGGTAGATATCTGCTGTGAGTTCTTCGTCCACGTTTTTAAGATAAACGCCACGGCCGAGTGAAAGTTTTGAAAGGGTATCAGATACTGATTTGTTTGAAAAAGAGTGTACGCCCTCTACCTTTGCAGTAGCAACAGCAATGATTTTTTCAAGTACACGTGGGGCGATAACGATTTCGCCAAGTTGTTCTTCAATTCCCATAGAATGACCTCTTTCTAGAGATTAGGCACGAGAAACGTAAGTTCCTTCTGCAGTGTTGATAACGAGTTTTTGTCCTGCTTCGATGAAGTCTGGAACGTTTACGACAAGTCCAGTTTCCATCGTTGCTGGTTTACCAGAACCTGTAACAGTAGCACCTTTGATAGATGGTTGAGTTTCTGCAACTGTCAATTCGACAGTAGTAGGAACGGTAACACCAATCACTTCAGTTCCGTAGAATTGGATCTTCACATCAGAGTTTTCAAGGATGTAAAGCAATTCGTTTTCAACGTTGACTACAGGAATTTCGTATTGGTCGTAAGTTTCTGTATTCATGAAGTAGGCTGTGTCATCCATTTTGTACAAGTATTGAGCTGGGACAGTCTCGATGATAGCTTGTTCAAATTTTTCCTCTGGACGGTAGCTTGTGTCAAATGTAGAACCAGTACGGACATCACGCAATTTCATACGCATGATTGTGTTTCCTTTACCTGGTTTGTGGTGGCTAGCTTCCAAAACGCGGATCAATTTTCCGTCAGCTGTTTCAAAGGTCATACCAGCTTTTAATTTACTTGCTTCAATCATGTTTTTACCTCTTTAATAAATATTATTACTCTTCATTTTACCATAAAATACTCTGGAAATAAAGCCAAAATAGTTATTGGGAGTTGGTAGAGAAGAAAAAACCAACCTTGGGGCTGGTTTTGTTCTGTCTAGTTTTCTTTCAACTTGGCCAATTCCTGGGCGAGTAGTTTAAGGGCAACTTGTGGGTTGGCTTGTCCTTTGGTTGCCTTCATGAGGAAGCCTGTGAAGGCCTTGTCTGCGTTGCGTTTACCTGATTTGAAGTCGGCAACGGCTGCTTCATTATCTGCGAAGACTTGGTGAATGATTGGAATCAGAATATTTGGATCAGAGATTTGCACCAAGCCAGCTTTTTCCACGTATTCACGCGCGCCACCGCCATTTTTAGCCAGGTGGACAAAGACTTTCTTGGCAATCTTAGAGGAGATGGTACCATCTTCGATGATGGCAATCATTTCAACCAAGTTTTCTGGTGTCAATTTGATTTGTTCTAGTGTTTTGCCTTCAGCATTCAAGAACTGAGCGACTTCGCCTTGGAGCCAGTTAGAGACTTGTTTGGCATCGCCACCGAGGGCAACAGCTTTTTCAAAGAAGTCAGAAGTGACTTTGTTTGCAGTCAACTGGCTAGCATCGTAGTCTGACAAGCCAAGGTCAGATACGTAGCGAGCACGCCGTTCTTTTGGAAATTCTGGCAATTCAGTCCGCATTTCCTCAATCCACTCATCTGAGATTTCAAAGAGTGGTAGGTCTGGTTCTGGGAAGTAGCGGTAGTCAGCAGCACCTTCCTTAACACGCATGAGGATGGTTGCTTTATTGGCTTCATCGTAACGGCGTGTTTCTTGGCGGATTTGACCACCCGAGCGAAGGATTTCAGCTTGACGTTGGACTTCGTATTCAAGCCCCTTACGGACGTTAGAGAAGGAGTTGAGGTTCTTCAACTCAGTCTTAGTACCGAATTTTTCTTGACCATAAGGACGGAGAGAGATGTTAGCATCTACACGCATCGAACCTTCTTCCATCTTCACGTCAGAAATACCAGCGTACTGGATAACTTCCTTCAGGGCAGTTAGATAAGCGTAGGCTTCTTCAGGAGAACGCATGTCGGCTTCAGATACGATCTCAATCAAAGGCACCCCTTGGCGGTTGAGGTCAACGTAAGAGTAGCCATCTGTACCGTGGGTGTTTTTACCAGCGTCTTCTTCCAAGTGGGCGCGTTCGATACCGATTTTTTTCGTCGTACCGTCTTCTAGCTCCACTTCAATCCATCCGTTGTAACCGATTGGCTCATCAAACTGAGAAATTTGATAGGCTTTGGGATTATCAGGGTAGAAGTAGTTCTTGCGGTCAAAGTGCATCTTTTTGTGGATGTCCATGTTGAGGGCAAGAGCTGCCTTGATACCAGCATCGACAACCCCTTTATTGAGAACTGGTAGTACGCCAGGGAAAGACCAGTCAATCACGTTGGTGTTGGCATTTTGGTCATTTCCAAAGTGGGCAGAAGTAGGTGAGAAGATTTTTGAATTGGTGTTGAGTTCTACGTGGACTTCAAGTCCGATGACTGTTTCAAAGTTCATTAGTTGTCACCTCCAAAAATCACGGGTTGTTGTTTGTGGTAGTCTGTTGTTGCTTCAAAGGCAGCAGCAACTTGGTAAATGGTTTCCTCAGAGTATTTAGGACCGATCAATTGGAGACCGACAGGTAGACCTTGGGCAAAACCTGCAGGAATTGAAATTCCTGGGAGACCCGCTAAGTTGACAGGGATTGTCAAAAGGTCAGCCAAGTACATGGCAACGGGGTCGTGGTTGAGGGAATCCAAGTCATAGGCAACGCTTGGAGCAGTTGGTCCCAAAATCAAGTCGTAATCCGCAAAGACGTTTTCGAAATCTTGGATGATGAGGGTACGGACTTGACCAGCTTTTTTATAGTAGGCATCGTAGTAACCTGATGAAAGACTGAAAGTACCTAGCATGATACGGCGTTTCACTTCTTCACCGAAACCTTGGCTACGGCTGTTGACATAGATTTCATCAAGATTCGTCGCATCTTCTGCACGATAACCGTAACGGATACCGTCAAAGCGTTGCAAGTTTGAGGATGCTTCTGATGAAGCGATAATGTAGTAAACGGCAACCCCGTATTTAGAGTGAGGAAGGCTGACTTCTTCGACGATAGCACCAAGTTTTTCAAAGTGTTTGGCTGCGTTCAGGATAGTTTCCTTAACCTCTGGGGCAATTCCTTCACCAAGGTATTCCTTAGGCAAAGCAATTTTCATGCCCTTGATGTCTTGACCGATTTTGGAAGTAAAGTCGGCGATGTGGACAGGAGCAGAAGTAGAGTCTTTAGCATCTTCGCTAGCAATCGTGTTGAGCAAGAGGGCATTTTCCTTAACAGTTGGAGCAAAAGGTCCAATCTGGTCTAATGAGCTACCGAAGGCAATGAGACCGAAACGAGAAACTGTTCCGTAGGTTGGTTTGAGACCAACAATCCCGTTGAAGGCGGCAGGTTGGCGGATGGAACCACCAGTATCAGAACCAAGTGACAAGCGGACTTGCCCTGACGCTACAGCTGCAGCAGAACCACTTGATGAACCCCCAGGAACCTTGCTGTGGTCCCAAGCATTTTTAGTCGCACCGTAGTGAGAAGTCTCGCCTGAACCACCCATGGCAAATTCATCCATGTTGGTTTTTCCGACAACAATCATACCCTTAGCTTTGGCATTGGCAACGGCTGTCGCATCAAAGATTGGCTCGTAATTGTAGAGCATTTTTGAAGCTGCAGTTGTGAGGATACCGTCGGTAGAGATATTATCCTTAACAGCCAGTGGAATTCCTGAAAGGACATTATCAGCGTCAATTCCAGCTTCATCAATGGCCTTAGCTTGAGCGAGGGCTTGCTCTTCAGCGATGGTGACAAAAGCGTTGATAGCTGCCTCGCGAGACTTGATATCTTCAAGCGTGGCTTGTGTCAATTCAGTTGCAGAAATTTCCTTAGAGACAAGGAGATTGTGCAAGTCTTCAATAGTTTTGTTATTAAAAGTCATTAGGCATCTCCTCCATCATCTAGGATAGCTGGTACCTTGATATAGTAGTTTTCTTTTTCAGGTACATTTTTAAACAAGCGGTCACGGTCTGTTCCTTCTTCGGCCATATCAGGGCGGAGTACGGTCTTGCGGTCTGCCATGGTTGTAGTAGGTGCGACACCAGTTGTGTCGACTTCTCCCAGCAATTCAACCATATCAACAATTTTAGACAAGGTAGTCGCAAAGGCAGCAGTTTCTTCTTCAGAGAATTTTAATTTTGAAAGATTGGCAACGTGTGTTACCTCTTCTTGCGTAATTTTCATCTTGCATCCTTTCGTGAAATGATGATTTTTAGTCTGTTCTATTTTATCATATTTTCCTATAAATAAGGGAGCCGAACTGAAAAGAAATAGAAATTGAAAAATCGCTTTTAATTCGCTATAATAGTTAAACTAAAAGAAAAATTAAGTGAAACTAGAGATTAATGTAGGAAGAATTCCCCGAAAGATGAGTTAGGATAGAAAATATGCTACATAATTTTTTTACAAGATTCCAAACCGTTCCTCCTCCCATTTCGCTCTTTTGGTATGGGATTATGATGCTTACTTTAGTGCTTTGTATATATGGAGCACTTGTTTATCATAAAAATCCGAAATTTGTCCGCTTGTTTAAGGGAATTCAGATCCTCCAGTTACTAGCCCTTTATAGTTGGTATGTTGGCTTTGGGATTCCATTTTCTAATAGCCTTCCATTTTATCATTGCCGTTTGGCTATGTTTGCGGTGGTTTTCTTGCCAGATAAATGGCGGAGCAAGCAATATTTTGCCCTCTTAGGAGCAAGTGGAGCGGTATTTGCCTTGGTTCACCCCGTTTTTGACCCCTATGATTTTCCACACATCACCAGTTTTTCATTTTTGATTGGGCACTATGCCCTTTTGGTGAATTCCTTGATTTACTTGATGAATCACTACGACAAGAGCTTACTTAAGAAATATATGATTGTAGCCTATACTTTCGTTCTCAATCTCTTTCTAGTTGGGGTTAATATGGTGACCGGTGGAAATTATGGTCTCTTAAGAGATACACCGTTTATCTCAAATGCTCCTCTATGGATAAAGTACCTCCTTGTGTCGGTTATTCTTTCTCTATCTTTGCTTCTCTTTGATATCTTGTTCAAGAAACGGTGGAAAAAGAGAAAGGATGTCAAAGTCTAGCCTCGTTTTTGGTCTGATGGATGATTGAAAAACTCCCTAAAATCAGATATAATGAAGAGTTGAAAGGAATGGTAAAATCCAATGTAAAAATCATTCTTAGCTACTGAAACAACTAAAAATAGAAAATCAAAGAAAGAGAACTTATGACTATTCAAGAAGAAATCAAGAAACGCCGTACCTTTGCCATTATTTCCCACCCGGACGCCGGGAAAACAACCATTACGGAGCAATTGCTCTATTTTGGAGGTGAGATTCGTGAGGTTGGTACGGTTAAAGGAAAGAAAACAGGGACTTTTGCCAAGTCTGACTGGATGGATATCGAGAAACAACGTGGGATTTCGGTCACTTCATCTGTTATGCAGTTTGACTACGACGGCAAACGCGTCAATATCCTAGATACACCAGGGCACGAGGACTTCTCAGAAGACACCTATCGAACCTTGATGGCGGTGGATGCTGCGGTCATGGTCGTTGACTCTGCCAAGGGTATCGAGGCCCAAACCAAGAAATTGTTTGAGGTTGTGAAGCACCGTGGCATTCCCGTCTTTACCTTTATGAACAAGCTGGACCGTGACGGTCGTGAACCGCTAGACCTCTTGCAAGAACTAGAAGAAGTCCTAGGTATTGCCAGCTACCCTATGAATTGGCCAATTGGTATGGGGAAAGCCTTTGAGGGCTTGTATGACCTTTATAACCAACGCTTGGAACTTTATAAAGGGAATGAACGTTTTGCCAGTCTGGAAGAAGGGGACAAACTCTTTGGAAGTAACCCATTTTATGAGCAAGTCAAGGATGATATTGAGCTTTTGAACGAAGCAGGAAATGAGTTTTCGGAAGAAGCTATTCTTGCAGGAGAACTGACTCCGGTCTTCTTCGGTTCAGCCCTGACTAACTTTGGGGTGCAGACCTTCCTTGAGACCTTCCTTAAGTTTGCTCCAGAACCTCATGGACACAAGAAAACAGATGGCGAAATTGTCGATCCTTACGACAAGGATTTCTCAGGGTTTGTCTTTAAAATCCAAGCCAACATGGATCCTCGTCACCGTGACCGTATCGCCTTTGTCCGCATCGTATCAGGTGAATTTGAGCGTGGAATGAGTGTCAACCTGCCTCGTACTGGGAAGAGTGCCAAACTGTCGAATGTCACTCAGTTTATGGCGGAAAGTCGTGAGAATGTGACCAATGCCGTGGCAGGTGATATTATCGGGGTTTACGATACAGGGACTTATCAGGTTGGAGACACTTTGACGGTTGGAAAAAACAAGTTTGAGTTTGAACCACTGCCAACCTTTACACCTGAGATTTTCATGAAAGTTTCTGCTAAGAACGTCATGAAACAAAAATCTTTCCACAAGGGAATCGAGCAATTGGTGCAAGAAGGAGCCATTCAGCTTTATAAGAATTACCAAACAGGCGAGTATATGCTGGGTGCTGTCGGACAACTCCAGTTTGAAGTCTTTAAGCACCGCATGGAAGGCGAGTACAATGCAGAAGTGGTCATGAGCCCAATGGGTAAAAAGACAGTTCGCTGGATCAAGCCTGAGGACTTGGATGAACGGATGTCCTCAAGCCGCAATATCTTGGCCAAAGACCGTTTTGACCAACCAGTATTCCTTTTTGAAAACGACTTTGCCCTTCGCTGGTTTGCGGATAAATATCCAGATGTAGAGTTGGAAGAAAAAATGTAAATCGTTACAAATGACAGCAACTCTCTGTTGCTAGTCATTTGACGGTAACCGCTATGGCGGTCTACCTAAACGCTTCACTAGGCAAAGTCCACGAATGATATCGATTCGTGGATTTTTTCATATAGTAAAGGTAATTGAAGTCAAAGGTAAATTAAAAACCCCAGAGAAATCATGTTACATGAATTCTTCTGAGGTTTTTCTAGTTTCCATATTTTTGATAAAAATCGACCTTGACCTGAATGAAGGTTTCGGCTTCGCGTAGTAGCTGCAGGAGGGTGGCACGGGTCTCAAACTCCTCACGTGTTTTGGGGAGACTCCGATGGCGGAAGACTTGCAGATAGCGTTCAATGTCATCAAGTAGGTCGTGAGCAGGATTGGTCTGACTTAGCTGGACAGCAATCTTTGAAAAGAGCTGTGCTAAGATCAAACTCTCACTTGCGGCTAGGTGACAAGTATTGACCTGCTGGGCCATATTTCGCAGGATACCACTTTGTCGCTGTCTCATCTCAAAGTAGTGGATGTGGTAGTCCGTCTGGTGAAAGAGGTGATCCGAGTGATCCAAATAGACTAGCTTGAGGGCTTCATCAAGGAGCTTATCTAATTCGTCAACGAGTTGGGCTTGATTGCGTCCGTCTCCCCTTGACAGATAGTATTTAAAACGAAGCAGGATATCTTTTAACTTTTCTTCGACCTGAAGGTGGTAGCTTTGGATGGCTTTCTCACGAGAGGGCATATAAAGGTTGACCAATAGAGCAAAGCTTGTCCCGATGAGAAAGAGGAGCACTTCATTGAGCAAGAGGTCTGGAGAGGTAGACTTCTGTACCAAGAGATGACTGACCAAGACACTGCTAGGTGTGATGCCGATTTCCCAGCCCATTTTATAGGCTAGGGGCACGTAGAGAGCCAGATAGAGGCCGAGACTCCAAATGTGATAACCTGTCATTTGAAAGACTAGAACACCTATAGCCAGTGCTAGGAGCATGGAAAAGAGGCGGTTACGGGCTAATTTCAGCGTGCTTCTGCGCGTGTCGGAGAGGCTTAAGAGAGCGATAATTCCAGCTGAAACTGCTGATGATAAATCTAAAAAATAAGCGAGAAAACAAGCGAGGCAGGTCGCTAAGATCAGTTTTGTCGTACGTTGGGTGATAGACATGAGAATTTCCTATAATACTAGAATAAGAGTATAAAAGACAAGACTTGGAAGACTTGTCTTAAAAATCTATTTTTTACGTGCCGACGCGTACTCAGCTACTGCTGTAAAGAGGACATCGGTAGAAGAGTTCAGGGCAGTTTCGCAGGAATCTTGGACAACACCGATGACAAAACCAACTCCGACTACCTGCATGGCAACATCGTTTGAAATCCCAAAGAGACTACAAGCGACGGGAATGAGGAGGAGTGATCCACCAGCGATTCCAGAGGCTCCGCAGGCAGAAATGGCAGCCACTACACTGAGCACAAAGGCTGTACCAAAGTCGACAGAGATTCCCAGAGTATTGACTGCAGCTAGAGTCAAAATGTTAATGGTTACGGCTGCACCAGCCATGTTAATAGTGGAGCCAAGGGGAATAGAAACAGAGTAGGTATCTGGATTGAGTCCAAGATCTTGGCAGAGTTTCATGTTTACAGGAATATTAGCAGCAGAACTACGAGTAAAGAAAGCTGTAATTCCACTGACACGCAAACATTTAAAAACAAGGGGATAAGGATTTTTTCTCATAAAGAAAAAGGCGATGAGAGGGTTGATAATCAAGGCTACAAAAGCCATGGTTGCAATCAAGAGACCGAGTAAAATTCCATAGTTAGCAAGGCTGGTAATTCCTTTATCAGAGATGGTCTTGAAGACCAAGCCCATAATTCCGAAAGGAGCCAAATTGATAATCCATTCCACAATCTTGGAAGTTACTCCTGCCATGGTTTTGAGCAATTCCTTACTGTTTTTGCTAGCTTCCCTCATAGCAAGTCCAAAGACAACAGCCCATGATAGGATCCCGATATAATTAGCTTGGACGATAGCGTTTAGGGGATTATCTACGAGATTTAGCAGAAGATTGCTGAGAACTTGACCGATGCCGTCTGGTGGGGCAATCTCTGTACTAGCACTGCTAAGAGTGATCTGGACAGGAAAGAGAAAACTAGCCAATACAGCGAGTAAGGCAGCAGCAAAGGTACCAAGTAGATAGAGAAAAATAACCGTCTTCATATTGGTATCTTGCCCTTTTTGATGTTGTGAAAGGGCATTTGCAACGAGGGTAAAGACCAAAACAGGAGCGATGGCTTTTAATCCCCCAACAAACAGATCGCCGAGAATGCCAATACCTGACAAACTAGGGAAGATCAAACCTAGAGAGGCTCCAAGAAGCATGCCGATTAGGATACGTTTGATGAGGCTGGCCTTGTTCCAGGCTCGAATGATTCTTTTCATAATAGTCTCCTTCAAAATGTATTGTTTATGATTATAGTATAAATATGCCGTTGAGGCAAGTCTTTTTTTGAGTTTGGGGGAATATCGGAATATTTATGAGGGATTTGAACGGGATGATTTGTGGTATAATACTAAAAAGGAGTTTTGTATGCAAGAATTTTTTCAACGTTATCTTGATAAATTGGATGTAACAACTGTATTAGAGAATGTCTTGACCAAGGTGATCTCTCTTTTGATTTTGTTTCTGCTATTTTATATAGCTAAAAAGATGCTTCATGCGACTGTCCGAAAGATTGTCAAGCCCTCGCTTAAATTTTCCAATCGAGATGCAGGCAGACAAAAGACCATTTCTCGTTTGCTTGAGAATATCTTTAACTACACCCTTTATTTCTTTTTGATTTACTGTATCTTGTCTATTTTGGGTTTGCCAGTTTCTAGCCTCCTTGCTGGGGCAGGGATTGCTGGGGTTGCCATTGGGATGGGGGCTCAAGGCTTTTTATCCGATGTCATCAACGGCTTTTTCATCCTCTTTGAACGTCAGCTCGATGTGGGCGACGAAGTGGTCCTCACAAATGGTCCTATTACCGTATCTGGAAAGGTTGTTAGCGTAGGAATTCGTACAACGCAACTGCGAGGTGACGATCAAGCCCTTCACTTTGTTCCCAACCGCAATATCACCGTCGTCAGCAATCTATCTCGTACTGAATAGTCCGACTATTTTAGCAGATTTGTGGTACAATAGAAAGAGTTTGGTAAAGGAGAGAGTATGCTATTTGTAGAGAAAAAACTAGGTCATGATTGCACCTGGATAGACCTTGATGTGGACAAGATTAAAAACATGGAAGATCTTTCTGACGTCTATGGATTGGACAAGGAAACCATCGAGTATGCTCTAGATAGAAATGAACGAGCCCATATGGATTATAACCGTGAAACGGGGACGGTAACCTTCATTTATAATGTTCTTGATTTAGAAAAAGACAAAGAATATTATGAAGCGATTCCGATGACCTTTATCGTTGAAAAACAACGACTGATCACTATCAGCAATCACAAGAATACTTATGTGATTAAACGCATGGCGACCTACCTTGAAAGTCATGAAATTATTTCCATCTACAAATTTCTTTTTGCCAGTTTAGAGATTATTAGCAATGCTTATTATCCAGTTATTGAAGAGATGGATAAAAGTAAGGATGAAATCAGTGCACTTCTTCGTCAAAAAACAACTAAAAAAAATCTTTTTGCCCTCTCTGACTTGGAAACTGGTATGGTTTACTTGACAGCTGCTGCCAAACAAAATCGTCTCCTCTTGGAACATATCCAAGGGCATGCTCTTTATCGCAATCTTAATGAGGTAGAAAGAGAGCAGTTTGATGATGCTATGATTGAAGCGCATCAGTTGGTTTCGATGACAGACTTGATTTCTCAAGTTTTGCAACAACTCTCAGCCTCTTACAACAACATCCTAAATAATAATTTGAATGATAATTTGACAACTTTGACAATTATCTCAGTCTTGCTGGCTATCCTTGCGGTTATTACAGGATTCTTCGGAATGAATGTCCCTTTACCGTTTACAGATGAACCGAATGCTTGGATTTATATTTTGATAGCTAGTCTCATTTTATGGGCAGTCTTAGCCCAATGTTTAAAGAAAATTGCTAGAAATTAAAAAGAAAAGGAGCCAGAATGGCAATTGAAAACTATATGCCAGATTTTGCTGTGGAAGCGGTCTATGTTCTGACAGTCCCAAGCCTGCAGGCGCAGGGGATCAAGGCTGTTTTGGTCGATTTGGATAATACCCTCATTGCTTGGAACAACCCTGATGGGACTCCAGAGATGAAGCAATGGCTACATGACCTTCGTGACGCAGGTATTCGTGTCATCGTGGTCTCAAATAACACCAAAAAACGAGTTCAACGAGCAGTTGAGAAATTTGGGATTGATTACGTCTACTGGGCCTTGAAGCCTTTCACATTTGGGATTGATCGTGCCATGAAGGAATTTCACTACGAGAAAAATGAAGTGGTTATGGTCGGCGATCAGCTCATGACGGATATTCGGGCAGCGCATCGTGCAGGCATTCGCTCGATCTTGGTCAAACCCTTGGTCCAACACGACTCGATCAAAACGCAGATTAACCGAGCTCGCGAGCGCCGTGTCATGTGCAAAATCACTGAAAAGTACGGACCGATTACATATAAAAAAGGAATTTAACTATGGAAGAAATTCTCTGTATTGGTTGTGGAGCAACCATTCAGACGACAGACAAGGCTGGTCTTGGTTTCACTCCCCAGTCGGCACTCGAAAAAGGGTTGGAGACAGGCGAAGTCTATTGCCAACGCTGTTTCCGTCTCCGTCATTACAATGAAATCACAGATGTCCAGTTGACGGACGATGATTTCCTCAAGCTCTTGCACGAGGTAGGAGACAGTGATGCCTTAGTGGTCAATGTCATTGATATCTTTGACTTTAATGGCTCTGTTATCCCAGGCTTGCCACGCTTTGTCTCGGGTAATGATGTCCTCTTGGTTGGAAATAAAAAAGATATTCTACCTAAGTCCGTTAAACCGAGCAAGATTAGCCAGTGGCTCATGGAGCGTGCCCACGAAGAAGGTCTTCGCCCTGTTGATGTCGTCCTGACTTCAGCCCAGAATAAGTATGCTATCAAGGAAGTCATTGACAAGATTGAACACTATCGTAAGGGCCGTGATGTCTACGTAGTTGGCGTGACCAATGTTGGGAAGTCAACCCTTATCAATGCTATTATCCAAGAAATTACGGGCAACCAGAATGTCATCACGACTTCGCGCTTCCCGGGGACAACCTTGGACAAGATTGAGATTCCGCTTGACGACGGATCTTATATTTACGATACACCGGGAATTATCCACCGACACCAGATGGCCCACTACTTGACAGCCAAAAACCTCAAGTATGTCAGCCCTAAAAAGGAAATCAAGCCTAAAACCTATCAACTTAACCCTGAGCAAACCCTGTTTTTAGGTGGTTTAGGACGGTTTGACTTTATTTCAGGAGAAAAACAAGGCTTCACAGCCTTCTTTGACAATGAACTCAAACTCCACCGTACCAAGCTAGAAGGCGCTAGTGCATTTTATGACAAGCACCTTGGAACCCTTCTGACACCACCAAATAGTAAGGAAAAAGAAGATTTTCCAAAACTAGTCCAACACGTCTTTACCATCAAGGACAAGACAGATTTAGTCATCTCAGGACTAGGCTGGATCCGCGTAACAGACACCGCCAAAGTCGCCGTCTGGGCACCAGAAGGCGTCGCTGTCGTCACACGAAAAGCCATTATTTAAACACAGAAAGGAAAGAGTTGTCTTTATTAAGGCGAGCGTTGCGAGCCCGTAGAAGATACTTTTCGCCGTGGTGTTAGTTGGTACAAGTGATTGTACCAACTGCGGAAAATTTGAGACCTTAGGCTCAAATTTTAGTCATGAAAGTCCGAAGGACTTTGCTGACGTCCGTCACCACTTCAGAAAAGTATAAAAAGAAACTCTTTTAAAGAAATTATGTCATTAACATCAAAACAACGTGCCTTCCTCAACAGCCAGGCACACACCCTCAAACCCATCATCCAAATCGGGAAAAATGGACTTAACGACCAAATCAAGACCAGCGTTCGTCAAGCTCTTGACGCCCGCGAATTGATTAAAGTTACACTCTTACAAAACACAGATGAAAATATCCATGAAGTAGCTGAAATCTTGGAAGAAGAAATCGGTGTGGATACTGTCCAAAAAATCGGACGCATCTTGATTTTGTATAAACAATCCAGCAAGAAAGAAAATCGCAAGATTTCTAAAAAAGTCAAAGAAATCTAAAACCCTACTCCAAACAACTGTTTTTACAGAGAATTAAAGGAAGACGAGCCTATGGCAATCGAATTATTGACTCCCTTTACCAAGGTAGAGTTGGAGCCAGAAATCAAGGAGAAAAAACGCAAACAAGTCGGGATTCTAGGAGGGAATTTTAATCCCGTTCACAATGCCCATCTTGTTGTGGCGGACCAAGTACGACAACAGTTAGGACTGGACCAGGTCCTGCTCATGCCCGAATACCAACCTCCTCATGTAGATAAAAAGGAAACCATCCCCGAGTGCCATCGGCTCAAGATGCTTGAGTTGGCGATTGAGGGGATTGAAGGCCTAGCCATTGAAACAATCGAGTTAGAGCGCAAGGGCATTTCCTACACCTACGACACCATGAAGATTTTGACCGAGCAACATCCAGATACGGATTATTACTTCATTATCGGTGCTGATATGGTGGACTATCTGCCTAAGTGGTACCGAATTGATGAGCTGGTCGACATGGTTCAGTTTGTAGGGGTTCAGCGCCCACGCTACAAGGCTGGGACTTCCTATCCAGTTATCTGGGTGGATGTGCCTCTCATGGACATCTCGTCCAGCATGGTGCGTGACTTCATTGCCCAAGGACGAACACCTAACTTTCTATTACCACAGTCAGTGCTAGACTACATCGAGAAGGAGGGGCTCTACTGATGACCTATCAAGACTATATCAACTGTTCCCGTGAGGTTTTGTTGGAAAGAATGGCAGAGCTTCTACCCGAGAAACGCCTAACCCACTGTCTAGGTGTAGAGCGTGCAGCTATAGAGTTAGCGGAGAGATTTGGAGTCGATGTTGAGAAAGCCGGTCTAGCAGGTCTCCTTCATGACTATGCTAAAAAGTTGTCAGATCAGGAATTTCTAGACTTGATTGACCGTTATCAGCTAAATCCTGACCTCAAAAACTGGGGCAATAATGTCTGGCATGGCATGGTTGGTATCTACAAGATTCAGGAAGATTTGGATTTGCATGATCCAGAAATCTTGCGAGCTATTGAAATCCATACAGTCGGGGCTGACCAGATGACTGATCTTGATAAGGTTATATATGTCGCAGACTATATCGAGCATAATCGTGCCTTCCCTGGAGTGGACGAGGCACGTGAGATTGCTGAGCTATCGCTCAATAAGGCAGTGGCCTACGAAACAGCTCGTACCGTGGAGCATCTAGCTCATCAGGGATTCCCCATCTATCCCCAAACCCTTGAAACCTATAACGCCTTTGTGCACTATTTGAAAGAGGACTAAATGAACGAAAAAGAATTACTAGAACTAGTCGTGAAAGCGGCTGATGAGAAACGCGCGGAGGATATCCTCGCACTTGATGTACAGAATTTGACCAGCGTGACAGACTACTTTGTTATCACTAGCTCGATGAATAGCCGTCAGTTGGACGCTATCGCTGACAATATCCGTGAAAAAGTAGCTCAAGCAGGCTTTAAAGGCAGCCATGTCGAAGGCGATGCAGCTGGAGGCTGGGTGTTGTTGGACCTAGGCGGTGTCGTTGTGCATATCTTCTCAGAAGAAATGCGTGCCCACTATAACCTAGAGAAGCTATGGCATGAAGCGAATTCAGTAGATTTATCTGAAACTTTGGCGTAGAAGATGAACTCAGTTGCAGTCAACTGGGTTTATTTGCTTATTTTAGAAAATTGATGGAAAGGTGAGGGCGAGTGGTGTTTGCCATGGAGGCTCTTGGTATCATGATTATGGCAACTTATGAAACCTTTGCGGCTGTTTACGATGCTGTGATGGACGATAGTTTATACGATAAATGGACGGATTTTTCTCTGCGTCATTTGCCTAAGACCAAGGAGAGAAAAAAACTCTTGGAACTGGCTTGCGGGACAGGTATCCAGTCTGTGCGCTTTTCTCAGGCAGGTTTTGATGTGACAGGACTTGACTTGAGCGCGGATATGCTGAAGATTGCTGAAAAGAGAGCGACATCAGCCAAGCAAAAGATTAATTTTATTGAAGGCAATATGCTGGATTTATCCAAGGCAGGTAAATATGATTTTGTGACTTGCTACTCTGACTCTATCTGCTACATGCAGGATGAGGTGGAGGTAGGAGACGTCTTTAAGGAAGTGTATAATGCTCTCAATGGAGACGGAGTTTTCATCTTTGATGTGCATTCGACCTACCAGACGGATGAGGTTTTTCCAGGCTATTCTTACCATGAAAATGCGGAAGATTTTGCCATGCTTTGGGACACCTATGAGGACGAAGCTCCTCACTCCGTCGTGCATGAGTTGACCTTCTTTATCAAGGAGGCTGACGGTTCCTTTAGTCGCTACGACGAAGTGCATGAGGAGCGGACCTATGAGGTCTTGACCTATGATATTTTGCTGGAACAGGCTGGTTTCAAGTCTTTCAAACTCTATGCGGACTTTGAGGACAAGGAACCAACAGAAACCACTACCCGTTGGTTTTTTGTCGCGCAGAAGTAGGAGAACATCATGACCATCACAGGTATTATCGCGGAGTTCAATCCTTTTCATAATGGGCACAAATACCTGCTGGATCAGGTGGAAGGGCTGAAAATCGTGGCCATGTCTGGGAATTTCATGCAGAGAGGCGAGCCTGCTATCGTTGATAAGTGGACAAGGGCCCAGATGGCACTGGAAAATGGCGCAGACTTGGTAGTGGAATTGCCCTTTTTAGTCAGTGTTCAGGCGGCAGATTTCTTTGGCCAAGGAGCTGTGGATATCTTGGCTCGGTTGGGCATTGATAGCCTAGCTTTTGGGACAGAGGAATTTCTGGATTACCAAAAAATTGCTGACTTATACACAGAGCAAGGTGCTGAGATGGAGAATTTTGTGGAAAATCTGCCTGATTCTCTCTCCTATCCTCAGAAAACCCAAGCCATGTGGAAGGAATTTGCTGGTCTTGATTTTTCAGGCAATACGCCCAATCATGTCCTTGCTCTGGCCTATGCCAAGGCGGTTGCAGGACGCAACATCAAACTCCAGCCGATTCAGCGTCAGGGAGCGAGTTACCATTCTGTGGACAAGAATGTGGACTTTGCCTCGGCGACAGCCCTCCGTCAGCACCAGAGGGACAAAGATTTCTTAGAACGCTTTATGCCTTCTGTAGAGCTTTTTGAAAATGCTAGTAAGGTGAGCTGGGATGACTATTTTCCCTTGCTCCGCTATCAAATCTTGTCAAATCCAGACCTAACCACCATCTATCAGGTCAATCAAGAAATGGCAGTGCGTATCAAGGAAGCGATCAAGACAGCCCAGTCTGTTGACGAATTGGTCGAGGCGGTTGCGACCAAACGCTACACCAAGGCGCGTGTCAGACGCCTCTTGACCTATATCCTAGTGCAGGCCAGAGAAAGTGACTTGCCAGAAGCCGTTCATGTCCTAGGATTTACAGAAAAAGGCAGACAACATCTCAAATCTCTGAAAGACCAAGTCCAACTAGTCAGCCGAATTGGGAAAGAGCCTTGGGATGCCATGACCCAAAAAGCAGACCAGATTTACCAACTAGGACACCTAAGTATAGCAGAGCAGAATTTTGGAAGAGTGCCGATAAGAATAGAATCAAACTAAGTCTACTGAAAGGTAGGCTTTTTGAAATTTTTCCGAATAAATAGATAGAAAAGAAAAATCTTGTACAAGTTCCTGACAATTTCTTTCTTTTTGTGTATAATAGTGGAAAAGAGGCAAAACGAGGTATGGTTATGGAAGCAGTTCTTTACTCAACATTCCGAAATCATTTAAAGGACTATATGAAAAAGGTAAACGATGAATTTGAGCCTTTGACGGTGGTCAATAAAAATCCTGATGAGGATATTGTTGTCCTTTCAAAGAGTGAGTGGGATAGTATTCAAGAAACCCTAAGAATCGCTCAAAATAAGGAACTTTCTGACAAGGTTTTGCTAGGACTGGCTCAAGTCCGTACTGGAAGCACTCAGGTGCATGTGATTGAGGAGTGAGGAATGCTACTCAAGTTTACAGAAGATGCCTGGGCGGATTATTGTTACTGGCAAACTCAGGACAAGAAAGCATTAAAAAGAATCAACATGCTAATCAAGGATATTCAACGCGATCCTTTTGTAGGAATGGGGAAACCAGAACCACTCAAGTATGACTATCAAGGAGCTTGGTCGCGGCGCATTGATGCAGAAAATCGCTTGATTTATATGATAGATGGAGATAGCGTGGCTTTCTTGTCCTTCAAAGATCACTACTAAGTCTACTGAAAGGTAGGCTTTTTATTTTAGAAATTTTAGCTAATAAATTAAAGATAAAGCTGTTTGGAAAATGACAGATTTCATAAGTTAAAAATCCAGTGAAAAATTTTATTATAATAGCTAGATTCTTGTCCGTTGGATTCGCTTTATAACTCTTGTTTTGTGGTATAATGAGGAGAATTGTAAATCATAAAAACAGGGGAAGCAAATGTCTAATTTTAAAGAAAAACTACCGATATTCCAGTCGAACGATGTTCAGATTTCAAATGTAGTCAATGCAGTTTGGTCGATTGCGAACACCTTGCGTGGAGCTTATCGTGCGGATAAGTATCGAGTGATGTAATTAAAAATTGGATGAGAAGAAAAGATACAATTGAATTTCTTGGTTTATGGGAAAGCTTAAACAACATGAATTTCAATTCGACCGAATTAAATCGGAAGCTGGATATAATTCATTTACATTGTCTCCTAAGAAATGGGTAGAGAAAACTGGAGCAATCGGAATTATCTCAAAAGGTGGAGGATATGGTGGTGCATTTGCACATACAGATATTGCCTTTGAATTTGCTTCATGGATTTCTGCTGAATTTAAGATGTATGTAATTCAGGATTACAAAAGACTTAAGTCAGATGAGAATTCTAAGCTATCATTAGGCTGGAATTTGAATAGAGAAATTTCTAAGATTAACTACAAAATTCATACAGATGCAATCAAAGAATATCTCTTAAAAGATCTTACCAACGAACAGTTGTCTTACAAGTATGCAAGTGAAGCAGATATGCTCAATGTTGTTTTATTTAACAAAAGAGCTAAACAGTGGCGTGAAGAAAATAAGAACAATTAGTACAACACTTGTAGTAGTTGCGGGAGTAAGTGCGGGTGTGCTTGGGGGGAAATTTGACTTTAAATTGCCTAAAAAGATTTAATGGAGAATAATAAATATGAAGTTTAAAAATTATCTATTTGATTTATATCCTTATTTTCCCAAAGGTTTTTCATTAGATTATGATTATAGAAAGGATCCTGATGTATGTAGTAAGGCGTTGTACGATGATTTATGTGAGATGTTTTTTGATGATGATTCAAAAGAAAAACTTAAAATAACATCTGTATGTAATAAATGCCAAAACTTTGGAAAAGGAGATTTTTATACTTTATTTATTGATAAGGATAAGTATTTATTATCAAGTGATTATATAGGAGCTTCTATTTATTGGGCAAAAGAGGCAGGATTAAACGACAGAATAATTTTAGATCATTTGAAAATTTCAAGAACAATAGGTGGACACATTCTTTTCCCTAGAGGTGGTGGAAAAGAAACCGTTAATCAGGCTAGAGGTGGAAAAAACGGATATTATGATCGTTTTGATTTAACACTATATGCTATAAAAGAATGGTTTGTGAGAAATAATAATTCAAAAATAGATTATGCTATAGAGAATTACCATGAATGGTTTGAACTATTTATTGATGATGATAATTGTAAAAATGGATTTAAGAACTTTGTCGAGTTTTTCAAGTTAGAAGGATTTATATATGAGCAAAATAAAATTATAGATTTAATTAAATCAGATTTAGAGAACAATCAGGTTGTCTTTTTAGATAAAGAAGATATTTCGATTGCTAGCACAGAAGAAGAATATATAAGATATATGAAAAATCTTAATATCATTATTCTAGAAAGAACTAAAAAAATATTATTATAAAGATTTCAGCACCAGTTAAATAAAATGTGCGTTTTCTTTATCAAAAAAATTAATAAAAGAGGTTACCAAGAGGGATAAATTTTTACTATTAAAGTGTAGGGGGAATTTATCCTTTTTGCTTTTGAGGTAGAAGAGAAATCTATTGAATTATCCTATGAATATGTAGATGATGGATATAGTGGTTTTAATTTTGAGCGGCCAAATTTTAAGAATATGATTGATGACCTGAATAAAGGAAAGTTTTCTATCATTATGGTAAAAGATTTATCTCGTTTCGGCAGAGTACCCATTAGAATAGAATCAAACAAAGTCTACTGAGAGGTAGGCTTTTTACTTTTTTAGAGATAGAAAGTTTGCATAAAAAAAATGAGGAATTTGGCCAAAATTCAATAGAATATATTCCATTTAAGGTTTGTGAAAATCGGTTTTTTATGATAGAATATTAAAGAATGTATGTCATTCGATAAACAAATTTAATGAGGTAAAAACATGGAAATCATGACACTTGCGATTGCTGTTTTTGCCGTCATCATTGGTTTAGTCATTGGATATGTCAGCATCTCAGCTAAGATGAAATCATCACAAGAGGCTGCAGAGTTGATGCTTCTAAATGCTGAACAAGAAGCAACTAATTTACGAGGACAAGCTGAGCGCGAAGCGGATTTATTGCTAAACGAAGCCAAGAGCGAAAGCAAGTCTCTTAAAAAAGAAGCACTATTGGAGGCCAAAGAGGAAGCCAGAAAATACCGTGAAGAAGTGGACGCTGAATTTAAGTCAGAACGTCAGGAGCTCAAGCAAATTGAAAGTCGTTTGACGGAGAGAGCTACGAGCCTTGACCGTAAAGACGACAATTTGACGAACAAAGAAAAAACACTTGAACAAAAAGAACAAAGTATTTCTGATAGAGCAAAAAACCTTGATGCACGTGAAGAGCAATTAGAGGAAGTCGAAAGACAAAAAGAAGCTGAACTTGAACGTATCGGCTCCCTTTCCCAAACTGAGGCTCGAGATATTATCTTGGCTCAAACAGAGGAAAACTTAACTAAGGAAATTGCTAGCCGCATTCGTGAGGCAGAGCAAGAGGTCAAGGAACGTTCAGATAAGATCGCGAAAGATATCTTGGTTCAGGCTATGCAGCGTATCGCTGGTGAGTATGTAGCGGAGTCAACAAACTCTACAGTTCACCTACCAGACGATACCATGAAGGGACGCATTATCGGTCGTGAAGGACGCAATATTCGTACCTTTGAAAGTTTGACAGGGGTCGATGTTATCATCGACGATACGCCAGAAGTGGTGACCTTGTCAGGATTTGATCCGATTCGTCGTGAAATTGCTCGTATGACCATGGAAATGTTGCTCAAGGATGGCCGTATCCACCCAGCTCGTATCGAGGAGTTGGTGGAGAAAAACCGTCGGGAGATTGACAACAAAATCCGTGAATACGGTGAGGCTGCTGCCTATGAGATTGGTGCGCCAAACCTCCATCCAGACTTGATGAAGATCATGGGACGTTTGCAGTTCCGTACTTCATATGGACAAAATGTCTTGCGTCATTCGATTGAGGTTGCTAAGTTATCTGGTATCATCGCGAGTGAACTTGGTGAAAATGCAGCTCTTGCCCGTCGTGCTGGCTTCCTTCATGACATCGGGAAAGCCATTGACCGCGAGGTTGAAGGTAGCCACGTTGAGATTGGTACGGAGTTGGCTCGTAAGTACAAGGAACACCCAGTTGTGGTGAATACTATTGCTAGCCACCACGGTGATGTCGAAGCTGAAAGCGTCATTGCAGTGATCGTTGCTGCAGCAGATGCCTTGAGCGCAGCGCGTCCAGGTGCTCGTAGTGAATCTCTTGAAAGCTATATCAAGCGTCTCCATGATTTGGAAGAAATCGCCAATGGCTTTGAAGGCGTGCAAAATAGCTTTGCCCTTCAAGCAGGACGTGAGATCCGTATCATGGTTAATCCAGGACGAATCAAAGACGACAAAGTCACAATCTTGGCTCACAAGGTTCGTGAGAAAATTGAAAACAATCTCGATTACCCAGGAAATATCAAGGTAACCGTGATCCGCGAACTTCGTGCAGTAGATTATGCTAAATAAATAAAAAAGAGCAGTTGAAATATTACTGCTTTTTTGTTACACTAGATAGAAAGACTGTAGGAGGATAACTGACGCTATCATCAGTATCCGAGAGAAATTTCACTTTATTTCACAGACTAACTAAAGGAGACATAATGGCAGACCGAGGCTTGCTAATCGTTTTTTCTGGTCCTTCAGGAGTTGGGAAAGGAACGGTTAGAAGAGAGATTTTTGAGAGTTCTGAGAATCAATTTCAATACTCTGTTTCGATGACGACACGTGCGCAACGTCCTGGTGAAGTGGACGGGGTGGACTATTTCTTCCGTACTCGTGAAGAGTTTGAAGAGCTGATCCGTCAAGGTCAGATGTTGGAATATGCAGAATATGTCGGTAACTACTATGGAACTCCTCTGACCTATGTCAACGAAACTCTGGACAAGGGAATCGATGTCTTTCTTGAGATTGAAGTCCAAGGAGCCCTTCAGGTTAAGAAAAAGGTTCCAGATGCTGTCTTTATCTTTCTAACGCCACCAGATTTGGATGAATTGCAAGATCGTTTGGTAGGTCGTGGAACAGATAGCGCTGAAGTGATTGCCCAACGAATCGAAAAAGCTAAGGAAGAAATTGCTCTCATGCGTGAGTATGATTATGCCATTGTCAACGATCAGGTGCCCCTCGCTGCTGAACGTGTCAAGCGTGTAATCGAAGCAGAACACTTCCGTGTGGACCGTGTCATTGGTCACTATCAGGAGATGTTGCCAAAATCTCCAACTACTCGATAAACTATAGGAAACAGGTACAAGCAAATGATGTTAAAACCCTCTATCGATACCTTGCTGGACAAGGTACCATCAAAATATTCACTCGTAATCTTAGAGGCAAAACGTGCCCACGAACTAGAAGCAGGTGCGCCAGCTACTCAAGAGTTTAAGTCCGAAAAATCAACTCTTCGCGCTTTGGAAGAAATCGAGTCAGGAAACGTTACGATTCACCCAGATCCAGAAGGAAAACGTGAAGCGGTTCGTCTCCGTATCGAAGAAGAAAAACGCCGCAAAGAAGAAGAAGAAAAGAAAATCAAAGAGCAAATCGCTAAAGAAAAAGAAGATGGTGAAAAAATTTAAGGTTGGGGGGACTCAATCTTATTTTTTCTATTGCAAGAATTTACTGACAAGGAGGAGGTGAGAAGATGGCGATCGCAAAGATTATCGTGGATGTTCCCCTGATGCAGACGGACCAGCCTTATAGCTACAAGATCCCTGAGGAATTTGTAGACATGCTGGAAGCCGGTATGAGGGTCCATGTACCCTTCGGTAAGGGCAATCGTTTGATCCAAGGGATTGTGCTAGGCTTGGAGTCCCAGTCGGATGAAGAAGTGGCAGTTCAGAACCTGAAAGAGATTGCAGAAGTCCTAGACTTTTCGCCCGTATTGACTCAGGAGCAACTCTGGCTGGCTGAGGAGCTTCGAAAGTCTGTCTTTTCTTACAAAATATCCATTCTAAAAGCCATGCTTCCAGGATTTTTAAACTCCAGCTATGATAAGATTCTCTATCCTTTAGAAGGTCTAAGTCAGGCAGACAAAGAGCGCTTGTTTGGTTCTGAAGATTCGTTAGCTTTTTCTTCTCTAGATCTTGCTAAGCAGGCAGAAATGATGGGCTTGACCAGAAAAGGTCTGCTCCGCTTAGAGTATCAGGCAGTTGATCAAAAGAAGGTCAAGACCCAGTCTTGGTATGAGGTCCATGTTGAGCGATTAGAAGAAATTGAGATTTCTGCTCGTGCTAAGAAAAAGGCAGAGCTAAGAGATTATTTGCTTGCTCATACAGAAAGTGCTCCTCTGTCTAGCTTGTTAGAGTCTTACTCGCGGGAGCAAGTTAACTTCTTTGTGGATCAAGGAGCTTTAACTCTAGTCCAAAAGGAAGTGCAACGCTCAGCCGCTTATTTCGAGGGTATTGAAGCCAGCCAACCTTTGGAATTGAATCCGGAGCAAAGACAGGCGCGTGATGCCGTTGTTAGTGCTATTGGTAGTCAACAGCCTCCATTCCTCCTTCAAGGGATTACAGGGAGTGGGAAAACGGAGGTATACTTACAGATCATCCAAGGAGCCTTGGACAAGGGTAAGACAGCTATTTTACTGGTTCCTGAGATTTCTCTGACGCCACAGATGACGGAGCGTTTTATTGCTCGATTTGGTGAGAAAGTAGCCATTCTCCACTCAGGCCTATCCAATGGTGAGAAGTACGACGAATGGCGCAAGGTTGAGCGTGGCGATGCTCAGGTTGTTGTTGGCGCTCGATCAGCTATCTTTGCTCCTTTGAAAAATCTGGGTGTCATCATTATCGATGAAGAACATGAGGCTAGTTACAAGCAAGACAGCAATCCACGTTATCATGCTAGAGAGGTCGCCATTCTACGGGCCCAGTACAATCAAGCTGCCCTGGTCCTTGGTTCGGCGACACCGAGCTTAGAAAGCCGTGCGAGGGCTGGAAAAGGCGTCTATCACCACTTACGTCTGACCCAACGAGCCAATCCTTTGGCTACGATTCCAGAGGTTCAAGTGATTGACTTTCGGGACTATATCGGACAAAATGAGACATCAAACTTTACCCCTCCTTTGCTAGAAGCTATCCAAGACCGACTGGATAAAAAAGAGCAGGTAGTCCTTATGCTCAACCGTCGGGGCTATTCTAGCTTTGTTATGTGTCGGGAGTGTGGGACTGTGGATACTTGTCCCAACTGTGACATTTCTCTCACTCTGCACATGGATACCAAGACTATGAACTGCCATTATTGTGGTTATTCTAAGGAAATTCCTCATGTCTGTCCCAACTGTCAGAGCAGCAGTATTCGTTACTATGGTACGGGAACTCAGAAAGCCTACGATGAGCTAGCAGAACTCTTTCCTCGGGCCCGCATTCTGCGGATGGATGTGGATACGACCCGTAGGAAAGGCAGTCACCAAGCTCTTCTTGACCAGTTTGGTCAAGGGGAAGCGGATATCTTGCTAGGAACCCAGATGATTGCCAAGGGCTTGGATTTTCCAAATGTGACCTTGGTCGGAGTGCTCAATGCAGATACAGCTTTGAATCTACCAGATTTTCGTTCTTCTGAGAGAACCTTCCAACTCTTGACCCAGGTGGCAGGACGGGCAGGTCGAGCGGAGAAAGCAGGTCAGGTCTTGATCCAGTCTTATAATCCTGAGCACTATGCCATTCGTTTTGCAAAAGATCAGGATTATGAAGGCTTTTATGCTTATGAAATGAATATCAGGCGCCAACTCGGTTACCCGCCTTATTATTTCACTATTGGGATTACCCTCTCTCACAAGAAAGAAGAAGAGGTTGTCAAACGTGCCTATGAAGTCATGGGGATTTTGCGCTCAGGTTTATCGGAAACTAGTAAAATCCTGGGTCCAACGCCCAAGCCCATTGCCCGTACCCACAACCTTTATCATTACCAGATTTTGATTAAATACCGTTTAGAAGATGAGCTGGGTCCAACCCTCAATCAGGTCTTGACCTTGACTCAAGAACGGGAAAATAGCGAGCTTCGTCTCAGCATTGACCACGAACCGCAACAATTTTTATAAGAAGGAGAAGAAATGACAAAACTAATCTTTATGGGAACCCCTGATTTTTCAGCGACAGTTTTGAAGGGTTTGTTATCAGATGATCGTTACGAGATTCTAGCAGTTGTGACCCAGCCAGACCGCGCTGTCGGCCGTAAAAAAGTGATCCAAGAAACCCCAGTCAAGCAGGCTGCCAAAGAAGCAGGTCTTCCTATCTACCAACCAGAAAAATTATCTGGAAGCCCAGAGCTGGAAGCTATCATGAATTTGGGGGCTGATGGGATTGTGACCGCTGCTTTTGGACAATTTCTCCCAAGTAAACTTCTTGATAGCATGGACTTTGCGGTCAACGTTCACGCATCTCTCCTTCCTAAACACCGTGGTGGTGCGCCTATTCATTATGCCTTGATTCAAGGGGATGAGGAAGCTGGTGTGACTATCATGGAAATGGTTAAAGAAATGGATGCAGGAGATATGATTTCTCGCCGCAGTATTCCCATCACAGATGAAGACAATGTCGGGACCTTGTTTGAAAAATTGGCGATCGTTGGTCGTGATTTGCTTTTGGATACCTTACCTGCCTATACTGCTGGGGAGATCAAACCTGTGCCTCAGGACCCAAGTCAAGTCACTTTCTCGCCAAATATCAAGCCAGAGGAAGAGAAACTCGATTGGACTAAAACCAACCGCCAACTCTTCAACCAAATCCGCGGAATGAACCCATGGCCTGTTGCCCATACTTTTCTCAAAGGCGACCGCTTTAAGATCTATGAAGCCCTACCTGTAGAAGGTCAGGGAAATCCAGGTGAGATCCTCTCTATTGGCAAGAAAGAATTGATCGTCGCAACGGCTGAAGGAGCTCTATCTCTCAAACAAGTGCAGCCAGCAGGCAAGCCTAAGATGGATATTGCTTCCTTCCTCAACGGAGTTGGACGGACATTGACAGTAGGAGAACGATTTGGTGACTAAAGTAGAAACGGCTAGAAGTCTCGCCCTAGCAGTGCTAGAGGATGTTCTAGTCAACCAAGCATATTCGAATATCGCTTTAAACAAACACCTCAAGGACAGTCAACTCTCAGCACCAGACAAGGGCTTGGTGACAGAGATTGTCTACGGAACGGTAGCCCGCAAACTGTCTCTGGAATGGTACCTGTCCCACTTTATCAAAGACCGGGATAAGCTGGATAACTGGCTCTATATCCTGCTCCTTCTGAGCGCCTACCAACTTCGGTATCTGGATAAGGTTCCCAATCACGCAGTGGTCAATGAAGCTGTAGAGCTAGCTAAAGCCCGTAAAAAAGGCAGTGAAAAATTGGTCAACGCCGTCCTTCGTCGTATTTTGCGAGAGGGCTGGCCAGATATTGACAGCATTAAGCGAAAAAATAAGCGTGATTCCATTGCCTATTCTCTCCCAGTTTGGCTCGTGTCTAAACTCAAGGAAGAATACGGTGAAGAGCGAGCACAAGCTATTTTTGAAAGTCTTTTGGTGCGTAACAAAGCCAGCATCCGGGTGACCGACTTGAGCCGAAAAGAGGAAATCAAAGCCTTGTTAGAGGCGACTGATTCCCCTTTGGCAGCAACTGGTCTGGTCAAGGAGCAAGGTCACTTTGCAGGACATGATTTGTTCGCAGAAGGGGCCATTACCATACAAGACGAGTCCAGTCAATTGGTTGCTCCGACCCTTCGTCTACAAGGTGATGAGCAGGTACTGGATGCCTGTGCCGCTCCTGGCGGAAAAACAGTCCATATGGCCTCTTACCTCACATCGGGTAAGGTGACGGCTTTGGACCTTTATGATCACAAGTTGGACTTGATCCAAGAAAACGCCCAACGTTTGGAGGTAGCAGATCGAGTGCAAACGCAAAAATTGGACGCCAGAAAAGTTCATGAGTTTTTCGATCGTGACTCGTTTGACAAGATTTTAGTAGATGCTCCTTGTTCTGGGATTGGCCTCTTGCGTCGCAAACCAGATATCAAATACAATAAAGAAACGGCGGATTTCGCATCATTACAGCAAATTCAGCTGGAAATACTAGGTAGTGTTTGTCAAACCTTACGAAAAGGTGGTATAATAACGTATAGTACCTGCACTATCGTCTCAGAGGAAAACTTTCACGTCGTTGAGGCATTTTTAGAAAGTCACCCCGAGTTTGAGCAGGTTAAACTAGAACATGAATGCAAGGATATTTTGAAGGACGGCTGTATCTTGATCACTCCTGAATTGTACGGAAGTGATGGATTCTTTATAAGCCAATTCCGCAAGATATCTGATTAGGAAGGAACTGACACAATGGAAATAGCATTATTAACAGATGTTGGTCAGAAACGAACAAATAACCAAGACTATGTCAATCACTTTGTCAACCGAGCAGGGCGCACCATGATCCTCTTAGCTGACGGGATGGGAGGACACCGTGCAGGCAATATCGCTAGTGAGATGGCGGTAACAGACCTAGGCGTGGCTTGGGTTGATACCCAAATCGACACCGTCAATGAGGTCCGTGAATGGTTTGCCCACTATCTGGAACTTGAAAATCAAAAAATTCATCAGATGGGGAAAGACGAAGCCTATAAGGGGATGGGAACAACGCTTGAAGCAGTAGCCATTATTGGAAATCAAGCTATTTATGCCCATATCGGTGATTCTCGTATCGGTTTGATCCGTGGTGAAGATTATCGCCAGCTCACAAGTGATCATTCTTTGGTTAATGCTCTGCTAAAGGCTGGCCAGCTAACTCCAGAGGAGGCAGAAATTCATCCGCAGAAAAATATCATTACCCAATCCATTGGGCAAAAAGATGAAATTCAACCAGATTTTGGCATGGTTAGCCTAGAGTCAGGAGACTACCTCTTGCTCAACAGTGACGGCTTGACCAATATGATCTCAGGAAGCGATATCTACGATATTGTAACAAGTGATATTTCCTTGGCAGACAAGGCGGCAACTTTGATTCGTTTTGCCAACAATGCAGGTGGTTTAGACAATATCACGGTTGCCCTTGTTCACATGAATGAGGAGGAAGTAGAATGATCCAGATCGGCAAGATTTTTGCCGGACGATATCGGATTATCAAACAGATTGGTCGAGGAGGCATGGCGGATGTTTACTTGGCCAAGGATTTGATCCTAGACGGGGAAGAAGTGGCGGTTAAGGTCCTGAGGACTAACTATCAGACAGATCCGATTGCTGTGGCACGTTTTCAACGTGAAGCGAGAGCCATGGCGGATCTGGATCATCCCCATATCGTTCGAATAACAGATATCGGTGAGGAAGACGGTCAGCAGTATCTAGCTATGGAGTATGTGGCAGGGCTTGACCTCAAACGTTATATCAAAGAACATTCCCCTCTCTCAAATGAAGAAGCCGTCCGTATTATGGGACAGATTCTCTTGGCCATGCGTCTGGCGCATACGAGAGGGATTATCCACCGAGATTTGAAACCTCAAAATATCCTATTGACACCAGATGGAACTGCCAAAGTTACAGACTTTGGGATTGCCGTAGCTTTTGCAGAGACCAGTCTGACACAGACTAACTCCATGCTCGGTTCAGTCCACTATCTCTCACCTGAGCAGGCGCGTGGTTCCAAGGCAACTGTGCAGAGTGACATCTATGCTATGGGGATTATTTTCTATGAAATGTTGACTGGACATATTCCTTATGATGGGGACAGTGCAGTGACTATCGCCCTCCAGCATTTCCAAAAACCACTCCCATCTGTTATTGCTGAGAATCCAGCAGTACCGCAAGCTTTGGAAAATGTCGTTATCAAGGCAACGGCCAAGAAATTGACAGATCGCTATCAGTCCGTATCAGAAATGTATGTGGACTTGTCGAGTTGTTTGTCTCACAATCGCAGGAGAGAACCAAAGCTAGTCTTTGATGAGGCAAGCAAGGTTGATACCAAGACCTTGCCTAAAGTTCCACAAAGCACTCTGACCTCTATTCCGAAGGCTAAGCCACAATTAGAGCGACCTCAATCAAAACAGCAGACTCAGCAGGTGGTAGCTGAAGCACCAGTACCAAAACCAGCGAAAAAACGGAAGTTTAAAGCTCGCTATATGATTTTACTGGCCAGTGCCTTGCTAGTTGCAGCCTCTTTGATTTGGATCTTCTCCCGAACTCCAGCGACTATTGCTATTCCAGATGTATCGGGACAGACAGTTGCTGAAGCTAAAGAAACACTGAAGAAAGCTAATTTTGAAGTAGGTGAAGAAAAGACCGAGGCCAGCGACACAGTAGCCGAAGGTCGCGTCATTCGAACAGATCCAGAAGCTAGAAGCGGTCGAAAAGAAGGAAGCAAAGTAAATCTAATCGTTTCATCAGGTAAGCAATCCTTCCAACTAAGTAACTATGTAGGACGTAAGTCCTCGGATGTTGTCGCAGAGCTCAAAGAGAAAAAGGTTCCAGAAAATCTTATCAAGATCGAGGAAGAGGAATCTAGCGAAAGCGATCCAGGAACAGTCATTAGGCAAACCCCAGCTGCAGGAAGCACTTACGACCTAACAAAGGCAACAAGTATTGTATTGACAGTTGCTAAGAAGGTGACCAGCGTTTCGATGCCAAGTTACATTGGTTCAAGTCTTGAATTTACTAAGAACAATTTGACTCAGATTGTTGGTGTAAAAGAGGCCAATATCGAAGTTGTGGAAGTATCAACTGCTCCTGAAGGAACTACTGCAGGAACAGTTGTTAGTCAGGACCCTAAATCTGGAGAAAAGGTAGATCTCAATAAAACACGTGTTAAGATTTCTATTTATAAACCAAAACCACTTCCTTCTTCATCAAGTTCGTCTCAACACGGAAATTCAGGAACAGACACGACGCCTTCACAGAGTAACAATCAAGGTAGCAACCCTACAACGGATTCTTCAGATGGCGGTAGAACGTCAAGCAATGAACGAAATTAACCCAATCTTTGTCATGATTTCATGACAAAGATTTTTTTTCATGAACTTTTGTGATAGAATAAAGGGAGTAGAAAATAGGAGTAGAAAATGGACGAATCAAAAGAGTTAAATGCTGTCATTGATGTGATTATGCTAGCTGGAACCATTCTCTTGAAAAGTGGTTCGGAGATTCATCGGGTTGAGGACACCATGATTCGCATTGCCCATTCACAGGGAATAGTGGATTGCAATGTTCTTGCCATGCCCGCGGCTATTTTCTTTTCGATTGAAAACACCAATATTTCTCGTATGAAACGGGTGACGTCATCCTCCTATAACATCGAAAAAGTCTGTGATGTCAACCAAGTATCACGAGAACTTGTGGGTGGCCAGATTGATCTTTCTACAGCTTTTAAAAAGCTGAAGGAAATCAGAAATCAAGCTCTTCCTTATAGCAAGCTCCAAGTGACTGTAGCAGCAACCCTCAGCGCCCCTTTCTTCTCGATTATGTTTGGCGGCAATGTCTATGATGCTTTTGGAGCAGGCGTTGCGACTTTGTTTGGTTTTGCCTTCTCTCTCTATGTCGAGAAGTTTATCCGCATTCCTTTTGTAACAGCTTTTGCAGGTGCCTTTGTTTTTGGCTTGATTGCCCAGTTCTGGGCTCGCTATACTGGATTTCCTTCGACGGCAGACCTAATCATAGCAGGAGCCGTCATGCCCTTTGTTCCAGGGATTGCTCTGACAAATGCGGTTCGAGATATCATGACCAACCATATCAACTCTGGTATGAGCAAGATGTTTGAATCCCTGCTCATTACCCTCGCTTTAGGGGCCGGCACCTCTGTCGCCCTGGTTTTGATGACATAAGATGACTCTAACAAGTATTTTACTCCAAGCGGTGGCAAGTTTGCTCGCCATTATCAACTTTCTAATCGTACTGAATGTCCAACGCTCCATGCTTCTGCCTGGTGGTGTTCTGGGAATGGGTGTCTGGCTCCTCTATCTCGTACTCAAAGAACCGACCAATGTTATTGTTGCGACCTTTATCGCAGCAGTAATTGGCTCTTGCATCAGCCAGATTTTAAGTATTGTCTATAAGACACCAGCAGTGGTTTTTGTCTTGGCCATTCTTGCCCCCTTGGTGCCAGGTTATCTATCCTATCGGACGACAGCTTTCTTTGTGACAGGCGATTACAGTCATGCCCTTGCCAGCGCGACTTTGGTGGTTATGTTAGCCCTCGTTATTTCTATTGGAATGGCAAGTGGAACGGTAATTCTAAAGCTTTATTACTACATCCGAAAACAACGAGGAATATCCTCTTGATGCTGTTAAAGCAAAGACTTGATTTGGTGAATCAAGTCTTTTTTCTCTCTTTTGCCCCTATTTGTGATAAAATAGAATGAAACGATTTTTTACAATGAATGAAAAAACAGAGGTAAATATGACAATCGGTATTGATAAGATTGGTTTTGCGACCAGTCAATATGTCTTGAAATTACAAGACCTAGCAGAAGCGAGGGGAGTTGACCCCGAAAAATTTAGCAAGGGACTCTTGTTAAATGAAATTAGTATTGCGCCACTGACTGAGGATATTGTTACCTTGGCAGCTAGTGCAAGCAACTCTATTTTGACAGACAAAGAAAAAGAAGAAATCGATATGGTCATCGTGGCGACCGAGTCAGGGATTGACCAGAGTAAGGCAGCGGCAGTCTTTGTTCATGGCCTATTAGGCATTCAGCCTTTTGCCCGTAGCTTTGAAATCAAAGAAGCCTGCTATGGAGCAACAGCTGCTCTTCATTATGCTAAATTGCATGTGGAGAATTCTCCAGAGTCTAAGGTTTTGGTCATTGCCAGTGATATTGCCAAGTATGGTGTGGGAACTCCAGGTGAGCCAACTCAGGGTGCTGGAAGTGTGGCGATGTTGATCACCCAAAATCCGCGCATCATGGCCTTTAACAATGATAACGTTGCTCAAACACGCGACATCATGGATTTCTGGCGTCCGAACTACTCGAGCACTCCTTATGTAAACGGCATGTACTCGACCCAACAGTATCTTGATTGCCTGACAACGACTTGGGATGAATACAAGAAACGCTACGATTGGACTATGGATGACTTTGCGGCTATCTGCTTCCACTTGCCTTATCCTAAGTTGGCCCTAAAAGGCTTGCGCAAGATGATGGACAAAACTTTGTCTAAAGAAAAACAGGATAGTTTGCAAGAAAACTTTGATAAGTCCATTCTCTATAGTCAGATGATTGGGAATATCTACACAGGTTCTCTCTTCCTCGGCCTCCTCTCCCTTTTGGAAAATGCAGAGACTCTGAAGGCTGGAGATAAAATTGCCCTCTACAGTTACGGAAGTGGAGCGGTTTCAGAGTTCTTTAGTGGTGAATTGGTCGAAGGCTATGAGGCTTACCTTGATAAGGATCGCTTGAGCAAACTCAAGCAACGTACAGCATTGTCTGTTGCAGACTATGAAAAAGTCTTCTTCGAAGAATTGCAGTTGGATGAATCTGGTTCAGCCCAATTTGCAGGCTATGAACATCAAGACTATGCCTTGGTTGAAATTCTCGACCACCAACGCCGTTATAGCAAGGTTGAAAAATAATGAAGTTAAGTTGGAATGGATTTTCTAAAAAATCATACCATGAGCGCCTTGAGTTGCTGAAAGCTCAGGCGCTCCTTAGTCCTGAAAAGCAAACGAGTCTGGAGCAGGATGAACAAATTAGCTTGACTGTTGCAGACCAGCTGAGTGAGAATGTGGTGGGAACTTTTTCTCTGCCTTATTCTATCATTCCAGAACTTTTGGTGAACGGTCAGGACTACACAGTTCCTTATGTGACAGAAGAACCCTCAGTGGTTGCTGCGGCTAGTTATGCCAGCAAAATCATCAAGAGAGCAGGTGGCTTTACTGCTCAAGTACATGAGCGCCAGATGATTGGTCAGGTAGCCCTTTATCAAGTTGCTGATCCAGATCTAGCGCAGGAGAAAATTGCCAGCAAGAAGGCTGAGCTCTTGGAACTTGCCAATCAAGCCTATCCGTCCATCGTTAAACGTGGAGGTGGGGCGCGTGATTTGCATGTAGAGCAGATCAAAGGTGAAACAGACTTTCTCGTTGTTTATCTCCATGTTGATACCCAGGAAGCCATGGGAGCCAATATGCTCAACACCATGCTGGAAGCTTTGAAACCAGTCTTAGAAGAACTCAGTCAAGGACAGAGCCTTATGGGGATCCTGTCCAATTACGCGACCGATTCTCTGGTGACTGCAAACTGTCGTATCGCCTTTCGCTACTTGAGCCCTCAAAGGGACCAAGGACGAGAAATTGCGGAGAAAATGGCCTTGGCTAGCCAGTTTGCGCAGGCTGATCCTTACCGAGCAGCTACCCATAATAAAGGGATTTTTAACGGTATTGATGCCATTTTGATTGCCACTGGTAATGACTGGCGTGCCATCGAAGCCGGGGCCCATGCCTTTGCCAGTCGAGATGGACACTATCAAGGTCTTAGTCAATGGACGCTGGACATGGAAAGAGAAGAATTGGTCGGTGAGATGACCCTACCCATGCCCGTAGCGACCAAGGGCGGCTCTATCGGACTCAACCCACGTGTAGCCCTCAGTCATGAACTACTGGGAAATCCTTCAGCCAAAGAATTAGCTCAGATTATCGTTTCCATCGGTCTTGCCCAAAACTTTGCGGCCCTCAAAGCCTTGGTGAGTACAGGAATCCAGCAAGGTCACATGAAATTACAGGCCAAATCCCTAGCTCTCCTAGCCGGTGCTAGTGAGTCCGAGGTTGCTCCCTTAGTTGAGCGCCTCATCGCTGATAAAACTTTCAACTTAGAGACAGCCCAGCGCTATCTAGAAAACTTAAGATCGTAAAAAACTCAGACGAATTGGTCTGAGTTTTCTTGTGTTTAAATACTTTTTCCTGGTAATAGGGTGACTGGTAAGAAGTAACCAGTTGTCGCGACTTCCTTGCCTTCAATCTTCTGCAGGAGAAGATCGACAGTGAGGTGGGCAATCTCCTTCATAGGCTGCTTAATCGTTGTCAGGTGAGGATAGTAGTTCTCGATAAAGTAGGTCCCATCATAGCCGATGACCTTGAGCTCATCAGGAACAGAAATCCCCAGCTCTTGAGCAATTTTGATAACCAGAATGGCTGTCAAATCATCCGAAGCAAAGATAGCATCTGGTTTCTGATGGGTCAAGATGTTCTTGATTTCCATTTCTTTTCTGACGGGCGAAAAGTCACTGGAAACATTGATAATAGGCGCTTTTGGGAGAACAGAGGCAAAGCCAGCATGGCGCAGTCCAGTCGGTGAGTTAGAGTTGTCATTTCCTGTAATCATGATGATAGACTGAGCTCCTGTCTTGACCAAGGTTTGGGCTGCGAGAACCCCGCCACCGTAGTTATCAGAGGAGACGACAGGTATGTCTGGTGATAGGTTCCGGTCAAAGGAAATGATCGGTGCTGTCACACGATTGTAGTCTTCAATTCCGAGATTGTGACTTCCTGAGATGATACCGTCTACCTGATTGGCCTCCAGCATTTCAATGTACTCACGTTCTTTTTCAGAATCATGTTCGCTGTTACAGATGATGGTCTTGTAGCCATTTTTGAAGAGTTGGTGTTCCAACTTGTCAATCAACTCCGCATAAAAGACATGACTGATGTTTGGAAAAATAAGTCCAATCAACTTGGCAGATTTTCCTTGGAGGCTTCGAGCCAGGTTGTTGGGTTTATAGCCCAATTCTCGCATGGCTTCATTAACCTTTTGAATGGTTTTCTCAGATAGGTAACCCTTTTTATTGATGACCCGTGAGACGGTAGTAGGGCTGACGCCTGCAAGTTTTGCGACATCAGTTAGTTTTGCGACCATAATCTAATTCATAGTAAGTTCCAGTTGGGTTTCCAGACTTGATCAGGATACCGTTTTGGTCCGCATGTGGGAAGACACGACCAGAAAATACTTTTTCTCCTTTATTGATGAAAATTTCAAAGACCGACTTGTCGATGAAGATAGTGGCGGTTGTAGCTTGGTTATCGATAGGGCAAGAACGAGTCGTACCAAATTCTTGGGCGTACTGTTCACCAGCCTGACTACGATCCACTGTCACTTGTCCATTGACAAGGTCAAAGGTGATTGAAAGCCCCTTGCCTTCCTTGTCAGCGAGCAAGACAATCTCGCTTTGGCTATTGGCCTCCAAGTTGAGCTCGAGTTCATAGGTGTTATTGGTTTGAGTCCGATTTGAGAAGACCTCTTCAGAGGAACGGAGTTCTTTGACGGCTGAGACAGGATATTGGTAGAGTTTGCCATCTTTGATAGTGAGTTCTTTGACCAATGAGAAGGTTCCTTGGTGATCAAAACGGTCAGATGGGTAAGAAACATCTGGTAACCCAAGCCAACTTACTGCTAGTGCACGTCCATCTGGAGCGTTGAATGCTTGAGTTGCATAGGCTTCAAAGCCGTAGTCTAGGTTGTGAAGGGGTGACACATCGACTATTTTGGCATTTTCAGGATCAAAGGAAGCCCCAATTTTGTACATGTTTGGATAGATATTGTCATAGTCTAGAACAGCCTTATCCAATCCTTGTGGGCAGTAGAGAAGGACAGGTTGCTCCCCTACAAAGATCAGATTTGGGCATTCCATCATGTAGGCAGTACGGTCGTTAGCAAAGTCAAGGTCGCCAACTGCTTGCCAGTTTGTGTAGTCATTGCCCACGGCCTTGTAGAGGCGAACAAAGCCTTTTTTCTCCAAGTCCTGTCCGCCGACGATAGCATAATATTGTCCCTTAAAGTTAAAAATTTGCGGATCGCGGAAGTGGTCAGTAGAGTCTGCTGGCTGGTCAATCAAGATCTTGTCAATCTTTGTAATCTTGCCCTCCTTATCCATCAAAGCCCCAATCTGGTAAGGGTGACGGATCCAATTTTCATCACGGACATTTCCAGTATAAAATAGGAACAACTGATCGCCAAACTGCATGGCAGAACCAGAATAGGCACCGTGGCTATCTAATGGAGTATCTGGCAAAACTTTGACTCCAGTTTCTGTAAAGTGCACTAAATCATCACTTTCAAGCTGCACCCAAGACTTCAACCCATGGGCTGCACCAAAGGGGAAGTTCTGGTAAAAGAGAATCCATTTGCCATTGAAATAAGAAAAGCCATTTGGATCATTGAGAAGCCCTGTTTTAGGCTCGACATGGTAACGAGTATGCCAAGGAGATTGTGCCATCTTTTCCTCGATTTGCTTGATTTCATCATTAGACCAGTCTTCATAGCGTCTATAACGGCGCTCAGTTGTCCATTCCATTTTATCTTTCCTCCATAAGTTCTATTCTATTATTAATAGTAAACGTTTTCGGCAAAAAAAGCAAGTCTTTTATGTTAAAAAAGAGAAAAATATGTCAAACGATTGCCAGAAACCAAGCGAAGGAAATCTGGCAAATTTTCACGAAAAAATGAAAGAAAATGTAAATAAAAAGCTTTGAATCCTCTAATATAAAGATATTTTTTTGAGGAAAAAGAAAATATCCCTCAAAAACGAGCAAGAATAATCAGGAGTAAAAGAAAGAAAATAAAAAATCTGCAAAACGCTTGACATATTTTAGAAACGTGATAAAATAATAGTCGTAGGGCGAATAAAATCGCTTTCAAACAAGAACAAAATTTTATAAGGAGATTTTTGCTATGGATTATAGTAAAGTTGCTACCGAGGTCATTGAGGCTGTTGGTAAAGAGAATCTTGTAGCTGCAGCACATTGTGCGACCCGCCTTCGTCTGGTATTAAAAGATGAAGCAAAAGTGAACCAAGCAGCTCTAGATAACAATGCTGATATTAAAGGTACATTTAGCACAAACGGACAATACCAAATTATTATTGGTCCCGGAGATGTTAACTTTGTATATGCAGAAATTATCAAAAAAACAGGTTTGAAAGAAGCTTCCACAGATGATTTAAAAGAGATTGCGAATAAAGACAAAAAATTTAATCCATTGATGGATTTGATTAAGCTTTTGTCAGATATCTTCGTTCCAATTATTCCTGCATTGGTTGCAGGTGGTCTTTTGATGGCATTGCGTAACTTCTTGACATCACCAGACTTATTTGGACCTCAATCAATTGAAGACATGTACCCTGCTATCAAAGGGATTTCAGCGATGATTCAATTGATGTCTGCTGCTCCATTTATGTTCTTGCCTGTTTTGGTAGGTATTTCAGCAGCTAAACGCTTTGGAGCAAACCAATTCCTTGGTGCAGCTATTGGTATGATTATGACCACACCAGATTTAGGTGGTAAAGAAGCTTTTTGGGATATTTTAGGTTACCATGTTACACAAACAAACTACGCTTACCAAGTTATTCCAGTTCTTGTGGCTGTCTGGTTGTTGGCAACTTTAGAAAAATTCTTCCACAAAAAATTGCCATCTGCAGTTGACTTTACTTTCACACCGCTTTTATCAGTTATGATTACAGGATTCCTAACTTTTACAGTTATTGGTCCTGTGATGTTGGTGGTTTCTGATGCCATTACTAATGCTATTGTATGGTTATACAATACTACAGGTGCATTTGGTATGGGGCTCTTTGGTGGAACATATTCATTGATTGTTATGACAGGGCTTCACCAATCATTCCCTGCTATTGAAACACAGTTATTGTCGGCATACAATAATAACGGTACTGGATTTGGTGACTACATCTTTGTTGTTGCTTCAATGGCAAACGTTGCGCAAGGTGCAGCCACTCTTGCTATCTACTTCTTGACTAAAAATGCTAAAACTAAAGGCTTGTCAAGTTCTGCAGCTGTCTCTGCTTTCCTTGGTATTACTGAGCCTGCCCTATTTGGGGTGAACTTGAAATACAAATTCCCATTCTTCTGTGCTCTTGCTGGTTCAGCAGTCGGTGCCTTTGTTGCAGGCTTGACCCATGTCATTGCTGTTTCTTTGGGAGCAGCTGGATTTATCGGATTCCTATCTATTAAAGCAGGTTCAATCCCTATGTATGTAGTTGCAGAAGTGATTTCATTTGCCACAGCTTTTGCCTTGACTTATTTCTATGGTAAAACAAAAGCAGCAGGTGTCTTTGCTGATGAAGCCGCAACGGCAACTGCAGAAACAGTTGCTGAAACTACAGTAGAAGCGCCAGTAGTGGAAGAGTCTGATACTCTTCAAAATGAAACACTTGTAACTCCTATCGTTGGTGATGTAGTTGCCCTTGAGAATGTTAACGATCCAGTCTTTTCAAGTGGTGCAATGGGACAAGGAATCGCAGTGAAACCAAGCCAAGGCGTGGTTTACGCACCAGCTGATGCAGAAGTATCGATCGCCTTTGCCACAGGACATGCTTACGGTTTGAAGACAGCAAATGGAGCTGAGATCTTGATCCACGTTGGTATCGATACTGTATCTATGAATGGTGAAGGTTTTGAACAAAAGGTTGCTCAAGGCGACAAGGTCAAAGCTGGTGATGTTCTCGGAACCTTTGATTCAAGCAAAATCGCTGCTGCAGGTCTTGACGACACAACAATGGTTATCGTAACCAACACAGCAGACTACGCTTCTGTGACACCAGTCGCAAGCGGTTCAGTTGTCAAGGGTGACGCTATCATCGAAGTGAAAGCCTAGTCCTCTTCAAAAATCAAATCTAAAAACAAAACGAACAAATATCATGTTTGTTCGTTTTTACTTGGATGGTAAGATTTACAGAGGAAAATCTAAAATATTGAGAAATCTAGCTCTTTAAAATGTGCTATAATAGAGAAAACAAAGATAAGAGGTTTATCATGACAAAATTATATGGAAGCTTAGAAGCGGGCGGTACAAAGTTCGTCTGTGCTGTCGGAGATGAAAATTTTAACATTGTAGAAAAAACACAATTTCCTACAACAACTCCTATCGAGACGATCGATAAAACCATCGAATTCTTTTCAAAATTCGATAATCTTGCAGGCCTTGCCATCGGTTCCTTCGGTCCCATTGATATCGACAAAAACTCAAAAACCTATGGCTTTATCACAACGACTCCAAAACCTCACTGGGCAAATGTAGACCTACTTGGTGCCCTTCGTCGTGCCCTCAACGTACCCATGTATTTCACAACCGACGTAAACAGCTCTGCCTATGGTGAAGTAGTTGCTCGTAACAATGCTGGTGGCCGTATCGAAAACTTGGTTTACTACACGATCGGTACAGGGATCGGTGCAGGTGTTATCCAACGTGGTGAGTTTATCGGTGGTGTCGGTCACCCTGAGATGGGTCACTACTATGTGGCTAAACACCCAATGGATGTAGAAAAAGAATTTAATGGGGTTTGTCCTTTCCACAAGGGATGTTTGGAAGGCTTTGCAGCTGGACCAAGTTTGGAAGCTCGTACAGGTGTTCGCGGTGAAAATATTGAACTCAACAGCTCTGTCTGGGACGTTCAAGCCTACTATATCGCTCAAGCTGCGGTCAATGCTACAGTGACTTTCCGTCCCGACGTGATCGTCTTTGGTGGTGGGGTTATGGCCCAACAACACATGCTGGACCGTGTGCGTGAGAAATTTACAGCTCTTCTAAATGGTTACCTACCAGTACCAGATGTGCGTGACTACATTGTCACTCCAGCAGTCGCAGGCAATGGTTCTGCCACACTTGGAAACTTTGTCCTTGCTAAGAGTGTCGCAAAATAAAACAAACAAAAAATCCGCTTGGGAAACCAAACGGATTTTTCTATTCTCAAAACATCTGCCAGAAGAAATCAATAATATAGGTCAAACCATAAGTATAAACCACTAGGGTAAAGGGCTTGGTCAAAACGATGATAATCATATAGCGTTTGAAGGTCATCTTGGTAAGGGCAGCCAGCATGCAGAGAAAGTCAGCCGGACTGACAGGCCAGATCATCATAAAGATAAAGAACCGCTCGAAACGATTGCCCTTATCTAGCCAACCGATGTACTTGTCATAGGTGCGCTTGCTGACGACCGACTGGACAAAGGCAGCTCCATAGAGTCGCACGAGGTAAAAGATAATGGCACAGCCAATCACGATGCCGATATAGTTATAGATAGTTCCGATGATGTGTCCGTAAATAAAGACCCCAGCCACTGAGGTCAAAGCTCCCGGAATGATCGGAACAACGGTTTGTAGGATTTGTAAAAAGATAAAGAGTGGTGGCCCCCAAACCCCAGCTTGCTGGATAAAGGCTGATAGGGTTTCTTTGGACTGTAAAACTCCAGCCTGATAGGCCCAAATACAGAAAATCAGGGTGCCGACTCCCCCGACGATAGACGAAATATTGATGACTTGCTGTAGAAGGGGAGAAACAGCTTTCATTTGCTTATGCTGTGACATAGAAACTCCTTATAGATAGTATGGTTCTACTATACCATATTTTTCTTATAAAGACTAATTTGATTCCTTATCTTGCTTTTTATATAAGTGTGGTACAATTAAAGGAGTAAGTCAAGAGATATAATGGTGAAAGAAATGTTAGATTTAAAATTTAAAGGAAGATGGAGAAAGTACCAAAAGGAAGTCTTAGATCGTTTTCAGAACTATCAAACAGATGGCCATGTTCATCTAGTAGCTGCTCCAGGGTCTGGAAAGACAACCATTGGTATCGAGCTAATCGCTCGTTTTGGCAACCCAGCCCTCATCTTAGTTCCGACTGTCACCATTCGTGAACAATGGGTAGATAGAATCCAAGATGCTTTTCTAGAGGATGGTCAGATGCTTTCAGACCTCGTTTCCCAAAACTTAAAGGAGATGAAGGCATTAACGATTGTGACCTATCAGGCTTTTCATAGCGCCATGAACCAATTGCAATCACAAGAAGATGGAGAAGCAGAGGATTTTGTGGGGTTTGATTTGCTTGCAAGTCTAAGAGCTCAGAAAGTTGCTACTCTTTGCTTGGACGAATGCCACCACCTGCGCAATGAATGGTGGAAAAGTCTGGAAACCTTTCGCAAGCAGTATGGACAGTTGCAAGTCGTCTCCCTGACAGCGACACCACCTTATGACAGCGAGCCTGAACTCTGGGAACGCTATATCCGTATGTGTGGGGAAATTGACCAAGAAATTACGGTACCTGAACTAGTCAAGGAAGACACCCTCTGTCCTCATCAGGATTTTGTTTATATCTGTTCACCAACAGCTGAAGAGTCGGAACACCTCAGGCAGTTTGAAGATAGAAAGTGGGAGTATATCCATCAGCTTTTGGTCAATCCTGACTTTCAAGCTCTAGTGTCAGGTTCAAAGGTACTCAAAGGAGACATGTCATCCGATGTTCTACTAGAAGACCCTAAGTACTTGTCGGCTATTTTGATCTATATGCATTCTCAAGGCTTGACCATTCCTGACTCTTTAGAGAATCTTTTGAGGGCGAAACGTCTGCCTCAGGTGAACTCCTACTGGCTCGAGCTGTTGTTGCAGAGCGTTCTCTATCAAACTCCAGATTGGTACGAGGATCCAGATGGATATAGGAAAAAGTTAGAGGCTGAGTTGAAGGCGCGTGGGTTGGTGGAAAAACGTCAGGTTTATCTGGTTAAGTCTAAGGCTTCTGACCAGCTTTTAACCCAATCTCTGGGGAAATTGTCTGGTATTGCAGATATTTTTCTGACTGAGTATAAGAGTATGGGACAGGATTTGCGACAACTTGTCTTGGCGGATTATATTCGTAAAGATTTTTCAATCTATCTGGGAGATAATCATGCAACCATTTCTCAGTTGGGGGTTCTCCCTTATTTTGAAAGCATTCGCCGAAAAGCTCAGGAGCAAGAGATACCTGTGTCTTTGGCTGTCTTGTCAGGTAGTGTCGTTATTTTGCCTACTGATGTGGCATCAGAGTTGAAGGAGCTCTTGCCTCAGGTTCGTCTCAGTTTTTCGTCTATTGGTCACTTGGATCAAAAGCATTATGTACAAGTCGTTTTTCCGAGCTCAGCTAAGGGAATCGTAGCAGCGGTGACGGAGCTTTTTCAACGAGGGCGGATTCAAGTCCTAGTCGGAACTAAATCTCTCCTTGGAGAGGGGTGGGATGCTCCTTGTGTCAACTCCCTAATCCTCGGAAGCTTTGTGGGGAGCTTTATGCTGAGTAACCAGATGCGGGGGCGTGCCATTCGTATCTGGCCGGGACATCCAGAAAAGACCAGTAACATCTGGCATCTGGTAGCCGTTCAAGCGCAGGCGCTCATCACTCTTCCTGGTGAGGAGCCAAGACCAGAGAGCAATCAGGATCTGCAAACCTTGTCTCGTCGTATGGAACATTTTCTTGGACTGGCCTATAATCAGGAGAGTATTGAGACCGGTTTGGATCGTTTGGATTTTCCAAAGCCCCCTTTTAAGAAAAAGCAAATCAGAGAGTATAACGAACGGATTAAGATGTTATCCAAGGATCGAGCAGGTTTGCGCAAAAAATGGTACGATTCTCTCGTAGTGGCAGATCAATTTGAGATTGTCACTGAAGTTGCGACTCAAAAACAGAAAATTCCAATCATGCTCCAGTTTGATGCATTAAAATGGGTACGCATGTCTTTGCTGCTGTTAGCAGTGGATTTATTGGTTTTGTTGTTTAGAATGAGACTGACTGGAGTTTGGTGGCTTACAGCAGCTTGTCTCCTCTTTTTGGCCTTTGCATCTTGGCGCTACCTCTGCTATAAGAGTCCCTATAAACGTTTGCAATCTCTGGGTGAGCAGATCCGAAAGGCTCTGCTAGATTCGGGGCATCTAACAGATGACCAATCTCGTGTTCAGGTAGAGGAGGATAAGGAAAATTATTTGGTTTTCGCCTATCTCAAGGGAGGTAGTATGAGAGATAAGGAATTGTTTGCGCAGACTGTGGGAGAATTCTTTGCTCCAGTGGACAACCAGCGCTATCTCTTGAAGACAGAGAAAGTCCGACAAGGTCAGTCACCTTACTATGTCGTGCCTAGTCTTTTTGAGAAGCGGAAGGAAGAAGCACAGAAATTCCTCGACTTTCTGAGGCCAACTATCGGACGCTATCACCTCGTCTACACACGAACAGAGGCCGGACGGAAAACCCTTCTCGAAGCTCGTATCAAAGCTCTCTCTAACAAAAACGACCGTATCTTGACTAAGAAGAAGGTTAAAAGCCGATTCGAGTAGGGTAGGTAGCTATTCGAAGTTTCGAAGATATGAATTTCCTAAAGTTTAGATGTATTCTAAGCTTAGAATGATAAGAAATACATAAATTTATATGTATTCTAAGCTTCGAATGATCTATCTGAGAAAGTTTTAAGGTCTTCGAGCTTTCGAATAGTCGTCTTTCCTAAAGTTTAAATGTATTCTAAAACTAGAAAAGTTAAAATCTAAAAAAAGTAAGAGTCCCTATCTGACAGACGGGATATGTGTCCAGTCAGATAGGGATTTTTTATTTTGGAAATAAAAGATTTGCCCTGAGAAGTACATTTTAGATGGAAATATTGACAGTTCAGAGGAAGGGGGACAAATCTTTTAAAGTAACTGTTAGAATGGATTTATAAATTTAAGGGAAAACTCCTTTTTGAAATAATGAAAAAAGAAAGGTTATCATCATGACAAAAACATTTACCATCCGTCCGCTAAGCTACACCAACTTTACCAATCGTGAGTTTGAAAGTCTCATGGTAGATACGGGTCAACTACTAGAAGTTTTTGCCAAGGCACATAAGGACGAGCCTATGTATAGCAAGCATCTTGATTCCTTCAAGAGCAAGCTAGCAGATTTCCAAGGCCAACTCGCTATCGTAGAAAAGAAAGAGGCAACGAACCTGACCGAAGTCGATCGCAATCGTGACAGTGCCCTAGTTGGTCTCTTTACTCTTCATCGAGGATTTGCTAAGATCAAGGAGACCAAACTCAAAGAAGCCCATGAGACCTTGAAACCAGTCTTTGCCAAGTACAAGGATATCACCAAACATAGCAATGATGTGGAAACAGCAGAAATTAAGAGTCTGCTCAAAACTCTCAGCGAAGAACCCTACCACACGGCAGTGACCAGTCTAGGACTGACACCCATGCTGACGGCGGTGATCAGTGCGCAGGAGGAGTATGATAAGGTGGAAAGTCAGGCGCGTGCGCATAAGTCTGCCAAGGAGGTCGGCAAGACCAGACAAGTCCGTACCGAACTAACCAGCATCTACGACCTCTTTATGCGCTATACCGCAGCCAGCGCAGAAGCCTATCCAGAAAAAGAACACCTGACCAAACTTCTCAAGGACCTGAATACAATCCGAGATAGTAAGCGACGATTGACTGGTTCAGGTAAGAAGGATAAGAAAGTTAAAGTAGAAGAAGCAGAACAAGTAGCTGGATAAAAATAAACGTCTTTAGATATATTATTATCTAAAGACGTTTTTTTGGTAGATTCGTGGTATAATTTGAGTGAGTAATTCTCTAGAATTGTAATTGGGTATAACTTATATTTTAATTTATAAATTATTGTAATGAAGGAAGAGTTTATGGTAGATTGTAATAACGAAGAAGAAAATAAAATGGAATCTGAGAAAGTCTCTAAAGAAATGAACTCAAAGATTTCAAGTTTAGAAGAAGTTAGAGTTAACTTTCAAAAAATCAATTTAGATATTTCTGAGAAGATGAGGCCGATTTCTGAGGCATGTTTAAAAATATTATCGCAAATAGAGATACCAAAAATAGATTTTAGTCCATTGCTTTCATTGATTGATAAGATAAATGAGTCGTATTCCTATACATTTAAATCCTTAATAGATACTTTTTCTTCAATTGATTTCGAAAAATATGAAAAAGACTTAGAGGAGCTTGATAAAAGAAAAATAGCACAATTCTTGCACTATGATATTTATCCTCCGTTATTATTCATTGATGAAATGGGATCATATGAAATAGAAAACCAAAAAGAAGCTAATATTGTACTGATGAACTATCTATCATTATGGGAGGAAAAATATGGTAGAACAGTTTATGATTTTGTTTCTAAATCTCTAAAAACATATAAAGAGATTTGTCAACTACAAAATCTTGAACAGCTAAAAATGTATAAAACAATGGTCATGTTTTGCTGTGAAAGAATTGAAAATGTACTTGCTAAACTCCAAATACAAGAACAAAAGAAAAAGCAATCTGAAATTAAAGTTTCTCAAAAATCGTTTAGAAATTTTATGGATTCTTTGAATCATGATGAATACCTGAAAGAGTTAATTTCTCATATTGCTTATATTTCTGAATATCATGATAAAAGTTTTAGGGAGATAAACCTCTTCAAGAGATTTGAGGACTTAGACGAAGAATATGATGAAGAAACACTCCCTTTAAATAGAAATCTCTTTATGCATGGTTTGGTTGATGAAAAAAATGTGAATTATTTAATGGTTCAGAAAGCTATTTTAGCTTATTCTTTCTTCGTACAGCTGTATGTTTTAAAAACAAAAAATAGTAAAAAAGCTAGAATAAAAAGTCTTAGAAGAAAAGGAATTTCTAGAATGTCAAAAAGCCAAAGGAGATTTTATGCTAACGAATCAAGAAATTGAAGATATTGTAAGAGAATTATTTTATCAAGAAACTGAAGGGGAATATTGGGATTTTAAAGAAAAACCATATTTCTATGAAGGTCAAAGCGAAAAGGATAAGAACAAGAAAAAGGGAGACCTTCTTCATGATATTATTTGTATGGCAAATAATATGAGTAATCATGATGCATACATTATAATGGGAATTAGTGATAAACCAGTAGAGATTACAGGTGTAAAACAATTTACTAAAAAATGGACTCAGGAAAGTTATCAAGATTTTTTACAAAATTTATCTTGGGCAGGAGATTGTGTGCCTTCTGTTGAGTTGAGAAGTATAAATAATGGTAATTTAGAAGTTCTTGTAGTTAAAAAGTCTACTAAGGTTCCCTTTTATTTGACTCAAAGGTATAATAAAGTGAAAGAAAATCAAATATATGTAAGAAAGGGAGCAAAAAATACTGCTATTGATAGTCAGGGTAATATAGATGACATTGAAAAACTTTTTAAGTTTAGATTGGGTATAATACCATTTCCGAAAGAGAGAGTTATCACATATATTGATGATACAGAGAATTGGGTGAAGATGAAGAGCTCTTATGAAAGTATTTCATGGTACTATGATCCTTTTCCAGAATTTACTATTGATTTAATTGATGATCCACAAAACGATGAATTAAGAACACCAGTTTATGCACTTATTCATCCTAACGCAAGAAGTTCTTGGCAAATTTTACGTCTAAAATACCATCAAACAATCTTATTAGAGTTTACCTCACATTATATTGATGAATATAGAGGTTTTTCTGTTCAACCAAAGTATAATTTTTTAAAAATTTCCAATGGGTTTGAAAATATAAAATTAAATTCTACTTATTACTACTATTTGCATGATTCTATCGAGATTAAGCTAATGTATTTGTTGAAGGAACTACTCAAGCAGGATGGTGATGCATGGAGACGACATTTAAGCTTAATTCCTGTTTTTTATAGTGATGATGAAAGAAAAGCTATTGAAGTATATATTGAAGAAAATAAAGCTAATATAATTATGAAAATAGAGAAAGAGAGTGAGAAGATCTGCTTAGGTTATAACTATGATGGTGATGAGCAAACTAGTAAATGGGATAAAGATGAAATAGCAGTAACCAAAGTTGTTAAAAATATTTTAGATGAGTATAGGAAAAATAAGGTATATGGAAAAATAAAGTAATACTCCACATATTAGATTCCAGAATTATGAAGATGAACGGGATGTAGAAAAATTAAAAATATTTTCGAAATTATTAGAAATGCTGAATCAATTCCACGGAACCATACCAGAAGCTGATGCTGAGCTTAAAAAGTGTTTGAAGGAATTTAAAAGTTGATGAGAAAAACAAGGATATAGCAAAGGAAGTGTGCTTATGAAGTCAAATGAAAATGAAGAAAATCAAACAAGTGTAGGAATAACATTGACCTCACGTCATGAATTTAGTAGTGATAAAGATGAATTGGCTTGGGATTTTTATCTCAAATATTATGGAGAATTTTTGTTTAAAAATGAGGAAGAAAAGTTCATTTTCAAGCATGGAAGTAGGAAAATACAAGTTAACGGAGATGTATCTTTTAACATAGTTCCTACATCATTTGATGGAAAGCGTAGGTTATACGAGTCGATATTAAATGAGACAAATGTTTCGGATGTATTGAAAGATTCTCTTGAAGTCATGCGTTATTCTCCAATGAACATCAGTATTTTACCTATGAAAGGTGCTTTAAATAACACAAAAAAATCTTTAGGGAATGATCGATTTGATACTTTTGCTTATTTTATGAATCAATATTATGATGGTTTTAAAACCCCTATTATTAATGCTGGTTCTCAAAATATGTTTATTAAAAATCGATTGGAGTTGCAGAATTTTTTAGATAGCTATAACTGTGCTTCGGAGTTCTTTGCAGATATCTATGGTATTGATGAAACATTTGTTAACGAATTGATAGAATCAAGTAAGTCTCCAATAATAAATAGAGAAGACTACTGTAATTACATGAGATTAGCTTGTAAGTATTGGGAGTTGAGACTAAAACAGAAGAAAATTAAGAATTACTTAGATAGTAGTATGATTAAAAACTATCAAGATCATTTGAATACCATTTTAAACGAGATTGAAATACTAGAAAATAGTATTAATAAGCAATAAAGCATACTTCAAGAGTCTACTTTATAGGACTGTTACTTTGTTTCCATATTTCCTGGAAACTGATAGAAAAAAAGGAGAAAGATGGAAACTAACCAAAAATACCAATGCCAACAACTCTGGGCTAGAAATAAATACCTCGTTTTGAGCCATTCCAGCAATATTTACAATGAGATTCGCCAATACTTGAAGAATGAACAAGTGGAGCTGAGTCAGGTTCAAGAGATGATTGACCGTGCCTGTCAAATCCCAGAACACAGGGGTCAGGTTTGCAATGCCTTTCAGCATATTTGGGGCTATTTCAAAAAGAAAGCGACAGATGCCGAGCGTAAGGACTATATGCTCTTGCTGGATCGCTACCGCTTTGCTCAAGCTTCCAAGGAAGACTTGATCGCTAAAACTCGAGACTTGCTTGAACGCTATCCCAATACCTACTTGCAACATTCGACCTTACTGAAAGGAGACTCCCATGAGACTTTGGCATGAGGATTTGATTTCACAACTTCCCCGTCCACAACTTTTAGGGCAACATCGAGAGTGCTGTGCCCTGCGTGGCAATGGCTGGGGCAGAAAGCATGCGACGGTAGACTATGTCTTTACCCACTCGCCCTATCGTCTCTATGCCTATCATCGCTTGATCATGGAGGAGATGGCTAACCGTGGCTATAATGTCAGTCCAGAGTGGCTGGACAAGAACTACCGTGGTAAGACCTGTCCTTCCTATGAAAACTTAGCAGAAGAAAAGCTGAAAAGTCCTATCTATAGCGAACATGATGCTGCCTACTATGAGGAGTGTCTGGCTAATCTTCGTGAGAAAGGGATTGAGCTGAAGTAAGAGTCAGGATTGGCTCCACATTATAACTCTTCTCGTAATTTTTTCGAATAATAAAGATGAGACCTTTAGAATGATTCTAAGGTCTTCTTTTTATGAGTATTAGGATTTACTTTCAATAACTTTTGAGTTATAATTGAATTAGAAAGAGGTTGCTTGGTGCACACGATTTACTTCTATAAGGACAAAAATGGAAATGAGCCAGTCTTGGATTATATGAGAGAATTGGCTAGTCAGAAAAGTAAGGATAGCCGCATCAAACTCAATAAACTAAATGACTATATCGAGTTGCTTAGTCAGTATGGGACTAGAGCAGGTGAACCCTATATCAAACATTCGGAAGATGAGATTTGGGAGCTTAGACCTCTTAGGGATAGGATATTATTTGTGGCTTGGCTTGATGGGAGTTTCGTTCTCTTACATCATTTTGCCAAAAAGACTCAGAAAACTCCTAGGAGAGAGATTGAAAAAGCCAAGCGTGAACTGAAGAACATAAAAGAAAGAGGGTTAAGTGATGAAGAATAGTGCTATTGGAAGTAATTGGAAAGATATCAGGTCTGAACTCTTTACCAAGGAGGAAATCCTTGAAAGTGATATGCGAGTGGCTATCATGAGCGAGCTGATTGAGGCTAGGCATGAGCAAGGTATCAGTCAGAAAAAACTAGAAGAACTCAGTGGAGTGAGCCAGCCTGTTATAGCTAGAATGGAAACAGGAAAGACTAGTCCTCAGTTGGATACGGTCTTAAAAGTCTTAGCCAGTTTGGGCAAGACACTGGCAGTTGTCCCCCTAGAACAGGAAAAAGGTTGATAGGGATGAAATAACTTGGTTTGCTAAAATCATCCACTGGATAATTTTACCTCCCGTCCGCACTTTTTAAGGGAAATATCAAAATTACCAAAGGATAACTAACTTATAGTCTTTTCTAATAGCAAGCCATAGTCACTGATGAGAATCATCAATAGCTCGTTTGAGCATTCCAACTAAAATACAGCCACAAGACAAGCTATACAAAGGATTTGAGACACTGGTCTCAAGTCCTTTTCTTTTGTTTAAAAGAGAGATATAGTTTCAAACTATATCAAAGCCTAATTATTTACAATTATACAGACAGTTTCTTTTCTGTTAAGATAGTTTCAACAACAAATTTTGGAGGACACATCATGTCAACTACGATCATCGGTTTCCCTCGTTTGGGTGAATTCCGCGAATTAAAATTTACAACTGAAAAATACTTTAGAAAAGAAATCTCAGAAGAAGAACTCTTGGCAGCGGCTAAAGAATTGCGCGCGAAACACTGGAACATTGTCAAAGAAAAAGGCATCACTGAAATTCCATCAAATGACTTTTCTCACTATGACAACTTCCTAGATGCAGCTTTCCTTTTCAACGTAGTACCTGCTTCAGTTCAAAACTTGGACTTGTCTGAGCTTGAGCGCTACTTTGCTTTGGGTCGTGGTTACCAAGGAGAAAAAGGGGATGTGCGTGCCCTTCCGATGAAGAAATGGTTCAACACCAACTACCACTACATCGTGCCTAAATTTGAAAAAGACACTCAAGTTAAACTTGCAGGTCACAAGATTTTCGATGAGTTCCAAGAAGCCAAAGAACTTGGTCTCAACACTCGTCCAGTCCTTGTAGGGCCATTCACTTTCCTTCAATTGTCAGACTTTGAAGAAGGCGTGAAAGCAGAAGACTTCGTAGATAGCTTTGTAGCTGCCTACCAAGAAGTCTTTGCTAAATTGGCTGAACTTGGTGCAACTCGTATCCAACTCGACGAAGCTGCTCTTGTCAAAGACTTGACAGCTGAAGAAAAAGCTCTCTTCTTGAACCTCTACAACAAGCTCTTGGCTGACAAAAAAGGTCTTGAAGTCTTGCTTCAAACTTACTTCGGTGATGTTCGTGATGTCTACGCTGACCTTGTGAACTTGCCAGTTGATGCCATTGGTCTTGACTTCGTTGAAGGTAAGAAAACTCTTGAACTCGTTAAAGGTGGCTTCCCAGCTGACAAGACTCTCTATGCAGGTATCGTCAATGGTAAAAACATCTGGCGTAACAACTACGAAAAGAGCTTGGCTGTTCTTGAGCAAATCCCAGCTGAAAACATCGTATTGACAAGTTCATGCTCACTTCTTCATGTGCCATTTACAACAGCTAACGAAGAATTTGAACCAGCTATCTTGAACCACTTTGCCTTTGCGGTTGAAAAATTGGAAGAACTTCGTGACTTGGATGCTATCCGCAATGGTCAAGGTGCAGAAGCTCTTGCAGCTAACAAAGAACTCTTTGCGACTGAGCGTGTGGGTGAAAATGCAGAACTTCGTGCGCGTATCGCTGGTTTGACAGATGCTGACTACACTCGTTTGCCAGCCTTTGCTGAACGTGAAGCTATCCAAGAAGAAGCCTTCAAACTTCCAGCACTTCCAACAACAACCATCGGTTCATTCCCTCAAACTAAGGAAGTTCGTGCCAAACGTTTGGCTTACCGTAAAGGTGAATTGTCACAAGAAGAATACGATGCTTTCCTTGCTGAAACCATCGACGAATGGATCAAATGGCAAGAAGAAGTTGGATTTGACGTGCTGGTACACGGTGAGTTCGAGCGTAACGACATGGTTGAGTACTTCGGTCAAAACTTGTCAGGATACCTCTTCTCTAAGAATGGTTGGGTACAATCATACGGTATGCGTGGGGTGAAACCACCAATCATCTGGGGTGATGTCACTCGTCTCAACCCAATCACTGTCAAATGGTCTAGCTATGCTCAAAGTCGTACAGACAAACCTGTTAAGGGTATGTTGACTGGACCTGTTACCATCCTCAACTGGTCATTCCCACGTGAAGACATCTCGATCAAGGATTCTACTCTTCAAATCGCTCTAGCCATCAAGGATGAAGTTCTTGACCTTGAAGCTGCAGGTGTGAAAATCATCCAAATCGACGAGGCTGCTCTTCGTGAGAAATTGCCACTCCGTCGTAGCGACTGGTACGAAGACTACCTTGACTGGGCAATCCCTGCCTTCCGCTTGGTACACTCTACAGTAGCGCCAGATACTCAAATCCACACTCACATGTGTTACTCAGAATTTACAGATATCATCCCAGCTATCGACAACATGGATGCAGATGTGATTTCCTTTGAAGCAAGCCGTTCAAACCTTGAAATCTTGGACGAACTCAAAGCGAAAAACTTCCAAACAGAAGTGGGACCTGGGGTTTACGATATCCACTCTCCTCGTGTGCCAAATGAAGGCGAAATCGACCACACGATTGATGCTATTCTTGCCAAAGTTCCAAGCAAGAAAGTTTGGATCAACCCTGACTGTGGTTTGAAAACACGCGGTATTCCAGAAACAAAAGAAAGCTTGATCCGCCTTGTCGAAGCAGCAAAAGCTGCGCGTGAGAAATTGTAAGATAAGATTTCTCTCTTGACCCTGACTGATCAAGGAACTGCTTAGCCCTAGCTGGCTCAGCAATCATGAAATCAAAAAGAAAAGGATAAGGACTATGTCACGCCAAACGCCGTCACTTTCATTTGAAGTGTTCCCTCCAAACCCAGCAGTGGGTAATGATAAAATTATTTCAGCCTTGCAGGATATGCGGGAGCTGACACCACACTTTATCAGTGTGACTGCCAGCAATAATAAATTTAATATCAAGGAAACAACGGTTCGTTTGGCTGACTTTATCCAGAATGACTTGGCGATTCCAACCATTGCCCACTTGCCAGCTATCTATCTGACCAAGGAGAAGGTTGCAGAGACACTTGCGGACTTGGACAAGGTTGGGGTACAGAAAATCTTGGCCCTGCGTGGGGATATTATCCCTGATGTGGAACCACAAAAGGATTTCCGCTACGCAACGGACTTGATCGAGTTCATCAAGGAACAAGCCCCTCACTTTGATATTATTGGAGCTTGTTATCCTGAAGGGCATCCTGACTCGCCAAACCAGATCTCAGATATTCAAAATCTCAAGAAGAAAGTGGATGCAGGCTGTTCAAGCCTTGTAACGCAACTTTTCTTTGACAATGAGCGCTTCTACGATTTCCAAGACAAGTGTACCTTGGCAGGGATTGATGTTCCTATTCATGCGGGGATCATGCCTATTCTTAACCGTAACCAAGCACTTCGTCTTTTGAAGACTTGTGAGAATATCCACCTTCCACGTAAATTTAAGGCCATCTTAGACAAGTATGAGCATGACCCTGAGTCACTCAGAGCAACAGGACTTGCCTATGCAGTGGATCAGATCGTGGACTTGGTAACCCAGGATGTCGCTGGTGTGCATCTCTACACCATGAACAATGCTGAAACAGCAAAATACATCCATCAAGCAACTCATGCCTTGTTTAATCATCAGTCTCTAGGATAATAAAAAGCAAACCATTCTTCTCAAGCGAGGGGGATGGTTCCTTTTTAATAGAAAAGCCCGCACTTTTTAAGAAAAATATGATAAAATAGACTCTGTACGTACTTGATACAAAGATGAGGGTATTGAAGTTTTAAAAGCTTTCCAAATTCTCAACTTTATAAAAGAAATTTTCCATAATTTGTTCTTTTTAGCATTTAGTTGAAGCGACACGAACGAGTCAAATCGATATTATTTGACGAGAGAGTTAGTAAAGCATTTAGCTAATCGTCTGATAGCGATTAGCGTAAAAGGATTAGATGCTTTAGCATCAAACCTTTCTAATGATTTGTATCTTGAGTAATTGAACCCAGCCGAAAAGCTGTGTAAAAAAGATAAACTGTCTTGTCTTCATCGAAGACTTCGTCAGTTTCCTATTTTTACTTTGCTTTTTGCGGCCTTAGTATCTTGATAGTTGAACACGGGCTAAATCCCTAGTGAAAAAGATAGATTTCCTGGTGTGCATCGCACAACTGCGTCAATCTCCTATTTTCATACGGGATTCTTTACGCCCTTTGTATCCTGATCTTTGTAGGCAAGGCGTATAATATAATTAATCCAAAGGGGATTTTAATGACAAAACAAGTGTTTCAAACGACTTTTGCGGGTCGTGAGTTAATTGTAGAGACTGGTCAGGTTGCTAAGCAAGCAAATGGCTCTGTTGTCGTGCGTTACGGTGAGTCGACTGTTTTGACTGCAGCCGTGATGTCTAAGAAGATGGCAACTGGGGATTTCTTCCCACTTCAAGTCAACTACGAAGAAAAAATGTATGCGGCTGGGAAATTTCCTGGTGGCTTTATGAAACGTGAAGGACGTCCTTCAACAGATGCGACTTTGACAGCGCGTTTGATTGACCGTCCAATCCGTCCAATGTTTGCGGAAGGTTTCCGTAACGAAGTGCAAGTCATCAATACGGTTCTTTCTTACGATGAAAATGCATCTGCACCAATGGCAGCTATGTTTGGTTCATCCTTGGCACTTTCTATCTCAGACATCCCGTTTGACGGACCAATCGCTGGGGTACAAGTGGGTTATGTAGATGGCCAAATCATCATCAACCCTACTCAAGAACAAGCAGAGCAATCTCTTCTTGAATTGACAGTAGCAGGAACTAAACATGCCATCAACATGGTAGAGTCTGGTGCCAAAGAATTGTCAGAAGAAATCATGTTGGAAGCCCTTCTGAAAGGACACGAAGCTGTCAAAGAATTGATTGTCTTCCAAGAAGAAATCGTTGCTGCTGTCGGTAAGGAAAAAGCAGAAGTGGAATTGCTTCATGTAAATGCTGAATTGCAGGCTGAAATCATTTCAGCCTACAACAGCGACCTTCAAAAAGCGGTTCAAGTAGAAGAAAAATTGGCTCGTGAAGCTGCAACTCAAGCAGTTAAGGACCAAGTGACTGCTGTTTATGAAGAAAAATATGCAGACCACGAAGAATTTGACCGTATCATGCGTGATGTGGCTGAAATCTTGGAACAAATGGAACACGCTGAAGTGCGCCGTTTGATCACGGAAGACAAGGTTCGTCCTGACGGTCGTAAGGTCGATGAAATTCGTCCTTTGGATGCAGTTGTTGACTTCCTTCCTCGTGTGCACGGTTCAGGTCTCTTTACTCGTGGACAAACTCAGGCTCTTTCAGTCTTGACCTTAGCTCCGATGGGAGAAACGCAAATCATCGATGGTTTGGACCCAGAGTATAAGAAACGCTTTATGCATCACTATAACTTCCCTCAATACTCTGTCGGGGAAACTGGTCGTTATGGTGCGCCAGGTCGTCGAGAGATCGGTCACGGTGCTCTCGGTGAGCGTGCTCTTGCTCAAGTCTTGCCAAGTTTGGAAGAATTCCCATACGCTATCCGCTTGGTAGCAGAAGTTTTGGAATCAAACGGTTCTTCATCTCAAGCCTCTATCTGTGCGGGAACGCTTGCCCTTATGGCTGGTGGTGTGCCAATCAAGGCGCCAGTAGCAGGGATTGCCATGGGTCTCATCTCAGACGGAAATAACTACACAGTATTGACAGATATCCAAGGTTTGGAAGACCACTTTGGAGATATGGACTTTAAGGTTGCTGGTACTCGTGACGGGATTACAGCTCTTCAAATGGATATCAAGATTCAAGGAATTACTGCTGAAATCTTGACAGAAGCCCTTGCTCAAGCCAAGAAAGCGCGTTTTGAAATCCTTGATGTGATTGAAGCGACTATTCCTGAAGTTCGTCCAGAATTGGCTCCAACTGCACCGAAAATTGATACCATCAAGATTGATGTGGACAAGATTAAGATTGTCATCGGTAAAGGTGGAGAAACCATCGACAAGATTATCGCTGAAACAGGTGTTAAGATTGATATCGACGAAGAAGGAAATGTATCTATCTACTCTAGCGACCAAGATGCCATTAACCGTACCAAAGAAATCATTGCTGGCTTGGTTCGTGAAGCCAAAGTAGATGAAGTTTACCATGCTAAGGTTGTTCGTATCGAGAAATTCGGTGCCTTTGTCAATCTCTTTGATAAGACAGATGCACTTGTGCACATTTCTGAAATGGCTTGGACTCGTACCAACCGTGTCGAAGACTTGGTAGCTATCGGTGATGAAGTCGACGTTAAGGTTATCAAGATTGATGAAAAAGGCCGTATCGATGCCTCTATGAAAGCTCTTCTTCCTCGTCCGCCAAAACCAGAACACGATGAAAAAGGTGAAAAGGCTGAACGTCCTCACCGTCCACGTCATCACAAGGACCACAAACCTAAGAAAGAAGTTACAGAAACACCAAAAGATTCAGAATAAGAAAAGGAGAAATGTATGGGATGGTGGCGCGAAACCATTGATATTGTAAAAGAAAATGATCCAGCGGCACGCAACAGTTTGGAAGTTTTGCTGACTTATCCAGGTGTCAAGGCCTTAGCTGCTCACCGTCTCTCGCATTTTCTCTGGAATCATGGCTTCAAACTCCTAGCTCGGATGCACAGTCAGTTTTGGCGCTTTTGGACCCAAATCGAGATTCATCCGGGTGCCCAGATTGACTCAGGTGTTTTTATCGACCACGGTTCAGGATTGGTGATTGGAGAGACAGCGATTGTTGAAAAAGGCGTTCTTCTCTATCACGGAGTGACTCTTGGTGGAACAGGGAAGGATGTTGGCAAACGCCATCCGACTGTGCGTAAAGGAGCTCTCATATCAGCCCATGCCCAAGTCATCGGACCAGTGGAAATCGGTGAAAATGCCAAAGTCGGTGCTGCTGCAGTAGTCGTGGCAGACGTACCTAGTGATGTAACGGTTGTCGGAATCCCAGCTAAGATCGTCCGAGTTCATGGACAGAAGGATGAACCAACGATCCATGAAGTCGAAGAAAAACGAGAGTACTATGTCAATAAACTAGAGCAGGCTAGAGAAGCCAGTCACAGATCGTCGGGGTTGTAGAGGATACCTATATGATTCAAGCAAGAAATAAGTTGAGCCAAGAAGAGTTATTTGAAGCGAAAAAACTAATTGACTGTTGCCAAGCCTATGATGGAACTTATCGTGCTCCTTATCTCTCTAACATGCTTAATTTTGACCCAAACATGCCCGCCTTTTTCCTTTATTATGAAAAAGGCGAACTTGTTGGTCTATTAACTGTCTATGCGGATGACCAAGATGTGGAAGTGACGATACTGGTTCATCCAAATTATCGCCGTCAGGGAATTGCGCGTGCTTTGTTTACGAGTTTTGAGAAAGAAACGGCTTCTTTCCCTATTCGTTCAGTTACTTTTCAGACAGAACGTATTTTTCTAGAGCATCATCCTGATTTTGTCAGCAACTGGGGATTGGTCGAGGATGAAAATACAGAAACCTGGTTAGGTAAGGATAGAAGACCTTATCCGTTAGCAAAACTTTCCAATCTTGAAGTTTTGTTAGCAGATAGTTCATATCAGGAGCAAATTAGCCAGTTAAAATTTCAGGCATTTTCAGAGGAGCATGAATCGAGAGAAGTTGCGGATAGATATGTTGCTGAAGCTCTAAAAGATCCAGAAAGTCGCCTATATATTTTATTAAAAAACGGTCAGGTTATTGGAACTTGCACGGTAGATTTATCGACTAATACGAATTACCTCTATGGTTTGGCAATATCGGAACCTGAACGTGGAAAAGGCTATGGAAGCTATTTAGCAAAATCCCTAGTCAACCAACTGATTGAGCAAAATGATAAGGAATTTCAGATTGCAGTAGAGGACAGCAACGTAGGTGCCAAGCGCTTGTATGAAAAAATCGGCTTTGTCAAACAGACACAGGTAGTTTATCTGAATGAGAAAGAGTAGAAAAATGCTATTAGAAGAATTCGAAAATGTACCTGCTGTTATCGAACCAACTGATCGAAGTATTCGTGGTGGTGGAGAAATCTGTGACACGATTATTTTATCTTTTAATGGAGAAATCGTAGAACGAGTAAAGAAGTTTGAAGATGTTTATGAAGGTGGATATCTAACCAATCTAAATGGCAGACTTCCATGGTATATCTATGAAAAAGATGGGAGTAAGGTAGCCGTTGCTATAGCTACGATTGGAGCCCCGATGGTTGTTGGACTCTTAGAAGAACTCAAAGCAAGAGGATTTAAGAACTTCATCATTCTAGGTTCTTGTGGCGTTTTGGATCGCTCAATTGAGGCGGACAAGATTATCCTGCCGGCTGCTGCTTTGCGAGATGAAGGCACTAGCTACCACTATGCCCCACCGGGTGATGAAGTCGCTTATGACGAGTCTCTGTTAGTTAAGCTTGAAGCTATCTTTGACAAGTACGATATTGAGCATATCCGCACCAAGTCTTGGACCACAGATGCTTTCTATCGGGAAACGCCTGATAAGGTCAAGCGTCGCTTAGCTGCTGGGGCTCAAGTGGTGGACATGGAAGCTTCAGCTATCATGGCTTGGAGTCAATTCCGCAAGAGCAAGGTCTATCAATTCTTCTACACAGCTGACTATGTGGATCATCATAACCGAACCTGGGATGCCCGCCATGAAGAGCGGACAGCTGATGCCATGACTTTTTTCACTATCGCTTTGACAATAGCAAAGGAACTAGAAAGGTAACTACAAGAATGGCAGTATATTTTTACGGCTGTATCACCATGGATGGCTACTTGGCAGACAGCCAGCACAGGATAGACTGGCTGCATCAGCTTGGTTCTGTAGAGGATACAGGCTATGATGACTTTTACAGGCAAATGGATATCACCATCATGGGCAAGCGGACCTTTGAGGAAATTCAGGATTTGCAAGATGTAGAAAGTTTTTATCAAGCTACGGAAAACTATGTCTTTACGCATGATAGACACCTGCCTGTCAGCAATTACCAGCCAGTAGCTGGGGATGTGGTGGATTTTGTTCACCAGATTGACAAAGGCAAAAATGTCTTTGTGATTGGTGGTAATTCCTTGGTAGGACCGCTCTTGGATGCGGATCTTTTCGACCACCTCATTATTCAGATAGCGCCCCTTATCCTAGGAAAGGGGGTTCCCCTCTTTACCCAAGAGGAAGGGCAGCGCTTTTACCAACTGGATAGCCTCAGACAATTTGGCCCTTTTGCAGAGCTGGTTTTCAGCCGAAAAAGTCAGAAATAGAGAAGGGAGTGGACCGCATGATTAAAATTTACGACACCATGTCTCGTGATTTGCGAGAATTTGTCCCAATCGAGGACGGCAAGATCAAGATGTATGTTTGTGGGCCAACTGTATACAACTATATCCATGTCGGCAATGCCCGCTCAACAGTAGCCTTTGATACCATTCGTCGCTACTTTGAATACCGTGGCTACGAAGTTGCCTATATTTCCAATTTCACGGATGTGGATGATAAGATTATCAACCGTGCCAAGGAAGAAGGCATCACGCCACAGGAGGTTGCGGACAAGTACATTGCTGCCTTTCGTGAAGACGTGACAGCCTTAGGCGTCAAACCTGCTACTCGCCATCCACGTGTAGTTGAGTTTATGGATGACATCATTCGTTTTGTCGCTGACTTGATTGAAAAAGGTTATGCTTATGAGAGTCAAGGGGATGTTTACTTCCGTGTAGAAAAATCACATAACTATGCTAAATTGGCCAATAAAACCTTAGAAGATTTGGAGCTAGGTGCTTCAGGTCGTACCGATGAAGAAACGGCTCGCAAGGAAAATCCTGTAGACTTTGCCCTTTGGAAAGCTGCAAAACCAGGCGAGATTTCTTGGGAAAGTCCTTGGGGACCTGGTCGTCCGGGTTGGCATATCGAGTGTTCGGTCATGTCGACAGAGATTTTGGGCGATACCATTGATATCCACGGTGGGGGAGCAGATCTGGAGTTTCCGCATCACACCAATGAAATTGCCCAGTCTGAAGCCAAAACAGGCAAGACCTTTGCCAACTACTGGATGCACAATGGCTTTGTCAATATCGACAATGTTAAGATGTCTAAATCCTTGGGGAATTTCATTACAGTCCATGATGCCCTTAAGACCATTGATGGTCAAGTATTGCGTTTCTTCTTTGCGACTCAACATTACCGTAAGCCTATCAACTTTACGGAAAAAGCAGTGCATGATGCAGAGACAAATCTTAAGTATCTAAAGAACACTTACGAGCAACCATTTTCTGGAACGGTAGACGCTCAAGAGTTGCAGAACTTTAAAGATAAGTTTGTAGCAGCCATGGATGAGGACTTTAACTCTGCCAACGGTATTACAGTTGTCTTTGAAATGGCCAAATGGATCAACTCCGGCAACTATGATACAAGTGTTAAGGAAGCTCTTGCGGCTATGTTAGAGGTCTTTGGGATTGTCTTTGTTGAGGAAGTTTTGGATGTAGAGATTGAAGCCTTAATCCAAAAACGCCAAGAAGCGCGTGCGAATCGTGATTTTGCGACAGCAGACCAAATCCGTGACCAATTGGCTGCTCAAGGGATTAAGCTCCTTGACACCAAAGATGGAGTGAGGTGGACTCGTGATTGATGTCAATCTTATTAATGGGATTGCGCTAGCTTTTGAGGGAGATGCGGTTTATTCCATGTATATTCGTCGCCATCTCATCCTTAAAGGCATGACCAAACCCAACAAGCTCCACCAAGAGGCAACTAAGTATGTGTCAGCCAAGGCTCAGGCTCGCCTGATTGCCCTCATGTTGGAGGAGCAAGTCTTGACGGAAAAAGAAGAAGAAATCTACAAACGAGGTCGCAATACCAATAGCCATACAAAGGCTAAAAATGCAGATGTGGTGACCTATCGCATGTCTACAGGTTTTGAAGCAGTGATGGGCTATCTCCATCTGACTGAAAATGTGGAGCGTCTAGAGACCCTAATTTCTTGGTGCATCCAAAAAGTGGAGGGCTAGGATATGATTGCAAAGGAATTACAAGACTGGTTTCCTGAGGCTCAGATTTCAGATCAGCCGATTGAGAAACCAGGCTATCTCACCCTCCCTTTAGCTTCTCAGCAGTGGATTATGCTGGAGGAATCTGTGCTCAGCGAGCGTGAAAAGCAGCTGGTTGCCCTTTTGACCCAACAAGAGCAGGCTTGTTCGCACAATCCTTGGTATCCCTATCTGATTGAAGGGAAGGGACAGGCACCGCAAGCTTTCAAAAAGATTCAATTGGTTTATTGTCATCTTTCCTATTTCCAACAGGAAAATCTAGCCTCTTGGCTAGACATGATGCGGACTCTTTTTCCCAACTGCCAAACAGTGCTACAGGTCGGTGCTCAGGATTATATATTTGTGCTTCAACAAGATAAGTACACCTCTGTTCGCTCAATCTTATCTGATACGATTGAAGCAGTGGAGTATGACTTTGGTCTTCGTCTGTCTATCATGTTAGGACAGGTTTGGTCACAGGCTGGGTATCATGCTCTGTCAGATTTAATCCAAGCAGAGCGAGACTTGTTTAAGACTTGGTGGCGTCAGGGGCATCAAGGTGTTCACACTTTTTCACAGCTCTATCTTTGGAGTATGGGAGAAAGAAGTGTGAATCTCAAAGTTATCAAAGAATTCCTACACCAGATGATTTTAGAACAAGATCAGATACAGGAAATTATTCTTTCTCTCTGGGACAACAGTGCTGTCTTAACTAAAACAGCCCAGCAACTCTATCTGCACCGCAATTCTCTCCAATACAAGATTGATAAATGGGAAGAATTGACAGGGCTACAGTTGAAGGAATTGACCGACCTGACCTTGTGTTATCAGTTGATTTTACCAGATATTCTTTAAAGTTTTGTGCAAGTTGCACAGAACTTTTTTATTTTTTTGGTCACCTTGCCATAGAAATATAAAGCGTTTTCATATATAATGAAACTATCAAAATACAAAAGGAGTTCACCTTCCATGGTAGAATTAAATCTTAAAAACATTTACAAAAAATATCCAAACAGCGAACACTACTCAGTTGAAGACTTCAACTTGGACATCAAAGACAAAGAATTTATCGTTTTCGTAGGTCCTTCAGGATGTGGTAAATCAACAACTCTTCGTATGATTGCGGGTCTTGAAGACATTACAGAAGGTACTGCATCTATCGATGGCGTGGTTGTCAACGACGTAGCTCCAAAAGACCGTGACATCGCCATGGTATTCCAAAACTACGCTCTTTATCCACACATGACTGTGTATGACAACATGGCTTTCGGTTTGAAATTGCGTAAATACAGCAAGGAAGATATCGACAAACGTGTGCAAGAAGCTGCAGCAATCCTTGGTTTGAAAGAATTCTTGGATCGTAAACCAGCTGACCTTTCAGGTGGTCAACGTCAACGTGTTGCCATGGGGCGTGCGATCGTTCGTGATGCAAAAGTGTTCTTGATGGACGAACCTTTGTCAAACTTGGATGCTAAACTTCGTGTATCTATGCGTGCTGAAATTGCGAAAATCCACCGTCGTATCGGAGCTACAACTATCTACGTAACTCACGACCAAACAGAAGCGATGACGCTTGCAGACCGTATCGTTATCATGTCAGCAACTAAGAACCCAGCTGGTACAGGTACTATCGGACGTGTTGAACAAATCGGTACACCTCAAGAAGTTTACAAAAACCCAGTTAACAAATTTGTAGCAGGATTCATCGGAAGCCCAGCTATGAACTTCATCAATGTGAAATTAGAAGGCAACGAAATTGTTTCTGACGGTTTCCGCTTGAAAGTGCCAGAAGGTGCTTTGAAAGTTCTTCGTGACAAAGGCTACGAAGGAAAAGAATTGATTTTCGGTATCCGTCCAGAAGATGTGAATGCAGAACCTGCTTTCCTTGAAACATTCCCAGAATCAGTTGTCAAAGCTACTATCTCCGTATCAGAATTGCTTGGTTCAGAATCTCACCTTTACTGCCAAGTTGGTAAAGATGAATTTGTTGCCAAAGTGGATGCTCGTGACTACTTGCAAACAGGCGCAACAGTTGAACTTGGATTTGACTTGAACAAAGCACACTTCTTCGACGTAGAAACTGAAAAAACAGTTTACTAAGATAAATAAAATAACAAAGCACTGCAGAGTCTCTCTTGCAGTGTTTTTTCTTTTAATTGCTTAGGCTAGGCATGAAAACAGGCTTTTCTAGTTTTAATATTCTTAAAAAAGTGATAAAATGGTAGGAAGAATTGGAGAGAATAGATGCCGAAAGAAGTGAATTTGACGGGCGATCAGGTAGTCGCTTTAACGAGAGAATATTTAACAAAGGAAGACGTTGCTTTTGTACAAAAAGCATTGATTTACGCAGTTGATTGTCATAGTGGGCAGTTTCGGAAATCAGGTGAACCGTATATTATCCACCCCATTCAGGTAGCAGGAATCCTGGCTAAACTCAAGCTGGATGCCGTAACCGTTGCCTGTGGTTTTTTGCATGACGTGGTTGAGGACACGGAGGCAACGCTGGATGATTTGGAGCGAGAGTTCGGTCATGATGTTCGGATTATCGTTGATGGGGTGACCAAGCTTGGTAAGGTTGAGTACAAATCACTCGAGGAACAATTGGCTGAAAATCACCGCAAGATGCTTATGGCCATGTCAGAGGATATCCGTGTTATCTTGGTCAAACTATCGGATCGCTTGCACAATATGCGGACTCTCAAACACCTTCGAAAGGACAAGCAAGAACGGATCTCCAGAGAAACCATGGAAATTTACGCACCACTTGCTCATCGTCTAGGGATTTCCAGTGTCAAGTGGGAGTTGGAAGATTTATCTTTCCGTTACCTCAATCCAACTGAGTTTTACAAAATCACTCACATGATGAAGGAAAAACGCAGAGAACGTGAGGCTTTGGTCGATGAAGTCGTAACCAAGTTGGAGGAGTATGCTACCGAACGCAATCTCAAAGGGAAAATTTATGGTCGTCCTAAGCATATCTATTCGATCTACCGCAAGATGCAGGATAAGAAGAAACGCTTTGAGGAAATTTATGACCTGATTGCCATTCGCTGTATCTTAGATACCCAGAGTGATGTTTACGCCATGTTGGGTTATGTGCATGAACTTTGGAAACCCATGCCTGGCCGCTTCAAAGACTATATCGCCAATCGTAAGGCCAATGGTTACCAGTCTATCCATACAACCGTTTATGGGCCAAAAGGGCCGATTGAATTCCAGATTCGGACCAAGGAAATGCACGAAGTGGCTGAGTACGGGGTTGCGGCTCACTGGGCTTATAAGAAAGGCATTAAAGGGCAGGTCAACAGCAAGGAATCTGCTATTGGAATGAACTGGATTAAGGAGATGATGGAGCTCCAAGACCAGGCTGATGATGCCAAGGAATTTGTGGACTCTGTTAAAGAAAACTATCTGGCGGAGGAGATTTACGTCTTTACTCCTGATGGTGCGGTTCGCTCCCTACCAAAAGATTCAGGACCGATTGACTTTGCCTATGAAATCCATACCAAAGTCGGTGAAAAAGCGACTGGTGCCAAGGTCAATGGCCGTATGGTTCCGCTGACAACCAAGCTCAAGACAGGGGATCAGGTTGAAATTATCACCAATCCCAACTCCTTTGGTCCGAGTCGTGACTGGCTCAACATGGTCAAGACCAGCAAGGCGCGCAATAAGATTCGTCAGTTCTTTAAAAATCAAGACAAGGAATTATCCGTTAACAAGGGCCGTGAAATGTTGATGGCCCAGTTCCAAGAAAACGGCTATGTAGCCAATAAGTTTATGGACAAGCGTCATATGGACGAGGTCCTTCAAAAGACCAGCTACAAGACAGAGGAAGCTCTCTACGCAGCCATTGGTTTTGGAGAAATTGGTGCTATTACCGTCTTTAACCGTTTGACCGAAAAGGAACGCCGTGAGGAAGAGCGTGCCAAGGCCAAGGCGGAAGCAGAAGAGCTTGTCAAAGGTGGCGAAGTTAAAGTCGAGAACAAAGAAGCCCTCAAGGTTAAGCATGAGGGTGGTGTGGTCATTGAAGGTGCTTCAGGCCTCCTCGTTCGTATTGCCAAGTGTTGCAATCCAGTGCCGGGTGACGACATTGTCGGCTACATTACTAAGGGACGCGGTGTAGCTATTCACCGTGTGGACTGTATGAACCTCCGTGCCCAAGAAAACTATGAGCAACGTCTCCTTGATGTGGAATGGGAAGATCAATTCTCAAGCAAGGAATACACCGCCCACATCGATATCTATGGTCTCAACCGTACAGGTCTCTTAAATGATGTTCTGCAAGTTCTCTCAAACACAACCAAGAATATCTCAACCGTTAACGCCCAACCAACCAAGGATATGAAATTTGCCAATATCCATGTCTCCTTTGGTATTTCCAACCTCTCTACACTGACCACAGTTGTGGACAAGATTAAGAGTGTGCCAGAGGTCTACTCTGTCAAACGGACCAACGGCTAATTCTCCTAGCTCTTACTAGAAAGGCTATTATGAAAATCATTATCCAACGGGTTAAAAAAGCTCAAGTCAGTATCGAAGGTCAGGTTCAGGGAAAGATCAATCAGGGACTCTTATTGCTGGTCGGTGTTGGTCCAGAGGCCCAAGAGGAAGATTTGGACTATGCTGTGAGAAAGCTCGTCAACATGCGGATTTTTTCTGATGCGGAAGGGAAAATGAACCTATCTGTCAAGGATATTGAAGGAGAAATCCTTTCTATTTCCCAGTTTACCCTCTTTGCGGATACTAAGAAAGGCAATCGCCCCGCCTTTACAGGTGCAGCCAAGCCGGATATGGCAGCTGCCTTCTATGAGGCTTTCAACCAAAAGCTAGCTCAGGAAGTGCCTGTTCAGACAGGCATCTTTGGAGCGGATATGCAGGTGGAGCTGGTAAATGATGGGCCAGTTACCATCATTCTTGATACTAAAAATAGATAAGAAAACCAAGCCCGGCTGGCTTGGTTTTTGTTTAGAGACACTCCCATAAAGAGGTATGTCGGTTGTAAAAGTCTGGATAGTTTTCTCTTAGGTGGCTAGCCGTTATATAGTATAAAGTAGAATGACAGGAAGTAAAGACTGGAGTAAGAGAGTAGAAATATTGAGGGCCAGTGATGGCTAAAAAGACAAATAATAGAAAATCGCTGATGAGCACTCCTAAATAGTAGAAGCGAATTTTTTTGTTCATCTGAGGATAAATCTCAGAGAAATGTTTTTTGAGTCGGAAGACCAAGCGAAATAGCAGTAGTCCTTGAGCAAGGATGAAAATGAAGCAAAAAATCAGGCCTCTCTCCAAAGAAAGTTCGTATCGGGGTCTGAAAGTTACCAACAGTAGCAAATCGCTGACTACAATGGCTGCAAAATGGATTCTAAAGAGTTTTTTCATAGGAAGACCTCCCTCTTTTATCTAGCTTCATTCTACACCAAACGAATGGGACTTACAAGCAAAATAATAAAAAATCCCTGAAAGGAATTTCTTTCAGGAATAAGGGGTTAGTTGATTTTTTCGACATAGAGTTGTTTGGCGATATCCATACTAACTTGGAGGTCTTCGTCTTTGTTGACCAGTGTAAAAGTATTGGAAAAATTATCAAACTGCTTGACTTTGACTTGGTCACCGATATGGATTTCATGCTTTTCTAGATATTTGAGTAGTTCAAAACTATCATGAACGCGAGTCAGGAGATAGGTTCCAGCTTCTTGGACGTCTGCCAGTGGTAAGTTGTTGATTTCAACCAATAGCTCTCCCTTAGCTGGGATGGTTCCTCCGTGGGGGCAGGTTTTAGGGAAACCAAGCAGTTTATCCAGTCTCTCTACGAAGAGGTCAGATACAGTGTGCTCTAGGACCTCAGCTTCCTCATGGATCTGGTCACTGGTATAGTCGAGATGGTGAACTAGAAAGACTTCAATCAACCGGTGTTTGCGATAGAGCTCGGAGACTAGTTTGAGCCCAATATCTGTCAATAGATAGCCATTCTCCTTGTCCTTGAGGATGAGATTTTCACTTTTCATGCGTTTGATCATCTCTGTTACGGCAGGTGGAGAGACTTGCATACGGGCAGCAATTTCCTTATTAGTGATTTTCTGCATCTCCGTACCGATTTCATAAATACATTTTAGGTAGTCTTCTTTATTTGGAGTCATTCGTTTCCTCTTGTCTTTTCTCTCCATCTAGTATATCAAAAAAAGCTAGATTTCTCTAGCCTTCTGCCCTAATGGCTTTGATTTTAGTCCAGTTCTTTTACTGCAGCAATAGCAGCTTCAAAGTCTGGTTCTGTATTGATGTTGTCAACGTATTCTACATAACGGATGACATTGTCAGTATCGAGAACAAAGACGGCACGTGCAAGGAGATGCCATTCGTTGATCAAGAGGGCATAATCGCGTCCGAAAGAATGGTCGAAGTAGTCTGATAGCATGATGGCATTGTCAAGGCCTTCAGCCCCGCACCAGCGTCCTTGGGCAAATGGTAGGTCCATAGAAACAGTAAGAACGACGGTATTGTCGAGGTTAGCTAGTTCTTGGTTGAATCGACGTGTTTGCGTTGAGCAGATACCAGTATCGATAGAAGGGACAACACTCAAGACTTTTTTCTTTCCTTCAAAGTCAGCTAGCGTTTTTTTAGAGAGATCGGTTGTCGTAAGAGAAAAGTCAAGTGCCTTGTCTCCGACTTGCAGTTGTTTACCTGTAAAAGTTACAGGATTTCCGAGAAAAGTGGTCATGAAACTACTCCATTCTTTTTTCTTTTATTTTACCGAGAATTGTCAGATTTTTCCAATGATTTGACTGGAAATTAAAAGAGAAAAAAACGACCGTTCATGTGAGAACGACGTTTTTTAATGGATTACTTAGACAAACCTTCAGCAATCTTGTCAAGGTTGTATTTCATCATGTTGTAGTAGCTGTCACCTTCTTTACCTTCTTCAGCAATTGAGTCAGTAAAGATTTGCGCGTAAATTGGGATATTTGTGTCTTGTGAAACAGTCTTCATTGGACGGTCATCGACACTTGATTCAACAAAGAGTGATGGAACTTTTGTTTGGCGAAGTTTTTCAACCAAGGTCTTGATTTGTTCAGGTGTTCCTTCTTCTTCTGTGTTGATTTCCCAGATGTAGGCACTTGGGACACCGTAGGCTTTAGAGAAGTATTTGAAGCATCCTTCGCTGGTTACGATGAGTTTTTTCTCAGCAGGGATATTGTTAAATTTCTCTTTGGCTTCCTTGTCCAGTTTGTCTAGTTTTTCAGTATAGTCTTTGAGATTTTTTTCGTAGAATTCCTTGTTGCTTGGGTCTTTGGCAATGAGCTGTTTAGCGATATTTTTAGCATAAATCATCCCATTTTCAAGGTTGAGCCAAGCGTGTGGGTCTTCTTTGCCTTTCTCGTTTTGGCCTTCAAGGTAGATAACATCAACGCCTTCGCTGACTGCAAAGTAGTCTTTGTTTTCAGTTTTCTTGGCATTTTCGACCAATTTGGTAAACCAAGCATTGCCACCTGTTTCAAGGTTGATACCGTTATAGAAAATCAAGTCAGCTTGAGAAGTTTTCTTAACGTCTTCAGGAAGTGGTTCGTATTCGTGTGGGTCTTGACCAACAGGAACGATACTGTGAAGATCAATCTTGTCACCAGCGATATTTTTGGTAATATCAGCGATGATTGAGTTTGTAGCAACAACTTTTAGTTTTTGACCAGAAGCAGCATCTTTTTTTCCGCTAGCACATGCGACAAGTGCAATGACGGAAAGAAAGAGTACAAGCAATGTACCTAATTTTTTCATTAGATTCCTCCAGAAGGGTTTCCCCTTATTTATTGATTTTTTTATTTTTTAGTTTCAAGTATCGTTGCTTTGGAGAGATAAAGAAACTGATTAAAAAGAAGCTGGCGGATGTGAGCACGATGCTGGATCCTGCTGCGAGATTGAAGCTATAGCCGATAAAGAGTCCCAAAACAGAAGCGGTTGCCCCTAGGGTTGATGAAAGAAAAATCATGCTCTTTAGGCTATTAGCATAAAGGTAAGCCGTCGCAGCTGGGGTGATCAACATGGCCACGATAAGAATAGTTCCAACACTTTGCATGGCAGTGACGGACACAAGGGTCAAGAGCACCATGAGCAGATAGTGGTAGAAATTGACGGGCATTCCCATGGCTTTAGCCAGGAGTTCGTCAAAGGATGTAATCAATAGTTGTTTAAAGAAAATCCCGATAATCAAGAGAATCAATGCCCCCACACCAATGGTGATCCACATGTCCGTATCTTGGACAGCGAGGATATTCCCAAAAAGGATATGGAAGAGGTCTGTCGAACTCTTGGCAACACTAATCAAGATGACACCTAAGGCTAAGAAAGATGAAAAGGTAATACCAATGGCAGTGTCACTCTTGATGATAGAGTTGCCCTTGATGTAGGTAATGATGATGGAAGCCATCAAGCCAAAGATGATCGCTCCAATAAAGAAATCAATTCCCAGGATAAAGGAAAGGGCTACGCCGGGCAAAACTGCGTGAGAGATGGCATCCCCCATGAGAGACATTCCACGTAGGATGATAAAACATCCCACAGCTCCAGCAACCACCCCGATGACTATAGCTGTTATCAAGGCGTTTTGTAGGAAATGGAAATGTTGCAATCCATCGATAAATTCTGCTAACATAGGTCACCTCCATTGAAAAAGAGTTTGCTACCGTAGGCCTTCTTAAGATTGGCTTCGGTAAAGGTTTCTTCAGTTGGACCAATAGCAACCAATTCTCGATTGAGAAGCATAACTTGGTCGAAATAATGAGGGACTTTGCTGAGGTCATGATGGACGATGAGAACTGTTTTACCAGCTTTTTTAAGGTCTCTCAGTGTATTCATGATAATCTCTTCACTGATCGAGTCAATCCCGACAAAAGGCTCATCTAAAAAGATGTAGTCAGCTTCCTGCACTAAGCAGCGGGCAATCAAAACACGTTGGAATTGTCCTCCAGAGAGCTGACTGATTTGGCGATCAGCATAGTCTGAGAGTCCAACGATTTCAAGTGCATCCGCCACTTTTTTCCAGTGGCTGGCCTTTAAAGTGTGGAAGAGCGGGATAGATGGATAGAGTCCCAGTGAGACACATTCCTTGACCTTGATAGGGAAATTGTAGTCGATATGGATTTTTTGCTCGACATAGGCAACTCGATGTAAAGATTTCTTGACTTCTTTGTCATCGAGAAAGGCCTGACCTTCGTGTGGGATAATTCCCAACATACTTTTTAATAAAGTTGATTTTCCAGCACCGTTTGGACCAATTATTCCGGTAATAGTTGGTCCGTGGAGCACTAGTGAAATATCCTTTAGTGCCAACGTTTCTTTGTAGGAGACACTGAGGTTTTTAATACGTATCATACAGTTGTTTTCCTCCTATCTTTTAATATACATTAAAAAAAAAATTAAGTCAAGTTAATTTTTGAAAAATTTAAAATAATAACTGAAAAATGAAGTGAAAAGAGAAACCATTTTTAATTGCATTCTCCTGTGTTTTTTGCTAAGCTAAGAATAAGTGAAAAAATGAAAGCGAGAACAAGATGACACGTTATCAAGATGATTTTTATGATGCAGTCAATGGCGAATGGGAAAAAACAGCTGTGATTCCAGCTGACAAATCTCGAACCGGTGGCTTTATTGACCTTGACGAGGAAATTGAAGATTTGATGTTGGCAACCACAGAAAAGTGGTTGGCAGGTGAAGAGATCCCAGAGGATGCTATCCTCTCAAACTTTGTTAAGTACCACCGCATGGTACGTGATTTTGATAAGAGAGAAGCAGATGGGATTAAGCCCGTCCTTCCTCTACTCAAGGAATACCAAGACTTGGAGAGTTTTGCAGATTTCACCAGCAAACTTGCAGAATTTGAACTAGCAGGCAAGCCAAACTTCCTCCCATTTGGTGTATCGCCAGACTTTATGGATGCCAGAACCAATGTTCTCTGGGCCAGCGCTCCAAGGACGATTTTGCCAGATACAACTTACTATGCGGAAGAACATCCGCAACGCGAAAAGCTCTTGACTTTATGGAAAGAAAAAAATCGCAACCTCCTCAGAGTTTATGGTTTTTCAGAGGATGAGATTTCAGATTTACAAGAAAAACGATTGGAGTTGGACCGTCGAGTTGCAGCTGTAGTGCTTTCTAACGAAGAAAGTTCAGAGTATGCCAAACTCTACCATCCATACGCTTATGAAGATTTCAAGAAATTTGCCCCTGCACTCCCTTTGGATGATTTCTTCCAAAAGGTGATTGGACAAACGCCAGACAAGGTTATTGTAGATGAAGAACGTTTCTGGCAAGCAGCAGAGCAATTCTACAGTGAAGAAGCGTGGCCTCTACTTAAGGCAACCTTGATTTTGGGTGTTGTCAATCTCTCAACAAGCTATCTCACAGATGAGATTCGCGTCTTGTCAGGTGCCTATGGACGTGCCCTTTCAGGTGTTCCAGAAGCTCAGGACAAGGTTAAGGCAGCTTATCACTTGGCCCAAGGTCCTTTCAAGCAAGCTCTCGGCCTTTGGTATGCGCATGAAAAATTCTCTCCAGAAGCTAAGGCAGACGTGGAGAAAAAAGTAGCGACAATGATTGACGTTTATAAGGAACGCTTGGCTAAGAACGACTGGCTTACACCTGAAACGCGTGAGAAGGCCATTGTCAAACTTAATGTCATCAAGCCTTATATCGGTTATCCAGAGGAATTACCAGAACGCTACAAGGACAAGGTAGTGGATGAAACCGCCAGTCTCTTTGAGAATGCCCTAGCCTTTGCGCGTGTGGAAATCAAGCACAGCTGGAGTAAGTGGAATCAACCAGTTGACTATAAGGAATGGGGCATGCCTGCTCACATGGTTAATGCCTACTATAATCCTCAGAAGAACTTGATTGTCTTCCCAGCAGCTATTTTACAGGCTCCATTCTATGATTTGCATCAGTCGTCTTCAGCTAACTACGGTGGGATTGGTGCGGTTATTGCCCATGAAATCTCTCATGCCTTTGACACAAATGGCGCTTCTTTTGATGAAAATGGTAGCCTCAAGGATTGGTGGACAGAGAGTGACTACGCTGCCTTTAAAGAAAAAACGCAGAAAGTTATTGACCAGTTTGATGGGCTGGAATCTTACGGCGCAACAATCAACGGAAAACTAACCGTATCAGAAAACGTTGCCGACTTGGGAGGGATTGCTGCAGCCCTTGAAGCAGCAAAGAGAGAAAAAGACTTCTCAGCCGAAGAATTCTTCCACAACTTTGCTCGTATCTGGCGTATGAAAGGTCGTCCAGAGTTGATGAAACTTATGGCTAGTGTCGACGTGCACGCGCCAGCTAAACTCCGTGTCAATGTCCAAGTACCAAACTTCGATGATTTCTTTACAACTTATGATGTCAAAGAAGGTGATGGTATGTGGCGCGCACCAGAGGATCGTGTGATTATTTGGTAAGACAAAAACCAAGGAAATTATCCTTGGTTTTTTGCTTGCTAGAAAAAGGGATTAAAGGTCTTTTCGTGAGCGATAGTCGTAGCTGGACCGTGTCCAGGGTAGACATCGTAGTTAGGGAGGGTGAAGAGTTGCGTCTGAATGCTATGGAGGAGTTGTTCCGTGCTACCTGTAGGAAGGTCTGTTCGTCCGATGGTTTCGCGGAAAAGAGCATCTCCGGTCAAGACTAGATGAGCATCAGGAAAGACGATAGAAACACCGCCAATAGAGTGTCCTGAGGTTGGTAGAACTGTAAAACGGAATTCCTCAAGCTGGTATTCTTCATGAAAGACAAAGGTGTGTTCTGCAGGTTTTGCGACCACATCTGCTATATCATCGTGACGAGGTAGGCCAGAGAGATTGTCAACGGGGGTATAGAGCCAAGAAGCTTCACTCTCTGCTACATAAACTGGAGGATTTCCAAAAGTCTCACGCACCAAGTCCAGACTCATAATATGGTCGTAGTGGGTGTGGGTCAGGAGAATCGCACAGACGGGTTTGTTGATTTTCTCAATGGTCTTACGAATGGCTTCCCAATGGCTACCTGGGTCAACCACAATCAGGTGTTGGTCTCCCTCTATATAGTAGGTGTTTTCATAGGCAACAGGATTCACGGTTTTATGGATTTTCATAGGATTTCCTCTCTCAAAGAATGTACTGATATCAGTATAACACAGAAGAGAATGCTTAGGGTATCAGAAAGTATTTTTCTACCTTAACGATTTTTCCAAGCTTGGTAGCGAGTATCAATCAAGAGTTGGGTTAAGCGCCCCATGGTTTCTCTTTCTTCGGTAGTGAGGGATTGAGCTTGTACAAAGAGTTGATGAATATGTTCAATGACCTTGAAGGAAGAAAGATCGTTGATAGAGGAGATGCCTGTATCAAGAATGATTCCAAAAAAGAGGTCGAAGTAGAGCTGCAGTTCCTCGTCAGGAACTGTCTCCACCCATTCCTTAAAGGTAGTATCGACTTGCTGGCTGTCACTATTTGTCTCATCCAGTTGGACAAAGTGTTTGTCTTCAACCTGCCAACTAAAGGTGTCGTGCTGGGCAAGACCACCTAGGGCAGTGCTTCGAACGACGATTTTTTTATCAGGAATTTCCAGCATCATACCGATGATAGACCCTTGTGGGACAAATACTTTCGTTCTTTCCATCATGTTTTGATAGCCTGGCGTTTCGGTTAGTTCCTTGTGAAGCCCAGGGGCATCAAAAGTATAGACAGCGACAATGTTTTTTTGTAAAAGGGAATCAAGGTGACTGGCAGCATAGACGGCTAGATTGCCCCCTTTTGAGTGTCCTGCTAGGATAACCTTTTGGTTAGGATGTTGGGCAAAAAAGTCCTCTAAATACTGGAGGGCATGTTTTTGAGCTGGGATTTCCTTCATATAGGTCATATGGAAATCTTCTTTCCAACCAATGATGCTGTCATCCGTTCCGCGAAAAACAAGCAAATAGGTATCGAGACTGATACGATAAGTCATAGCCGCAAACTGTTTTTGCAATTCAGGATCGATATCATTGATAAAGTTTGAGAGCTTGCAATTTTTAAACCGTTTGTGTTGAGAGAGTTGATCCAACAACTGGAGACGGTTCTTATTGGTCAACATAGTTGTTTCTCCAGGGATTTGAGGTGCTAGATCTATGAGACGCTTTGGTTCTTGAGCGACTAAATCATCAAAAGGAAGATAGGTTAATTCAGTAAGGGAAAGAACATCTAACTCATTCACGGGGAGGTCATAAAAGGAATCGTATGCTACATCATTGAGGTAGTCAAAAATATTAGCCATAAAAGCTCCTTTCTCTATGTTTATCCTACCACATTTACAGAGAATTAGCTAGTAGGCTTGTTCGAATGACCTAGTAGGGTTTGATTCAGATACATAGAAGACAGGCTGCTCCTATTTCAAACCTCTAAATGAGCTTACTTGAATATTTTTGCTATCGATTCCATTTTCCTTTAAAAAATTCTTCATCTCATTTACATCATCAGGTTGGCCGGTGATGAGATAGCTAGCTTGATTGCCGTATTCATCAATAGCACGTTTTAAAAATTCTTGACTTTGAGAAAGTTCATCGCTAGTTTTATAAGTAAAATTAGATGTTTTCTGAGCCAGTTCTTTCATCTCTTTATCAAAAATAGTTACTCCTTTGTCAAGATGGTTGAGAATAATCGGACATTTACCAACCCATTCTTTGATAAGGGGGCGTAGAGCAGAAATGCCGACATCAGATGCAAAGCAAACTAGTGGCTGATTCGTATCTTTAACGGTCAAAGAGGAATCCAGCCAACTCATCTCAATTTCACTGCCAGCCGGTAAATGTGTCAAGGTTTCCTTAAAGCGGCTACCACTATTATGAGTTAAAATGAGGATTTCATCTTCATCAGGTGTGGAGGCAATGGTTAGCCATCGACTGGATTGATTCCCTTTACCTTCATTTTTTCTAGTAGTAGACGACGTATCAGGGAGTGTGAACTTAGCATAAGCCCCAGCTTTCCAGATTTGCTGACTCGGTTTTGTAATATGAATTAAATATAGATCTCCGCTGGGGTTTTCGATGGATTTTATCGATAATGTCTGGCCTCGTCCAAGATAAGTAATGGTGCCCCAAGTTATAAGGGCTAGTAATCCAAGTGAAGATAGAATGATAATAAACATTTTTTTACCTCTTTTCATTTTTTATGACTCCTATTCTTAATTTTATGAATGAACTAGAAAATAATTCATTCATATATTTTCAAAAAATAAAGAAATCCATTCTTTATTTTAGAATTCCTTTAATGAAGTTGGTTGCAAGTATTTCAACAGTTTTGCCAATATCTGGAAAATCTTTTTCCGTGATATGCATATCCATATAGTAAAAAAGATTATAAACCTGTAAAATATCTTGAATCTTTTCTGGCGAGTATCCTTCAGCCTGCATACGATTTGTAAAAGTTTTAACTAGAAACTGATGAAAAGGATTTGTGACTTTGCCTTCTTCCGAGGAATAGTAGCTGTGCAACTCATCTGCGATGGCAGGATTGTACCATTCTGCAAGGATTTTATTGGAAGAAACGAGAGTTCTGGACTGAGCAAATAGTTGACCAATGAGGTCGATCATGTCAATTTCCCAATCCAGTTCTTCGATCATAGCTTGGCGAACACGGTTGTTTTCATCTATATAGATGTCTAGAAAAATGGCTTCTTTACTTTCGTAATAGTTATAAAAAGAACCAACTGCAACACCAGCTTGCCTAGCAATTTCTGAAATTCCTGTCGCCTTGTAACCTTTTTTCGAAAAAACTTCATAGGCCGCTGTCTTTAAAGCTTGTTTTTTGTCCAATCTGATTTAACCTCCTTTGTTTAATGAATGAATAAGTTGATTTGTTCATTCATATTCTAACAAATCATGGCTAGCTTGTCAATAAGAAGGCTAGATCTATTAAATAAGTGAAAGAAACGCTAATGAAATAAACACAAAAAGGAAAATATAGGATAAGGCTGGAACTATACTTAAAAATAAGGTATGATATCAGTGGGAATGTTCTCTATATAGCATCTGTTTACTGATCTGAATTTGGAGAATAGGCTGCTAAACAGTATGAGATACTAATCTGTAGCTCTGATATGAAGGGTTTTGATACTTTGAGTAATAGCAAAGGAGGAGCGCATGCACAAGATTTTACTAGTAGAGGATGATCAAGTCATTCGGCAACAAGTGGGTAAACTGCTCTCAGAATGGGGTTTTGAGGTCGTTTTGGTAGAGGATTTTATGGAGGTATTGAGCCTTTTTGTTCAGTCAGAACCTCATTTGGTCCTCATGGATATTGGTCTGCCTCTTTTTAATGGTTACCACTGGTGCCAGGAGATTCGCAAGATTTCCAAGGTACCCATTATGTTTTTGTCTTCGAGAGACCAGGCGATGGATATCGTTATGGCAATCAATATGGGGGCAGATGACTTTGTGACCAAGCCTTTTGACCAGCAGGTGCTTCTTGCCAAGGTTCAGGGCTTGTTGCGCCGTTCCTATGAATTTGGGCGGGATGAAAGTCTGCTGGAGTATGCGGGTGTGATCCTCAATACCAAGTCTATGGACCTGCACTATCAGGGGGAAATCCTGAGTTTGACTAAGAATGAATTTCAAATTTTACGGGTCTTGTTTGAACATGCTGGCAATATCGTGGCGCGTGATGACCTGATGCGGGAACTCTGGAATAGCGACTTTTTCATCGATGACAATACCTTGTCCGTCAATGTTGCTCGCTTGCGCAAAAAGCTGGAGGAACAAGGCCTGGTAGGTTTTATCGAAACTAAGAAAGGGATAGGATACGGACTGAAACATGCTTGATTGGAAATCATTTTTTCTAGCCTATCTGCGTTCTCGCAGTCGCATCTTTGTCTATATTTTTTCATTAGGCTTTCTCGTCCTTCTCTTTCAGTTTTTATTTGCTAGTCTAGGAACTTACTTTCTTTATTTATTTCTGCTCAGTAGTTTTTTGACCTTCTTATTTTTGGCTTGGGATATATTTGCAGAAGCTCAGGTTTACCGTCAGGAAGTACTCTATGCTGAGAGAGACCCCAAGTCTCCTCTGGAATGTGCGCTAGCAGAAAAACTTGAAGAGCGAGAGTCTGAATTGTATCAAAAGAAGTCTGAAGCGCAAAGCAAGCTGACGGATTTGCTTGATTACTACACCTTGTGGGTTCACCAAATCAAGACCCCCATTGCGGCTAGTCGACTTTTAGTGGCAGAAGTCTCTGATCGTGAGGTCAAGCAGCAACTGGAACAGGAAATCTTTAAGATTGACTCCTATACCAATCTGGTGTTGCAGTATCTTCGTTTGGAAAACTTCCACGATGACTTGGTATTTGAAAAGGTTCAAGTGGAGGATCTGGTGAAGGAAGTGGTTCGCAAGTATGCTCTTTTCTTTATCCAAAAAGGACTGACGGTCAATCTACATGATCTTGACAAAATCATCGTGACCGATAAGAAGTGGTTGTTGGTCGTCATTGAACAAATCCTCTCAAACAGCCTCAAATACACCAAGAAAGGTGGGCTAGAGATTTATATGGAAGGTCAAGAGCTTTGTATCAAGGATACGGGAATCGGGATTAAAAACAGCGATGTGCTCCGAGTCTTTGAACGTGGCTTTTCAGGATATAATGGTCGCCTAACCCAGCAGTCATCTGGACTTGGCCTTTACCTATCTAAGAAAATTTCTGAAGAACTGGGACATCAGATTCGCATTGAGTCTGAGGTTGGAAAAGGAACGACCGTACGGATCAAATTCGCTGAAGTGAAGCTCGTTATTGAGTAAACATAGATGAAAAAAAGCCTCCAAATGGAGGCTTTTGTGTTAATTACTTATTTCTCAACGCGTGATTTGTTGGCGATATCAGCTAGGATAGCTTGAACAAAGTCATCAACTGGAACAGTTTTCGTTTCTTTTTGGCCGTAGCGACGAACGTTGACCGTTCCGTCTTCCATTTCCTTGTCCCCAACGATCAATTGGTATGGAATCTTGCTGGTTTGTGAAGCACGGATCTTGAACTGCATTTTTTCATTGCGCTCATCTACGTCTGCACGGACACCACGGTCACGGAGTTTCTTAGCAACTTCCCATGCGTAGTCCACGTGTTTTTCGTTAGATACCGGAATGAGGGTTACTTGGTGTGGTGCAAGCCATGTTGGGAAGGCACCCTTGTAGTTCTCAATCAAGATAGCTGTGAAGCGTTCCATGGTTGAAATAACACCACGGTGAATCATAACTGGACGGTGCTCTTCGCCATCAGCTCCGATGTATTTGAGGTCGAAGCGTTCTGGTAATAAGAAGTCAAGCTGAATAGTAGAAAGGGTTTCTTCTTTACCGAGAGCAGTCTTAACCTGGATATCCAATTTTGGTCCGTAGAAGGCTGCTTCACCTTCAGCTTCAAAGTAGTCAACACCCATTTCATCAAGAGCTGCACGAAGCATGGTTTGGGCATTTTCCCACATCTCATCGTTGTCAAAGTACTTGTGAGTATCTTGAGGGTCACGAAGAGAGAGACGGAAGCGGTATTCAGTCAAGTTGAAGTCTTCATAAACATCGATAATCAACTGAAGGGCACGTTGGAATTCTTCTTGGATTTGTTCAGGAGTAACAAAGAGGTGACCGTCGTTGAGAGACATCTCACGAACACGTTGAAGACCAGTAAGGGCACCAGATTTTTCGTAGCGGTGCATCATACCGATTTCAGCGATACGGATTGGCAATTCACGGTAAGAGTGAACATGGTGTTTGAAGACTTGGATGTGGTGTGGGCAGTTCATTGGACGAAGAACAAATTCTTCCCCGTCACCCATATCCATCGTTGGGAACATATCTTCACGGTAGTGATCCCAGTGACCAGAAGTCTTGTAAAGCTCTACTGAAGCAAGTGGTGGAGTGTAAACGTGTTGGTAGCCAGAAGCCAACTCCTTGTCCACGATATAGCGTTCCAATTCACGACGAATAGTCGCACCATTTGGCAACCAGAATGGAAGTCCTTGACCAACCTCTTGAGAAATCATGAAGAGGTCAAGCTCTTTACCAAGTTTACGGTGGTCACGTTCTTTGGCTTCTTCACGCATTTGAAGGTAGTTCTTCAAGTCTTTCTTGTCAAACCAAGCTGTACCGTAAATCCGTTGCATCATGGCATTGTCGCTATTTCCACGCCAGTAAGCACCAGCTACATGAAGAAGGTGGAAGATTTGGATGCGGCCTGTTGAAGGCACGTGAGGCCCACGGCAGAGATCCACATATTCACCCTGACGGTAGATAGTCAAACCACCTTCGTCTTCAGAGTGTTCTTCAATCAATTCCAACTTGTAAGGGTCGTTCTTAAAGATTTCACGTGCCTCGTTTTTAGTCACTTCTTCACGGATTGATGGGAAGTTTTCTTTAACGATCTTTTGCATTTCTTCTTCGATACGAGGAAGGTCTTCGTTAGAGATTTGACCAGCTGTATTGTCAGTATCGTAGTAGAAGCCATCTTCGATAGCTGGACCGACACCCAAGTGAATATCTGGGAAGAGGCGACGAGCTGCTTGGGCGAACAAATGAGCCGCTGAGTGGCGCAAGATTGGAAGAGCATCTTCGTGATCAGGTGTCACGATTTCGATGCTTCCATCTTCAGTGATAGCACGAGTCGTGTCGATGAGTTTGCCGTTGAATTTACCAGCCAAGGCTTTTTTAGCGAGGGAATTGCTGATAGATTGAGCAATTTCAAAAGTTGTAACGCCAGATTCGAATTCACGAACAGCGCCATCTGGGAAAGTAAACTTAATCATGGTTTTCTCCTTTAATATTTATTCTATTTTTGTTGGACAATTTTAAGAGCCGAGCAACTTCTTCCGCACTCTGATTCTCTGATTGACTACCATCTGTTACGAGGCTAGGATAGCCTAATTTCACCGCTTCCTTACGAACCATTTGAGCAAAAAGAATGTCTCGTTGCATCCAGTTTTCAAAAGCTTGATCAGGGTTGGTTGTACCCTCTAAGACATAAGGAACCCATTCTCTCTGTATATAATGCTTTTTTTGAAAATCAGCTGTCGGAGTCAAGCATAGATAGGATGATACTTGACATTCAAGCTCCTTTACCAAGTGAGGCAAAAGTCCTGCTCCCTCCACCAAGAGAGGTCTGTTTTGATTTTTTATCAAGTAAGATTTTACATAAGGAAAAATCTCTTCATAAAAGCACCATTCTTCATCTGCCATCTCTTCTGGCTTTCTCATCCAGATTTGTTCTGGATTTCTATCCTTCCTAAGAAGGCAAATTGGCTGTGAGTCTGCACTTGCTTGACTCATCATCTCTTCTACCAAATCATCCAGTTTGATATGAAGTAGTTGATACTGTCTAGCAAGAAGTGAGGCAATTGTTGACTTTCCACTACAAGGCGATCCGCCAATCATATAAAGCATCGTTCTTCCTCCTTCTGACAAAACAAAAAACGACATCCATAAAAGGACGTCGCAACGTGGTTCCACCTTCATTTATGTTCCTCAAAAAAGAGGGACACCTCTGATTGGCTCTAACGTAGCCACCGTTTTATGTTTGCATAAAAGTCAGTAGAGTAGTATCAGTTTAGGCTTTCTATGCGTTTCCAGCAACCACGCACTCTCTAGTAGAAAGGGACTAAGTGACTTGTCTCTATGCATTATTATAGCATGATTGCGAGAATTTTCAAGGTTTTTGTATAATTTTTTTATTTTTCTCTCGCTGGAAGACATGCTTGATCCCCACACCAGCAGCCAACCCAAGTAGGGCAAAGAGTTCATAGGCTAGGAAGTAAAGTAGGATGAACTCACCAAAGGTGATGATGGTAAAGCAATAGAGCAGACCAATACCGAGTAGCCACCAAAGTGAGAAATGAAATCGATAGCTATAAAGTAGCGATACGATAAAGGTTACCAGAGGTGAGAAGAGGATGATGTTATAAATGTACAGTCCCTTCAGTGTATATGGGTCAGAGATGAGTAGAGAGAGGAGCTCATAGAGGGGCCAGTAAAAAAAGAAAGTGACAAGGTAGTATGGGATATACTTAAGATAATTCCGCATGGCAATAGTCCTCCAATCTGGAAAAATTGAGAGATATTGTAGACCACATAATCCTAAATGAAGGGGAAATCTCTACTTATATTATAGCACGATTTGGAGGCTCTTACAATTTAATCCAGTGATCAGTGATAGTGATCTTTTCGAGTGTTTTCTGTTATAATACTAACAAAAGAAGTAAGAGAGTAAGGAGAAAGAATGACCAAAATAGCAGTTCTTTCAGACATACATGGAAATACGACAGCTTTGGAAGCTGTACTGGCTGATGCTAAAGCGGCAGAGGTAGACCAATACTGGCTTTTAGGAGATATTCTGATGCCAGGAACAGGACGTAGAAGGATCTTGGACCTCTTAGCTAGCTTGCCTATTACAGTAAGAGTTCTGGGAAATTGGGAGAATAGTCTCTGGAGAGGCTTGCATCGCAAGTTAGATCCTACAAAAGCGAGCCATCGTTATCTCCTGCGTCAAAGTCAGTACATCTTAGAGGAGGTCAGCCCAGAAGAAATCGAAGACCTCAATAATCAACCCCTGCAAGTTCATCGTCAGTTTGGTGATTTGATGGTGGGAATCACTCACCATCTCCCTGATAAAAACTGGGGTAGAGAGTTGATTCATACGGGAAAACAAGAAGATTTTGATAGATTGGTGACGAATCCACACGCCTCTATCGCAGTATATGGCCATATTCATCAACAGTTGCTTCGTTATGGAAGTGATGGACAGTTGATTCTTAATCCAGGTTCCATTGGACAACCTTTCTTTCTAGATGCGAAGTTGCGTAAGGACCTGCGGGCCCAGTATATGATCTTAGAGATTGATGAAGCAGGTTTGGCTGATGTTGATTTTCGTCGAGTGGATTATGATGTAGAAGCCGAATTGCAGTTGGCTAAGGATGTAAAGCTCCCCTATTTCCAAATCTACTATGAAAGTTTGGTAAATGGGATTCACCATACTCATAATCAGGAACTTCTGTATGAAATTGCTCAAGAACAGGGGCATGATGCCGAGTTGGATGCATGGTTGGATAGTGGTAATGATTGACATTACAACGTAAAAGGGTATAATGGTTATCAGATAGGATGTGAAAGGAGAAGAAGATGCAAATTTCAAGTCGATTTACGATTGCGACTCATATGTTAATCATCATTGCCATTAAGAGTCAAGAGAGCAAAGTGACCAGTGATTTTCTCGCAGCCAGTGTCGGGGTCAATCCGGTCATTATTCGCAAAACATTGTCCCAACTCAAAAAAGCTGAACTGATATCAGTTGCGCGTGGGACGGGCGGTACCGAGATTCTCAAAGACCTACAAGATATTAGTCTTTTTGATGTTTATCAGGCAGTCGAATGTTTAGGAAAATCTGGTAAACTCTTTAGTTTCCATGACAATCCCAACCCCAACTGTCCAGTAGGGGCCAATATTCATGAAGTTTTAGATCAAAAATTGCTAGATATCCAAGAAGCGATGGAAAACCAGCTTCGTCAGACGAGTCTGGCTCAGGTTGTGGCAGATGCTCAGGATAAAATGACAAAGTAAGAGGGCTAGAGTCCTCTTTTTCTATTGCTATAATTATGGTACAATGTAGTCATCAAAGGAGGAGACTATGTACTTTATCACAGGATTTTTTGTCCTACTTTTTCTCGTTTCGTTTTTTAGGGACAATCGCAGTCTCTGGAATCCAGCTCTCTTGCTTTTATCTCTGCTCTTTTCTTACCTGTCTATTGCCAATCTTTTTTACGAAGCTGGGCAGAAAGAAGTGCACATGGTTTTCTTTGCAGGGATTTTTCTCCTGCTGCCTCTTTTAGTTTTTCTAAGTGGTTTTTTCCTTATTTATAATGGATTTGTGTTATTGAAAAAAGAAGGAAAATCCAAGGCAAATTATTTGTCACTAGGATTAGGCTGCGTGATTCTATTCTTTTTTGTGATCATGGCGATTCGAGTGAGCGATACCAAGGGCTTGTTTTACACCAATCATCTAGTGAATATTATCTTTTTCTTTTTGATTTATTCGTATTTGATTTTTGGTTTTGCCTTTGCAGGATTTCTGCTTTATTCCATTCTGTATCTTTTCATTCCTAAGAAAAAATATTATGATTTTATCATCATTCACGGAGCAGGCTTGTTGAATGGAGAAAAAGTAACTCCCTTGCTCAAGAGCCGCATTGACAAAGCCGTAGAAGCTTATCGTCAGTCGTCCAATCCCAACGTTAAACTCATCGCAAGTGGTGGTCAAGGTGGGGATGAGAAGATTTCCGAGGCTCAGGCAATTTGTAATTATTTGCTGGAAGAGACGGATGTTCCGAGAGAAGCGATTCTCCTAGAGGAAGACTCAACGACGACCTATGAGAATCTTCTCTTCTCAAAAGAAATGGGAGAGAAGCTGGTGGCTAGTCCACGTTTTCTCTTTGTGACCAATGACTATCATGTTTTTCGTACCAGTACCTATGCTCGCCGTATTGGGATGAAGGGAGATGGTCTTGGTTGCCGTACAGCCGCCTACTATATCCCATCGGCCTTTATCAGAGAATACATTGCTCTATGTGTGAAGATGAGATGGCTTTTTCTCGCCTTCTATATTTTATTAATTTTAGCTCTGATTTTCTCCTATAGAGGTGTTCTATGGTAATATGTAAAATTCATATTGTAATTCTTGTTAGAATCTCTAAAAAATCTTGTATAACCCTAAGGGAAAAATTGTCACTAGTAATGAAAGAGCAGGGTAAGTGATTGTGAGTGCGGTTTTTGGAACGGTTTCATGATTGCTCGTCAATCAATTGAACAATTTCTAACTTAGTTGCAGATTTTCAGAGAGAGTCAAAAATAGGCAACTGAATATGAGTAGACTAGAATTTTACAGTCAACGACAAATAAAAATGTGAACAGCAACAGAGGTTCACATTTTCTTTTTGGTCTATGGCAAAATGGCTTTTAGTTCCTTCAGGATAGTTTGCAAGGTCACGACCGCTTGTTCTCCTTGTTGCGGTTGGTAGAGTAGTTGGAAATACTTGCTAATAGTTTCTTCAAATTGCTTAGGGAGGAGTGTACAATGGGTCTTTGCGTACTCCAACATTCGTTTTTCACCAGGATGGGTTTGCTCATTGAGCGCAAATAACAAGTCAAAGTAGGAAGCAAAAAACTCACTCGTACGATGATTCATACTGAGAAGATCTTGGCGTTTGATAGCTTTTTCTATTTGGTGAGAGAAGGCAGGCATGGCTTGTTCTAGCAAAAGGAGTTGCCTTTCAATGATATGCTTTTTGAGTTCCTGTGGATAGGGAATCTGGTAAGTCTTTTGGAGAGAAGCATAGTGTCCATTCGGGTCGTATAAAATCTTGCTGTGGAGTAGATTATGCCACATGCAAGTTGTATAAGCATTTTGAGCTTTGTGTTGAAAAACGGTTGAGTTCAATTCCTGTTCAAACGACTCCAGCGAACGATAAATCAACTCGATTTCGATACCGTTGTTTAGTACACAGTCGTCCTCTAACTCCCAAAACTGGTTTCCAATTTCCATATAGGAGCAGTATTTACTCAAAATTTTGAGGCGAGTCGCCTCATCAATAGAAGAGTTGAGATAGACATAAACGTCATAATCAGAGTTTTGATCGTAGGCTTGTCCTGCACGAGAACCACCAAGAGCAATAGCTTCTACTTGTTCCAGTTGAGAGAATTCTTTGCAAAGTTCTTGGATCATGATTTTTCTCCTTTTTTATTTTACGATTTTAAATGTGTTGTTAATTCCAGTAAATTACCTTCGGGATCAGATACAACTGCTTCATAGTACCCATCACCAGTTGTTCTCGGACCGGATTGAATGGGAAAACCATCTTCTTCAAAGCGTTTTGCAAATGCATCAACCTCCACTTTGTCTCCTACAGCAATAGCTAAATGGTAAAATCCAAAACTATTTTTATTCTTTTCTACAATATCTGGGCGATGACAAAGTTCTAGACGTGCACCATTTTCAAAATTTAAAAAGTAAGATGAGAATTCCGTTTTAGGATTATAATATTTTTTCGTTGCAACGGCATTAAAGTATTTCTCATAAAAAGATTTCATTTTTTCTAAGTCATTTACCCAAACACCTACGTGTTCAATAGAGATTGTCATTGTGTTATCCTTTCTTGTTAAGTTATAGCTATCTTTGATAAAATATCAAACGATAAGATAAAATGGAATAAAGAGTGAAGTCAATACAACAGAGTATATAGATGCCTTAAGAATTGAATATAGTCAGAAGCGCTTTTTTCAATTTTTCCCTTTGTAGAAAATATGTTCTATCGAGTGTCTTCTTTGAGCCATAAAAAGCAAAGAAATCACGACAATGTCCACGACAATAAAATCTTAAAGGGAACCAGTACTTGTTCAAGAGTATAGTGGTATTTCCCGTCAGATTGATAATCCTTTTCCTAGTACCGCCAATGCGATTTTTCTATCTTCTAATTTATCTCCTCCATTTTTTACCATAGAACCAACCACAAATTAATACAGCGTCTATCCATTTTTTTAATAACGACGGACTAGAGAAATTAAATATAGGAGATTGAAAAACTAAGTTTTGATGTGATTCAACTAATGTTTACTCTCTTTATATAATTCGTGAATTGTATATTCTTCTGGAGATTTCCTTATTCCAAGGTCTATTAATAATTGAATGTTCCATTTATATTTTCCACTAATTATTGACATGGTATAGCCAAAACCACTTTTTCTAGGTGAAATTCCTATTTTTCCACCGATTCATAAGCTAATTGACTGTTAAAAAGTTCTTATCAATATTTTTCTACACTATTAATTATTTTCAGCCCACTCATGCATGATAAACATCAGGAATAGAAAGAACAAAAGATAGAACGGATAAACTGAAATATTGGTGACATCACTTAGGATTCCAAAAAGTTTTGGCATAAAGGCGGAACCGATATAGGCAGAAGCCATCTGAATGCCGATTAAACTCTGACTATTTTCCCTTCCAAAACGCTCTGGAGTAGAATGGATAATGCTTGGATAAATCGGTGCACAACCAAGGCCGATAGTAGCAAGTCCTATTAAGGCAATTGTATAATGAAAGCTAAAGGTAAGGAGAATCAGACCTATGAAGATTACAATGAACCCTAAGCGAATCATATTTTTATCTTCAAGTTTTTCTGCAATAAAACCAGAAATTGCTCTGCCACCAGTGATTCCTATGTAAAATATTGAAGCGAAGGATGTTGCCGTTTCTGCCGGAATATCTTTGACCACATTCAACCAACTAGCTGCCCAAAGTCCGGTCGTCTGTTCAAGAGCGCAGTATCCAAAAAAACAAAGCAAAATTTGAGGGGCACCTTGAAGTTTTAAGGCTTGGGAAATTGAAAGAATATCCCTATTATCTTCTAAGTTCATCCCTTGTTCTTTTGCAGTCCATAAGGGTAAAGAAATAAATATAATAGTTGTTAGTATAACCTGTATGATTCCAATGATTCTGTAACCGACAGGCCAGTCGTAACCACTTGATAAAATCATTCCCATGATATAAGGACCGATAGAAGCCCCCATCCCCCACATACAATGTAGCCAAGATAGATGCTTAGAAGAAAAATGCAATGCTACATAGTTATTCAGTGCGCTATCAACTGCTCCTGCAGCAAGACCATAGGGGATAGCCCATAAGCACAGCTGCCAATATTCTTGACAAAAAGAAAAACCAAATAAGGATAAAGCAGTTAGCCCTACCGAAACTGCTGTCACTCTAGCTGTAGAAAATTTATGAATTACTCTATCTGCATTTAAAGAAGAAATTATTGTACAAACAGAAATAATCAGAAAGATGGAACCTGCCCCGGTAATAGTTGAATTTAAGCTACGATACATATTTGGCCAAGCGCTTCCTAAAATAGCATCAGGTAAGCCTAAACTAATAAAGGCCAGATAGATAACCGCTAACAACAACGAAATCATTTAGTTCTCCTTGTTAGATTGCTCTTCTTTTGATTTCTAGAATCTTGTTTTTTCCAATTGATTGAACTCCGTTCAGTATGAATGGGTCTATCTCAGTCAATCTTTCAAGGATTGGGTGGAATTCTTTAGGAAGACAGGTGTCAGAAATTTTTATATTTTCTTGTAAAGATGGACAATAATATGCAATAGCATCTGGAGCAATGACTGATGTTAATGCTGTTATCTGATTTAACAAAAGAAATGTGAAATCATTTGAACGTGATTGGCGATCTGCAGGTTTATATCCATTCATGAGATAGCCAACTTCCCCTGCAAAACCATTTCTTCCACGATGCAATCTTTTATTGATGATAATACCAGAACCGGCAAAATCTGTATCTGGCTGATAAAGAAGGGCCAATGTTCTAAATTCTGGGTGAATACTACAATAACCAAGAGAAGCAACATTAACATCATTCTCTAAAACAATGGGTATCGTTGTAAGGGATGAAAGTGACGTTAGAAGATTTTTTTGATTGATCTGTTCAAAATCAGAATAGATAATTTCTCCTTGTTCTCCAATAATACCAGGAAAACTAAGTACTAATACCTGAATCAGTGGATCACTGGTAATTAGTTTTTTTACTACATTGTGAATTTCATCTAATGTCCCTGTGGAACTTACTAAAATTTGTTCATAAACTGAATGGCCTCCCAGATTAAATGAGTTTGCACGTATTCTGTATTGAGAAAAGATGTGACTAAGAATAATAGTTCCAATATGGATATAATCTTCTCTCAATTGATATAATTTAGACTTTCTGCCACCAGTTGACCTGGCATTTCCTACAAATTCAATCTCTTCACTATTCTCTAATATTTGTAAGATATTGGTAGTTCCTGCCAGAGAAATCCCTGTTTGACTGGATAACTGATTCTTGGTCCATGTTCCTCCTTGATAAAAACAGGATCGTACTTTGTAAATATTTTCTTGCTTTAAGTCAATTATTTTTGCCATCTCTCTACCTTTCGACACGTTTTGTCAAAAGTATTGTAGCATATTATATTTTTGTTTGCAATAAGATATTTTTAAAAATCTTAGTTTCGCTTTCCTGATTTTAGGAGTGGTCCTCTCTTGTAGGAAAGGATAATGCTGTTTTTGATTTATGGTATCAATGTGCTTATGAAATTTTTTCCTTCTTAGTTTTGGGATGAGTGGTACAGATTTTTACGAGCATTTTATTATGATGGTAACTGGATGTAGTCTGCACTTGTATTATTTAGGATAAGTGGTATAATTAGTTATACAAATCATACCATAAAGGGGGTAATAGTTGTGAAAGCACCAAAAGGTAAATATGCTTGGACGGCTACAGTTGGAGAAAAAGGTCAAATAGTAATACCAAAACAGGCGCGCGATGTCTTTAATATCAAACCTGGCGATACGATTCTGCTTCTTGGTGATGAAAAGCGTGGAATTGCCATACCGCCGAAGGGAGCCTTTGCACACTTGATGGAAATTGCTTTTGAAGAGAAGGAGGATGAATAAAATGAAGTATGTTTTAGAGGTAAATGATATTACAAAAAAATATTCAGCATTTGAATTGAAACCTATAAGTTTTCATATTAAATCAGGTGAGGTTATGGGATTTATCGGTAGGAATGGAGCAGGTAAGACTACAGCGATTAAATCCATTCTAAATCTTGTTCATCCAGATGCAGGGAATGTCCGTATTCTTGGAATGGATTATCTGGATAATGAAGATGAAATCAAACAACGAATTGGTTATGCAGTGGGAGGAACCAATTATTATAAAAGAAAAAAATTAAAGGATATTGTCGCCATTACTCGTATTTTTTATGATAACTGGGATGATGAATCGTATCGTCATTATCTTGATGCATTTAAGCTTGATGAAAATAAGAAAATTATGGAACTGTCTGAGGGGATGAAAGTAAAATTTTATCTTACTTTAGCTCTTTCTCATCATGCTAAGCTTTTGATTTTAGATGAGCCAACTAGTGGACTTGATCCAGTATCTAGAGATGAGATGAATGAAATCTTTCGAAAACTAGCAGAAAAAGGGGTAGCAATCTTGTTTTCTACTCATATTACTAGTGATTTAGAGAAGTGTGCAGATACTATTACTTATATAAAAAATGGTGAATTGCTTTTATCTGAGAGAAAAGAGGATTTTATCAGTCATTACACGAAAGAAATAGGGCAGAAATCCACACTTGAAGATATTATGGTGCATATTGAAAGGGAAGAGGTGAATTTGTGATGAGAAAACTTCTCTATAAAGAAATGAAACTAACAGCAAATCCTTTGAGCTATTGGTTTATAACTTTTTCAGCTATTACGATGATTCCAAGGTATCCTATTCTTGTCGGTTCCTTTTTTATCTGTCTTGGTATTTTTTATACTTATCAACAAGTTCGAGAATGTGATGACATCACCTACACGGTCATGTTGCCAGTTAGAAAACAAGATGTGGTTACGTCTAAATATTTATTTGTTTTATTTATCGAGTGCATAGCTTTCATATTATGTCTTTTTCTGACGATTATTCGGATGAGACTCTTAGGAGATGTCACACCGTATGTGACAAATCCGTTGATGAATGCAAATGCTGCATATCTTGGCTATATAATGCTTGTATTTGCAACCTTTAACAGTGTTTTTCTCGAAGGCTTTTTTAAAACAGCTTATAAGATTGGGAAGCCTTTTATCCTATTCTGCGCAGTCGCAACTGTCATAATATTCATGGGAGAAATATTACACCATATTCCTGGATTAGAAAGTTTGAATGATTCTTCAAATTTGAACGTACCACAGATAGTAATATTACTTTTTGGTGTTGCCATATTTAACTTATGCACCTGGTTTTCTTATCAGAAAGCTATAAAAGACTTCGAAAGAATTGATTTATAAAATTGAATACATTAAGTGTCCGTATTTTGTCGGAGAAAATCCAATAGAAAATGGTACTGATAAAGAATTAAAAGTTGTGGAGCTGTTAGAACAGTGTTTCATATGGAAAAAATGTATGGGAAATACCAAAATTGTAGGTATCAGAGTAGCAAAATAAATTTTTATTTCCGTTTGGTACCTATGATGGTGAAATTCCTGTTGGATTTATTATGATTGGCTATGATATTGACGATTATTGGAACAATTCGCCTGAATGAAAATATAAAAATGTGAACGTCTATTTTTGTTCACATTTCTTTTTTTTATTCTGCTGCTTGTTGCCAACGTTTGGCTAGCATGCGAGATAGGCTAGAGATTGATAGGTTAAAGCTGAAGTATATGAGGGCAATCAGGATGTAAAGGCTAAAGACCTGCTCTGGTTCGAAATAGCGTCCCATGAGAATTTGGCTGGCGCCAAAGAGTTCTTGTAGGGCGATAACAGAGTAGAGAAGACTGGTATCCTTAATCACAGTTACAAACTGAGAAATGATAGCTGGCAGCATTTTACGGATCGCTTGTGGGAGAATGATGTAGTAGAGGATTTGCGCTGAGGTGAATCCTTGCGACATTCCTGCTTCGTACTGGCCCTTGTCCACGGCATTGAGGCCACCTCGGATAATCTCAGCCAGGGCTGCTGAGGTAAATAGGGTAAAGGCAGTAATACCAGCTGGTGTGGACTTCATCTTAAACACCAAAAAGATGGTGAAAATCCAGAGGAGGTTGGGAACGTTACGTACAAACTCGATATAAATGCTGGAGATGATCCGTAAGACAGGATTTTTCCCATTTCTCATGACGGCTAGCACTGTTCCGATAAGGGTCGAGAGGACGATAGCAATCAGAGAAATGTAGAGGGTCAAGCCAAATCCTTTAAAGATAAAGGCTAGGTTATCTGGGGTTAAAACTTCTAAAATAGATTCCATAGTAACCTCCTAAAGTGAATAGGCTTTTTTGTTGGCTTGCTCCATCTTGCGACCAAACTGTGCGACAGGGAAGCAAAGGGCAAAGTAGAGAAGAGCAGCGCCTAGAAAGGCTGGGATGTAGTTTCCGTTGAGAGCTGACCAAGACTTGGTCACAAACATCAAGTCTACTCCAGAGATGATAGCTACGGTAGAGGTATTCTTGATGAGGTTAACGATTTGGTTGGTCAAAGGAGGAAGGATGATACGGAAGGCCTGAGGCAAGATAATCAAGCGCATGGCACTGATATAGGTAAAACCTTGTGACAAGGCGGCCTCCATCTGACCGCTAGGAATAGACTGAATCCCTGAACGAATAACCTCAGCGATATAAGCGCCGTGATAGAGTCCCACGCAGAGAACAGCAGTCCAATAAATCGGAATCATGATGGTGTGTTCACTGATAAGAGGCAAACCATAAAAGACGATGACAAACTGCACCAAGAGGGGAGTGTTTTGATAAAATTCGACAAAGATACGAGCCAAAACGCGCAAGAATGGGCGTTTACTAGTTGACATGGCCCCAAAGAAGATGCCCAAAACCATGGCGAGGATAAAGGATCCAACCGCTAGGGCAAGGGTGAAGAGGAAACCATTGAAAAATTGTCCAAAATCCTGAAAATAGGCTGTCCAAGATGATAAATCTGTCATGGGGTGTCCTCCTTAATCTGCAGTATGGCTAGATGGTTTGAGCTTGTAACGGTCATAAAGTTTCTGCAAACTACCGTCCTTGGTCCATTTAGTGACCAAGCTATCAAGATAATCGTTGAGCTCGGTGTTTGATTTCTTGGTAACAATACCGTAGTCAGATGGTTTAAAACTATCATCTAGTAGTTCTGTTCGTTTACTGGTGTAGCCAGACAGGATAGAGCGGTCCACAGAGAATGCGTCAATACGATGGGCATGAAGCGAAGTAATCAATTCTGGGTAGGAACCAAGTTCTACAAATTTAAAGGTTAGACCTTTCTTTTTACCCAGTTCAGTAATCAAGCGTTGGGTGATGGATCCTTGGGCAACCCCAATAGTTTTACCGTTTAGGTCCTCAATGCTTTTGATATTGGCAGATTTATTGACCAAAAAACCAGAAGCATCCGTATAGTAGGGACTGGTGAAGTTGTAGAGTTTTTTACGTTCTTCTGTGATGGTAAAGGTCGCGATATCCAAATCGACCTGTTCATTGTCAAGAAGTGGGCCACGGGTTTGAGCGGTAACAGGCACGTAGCGAACCTTGACCTTGAGCTCATCCGCAATCATCTTGGCCAAGTCGGTTTCGATACCAGAATAGGTCCCTGTCTTGGGGTCCTTGTAGCCAAAATTGGGAACGTCTTGTTTGACACCGACAACTAGTTCGCCTCTTTTTTGAATGTCTGCGACGCTGGTATCGGCTTGGACTGGTTTGGCAGCAGCAAGGCTGAAAAGGCTAATCAATAATGCGGATAAAAAGAATTTCTTTTTCATAGGCGCCTCCTTATTTGACTTTGTCACTTTCGTGGTTGATGATTTTGCTGAGGAATTGTTGGGCACGGGGTTCGCTTGGATTGTCGAAAAAGTCATCGACATCTGTCGTATCTACTAAAACTTCCCCGTCAGCCATAAAGATAATGCGGTCCGCAACCTCTCGGGCGAAGCCCATTTCGTGGGTAACGATGATCATATTCATCCCGTCATGCGCCAGTTTTTGCATAACTGCTAGAACATCTCCGATAGTCTCAGGATCAAGAGCAGATGTTGGCTCATCAAAGAGGAGGAGCTCCGGATGCATGGCGAGGCCGCGCGCGATGGCGATTCGCTGTTTTTGACCACCAGATAGCATAGCTGGATAGGAATCTTTCTTGTCCCACATATTTACAAATTCCAGATATTTTTGGGCTGTTTTTTCAGCTTCTTTTTTATCAATTCCTAGAACTTTTACGGGTGCAAGTGTTACATTTTCTAACACTTTTTTGTGTGGATAAAGGTTAAAATGCTGGAAAACCATACCTACTTCCTTACGAAGAGGAACTAAATCTTTCTGACTGGCACCTGCTACTTGGTGTCCATTGACTAGGAGACTTCCTTTGTCAACAGCCTCTAAACCATTGATGGTACGGATAAGAGTGGACTTTCCAGAACCAGAAGGTCCAAGCAGGACAACAACTTGTCCTTTTTCAAAACGGAGATTGATGTCGCGGAGTGCGTGGTAGTCTCCGTAATATTTTTCGACGTGTTTAAATTCTACTAAAGCCATGAGAGATCTCCTTTGTGTTAGATTTTATAACACGATTTTACAACAAAAGATTTGTCTTGTCAAATCATATCTGAAAAAAATTCACTAAAATTTTATAAAAAAGCAATCTGGATAGAGAAAATGCCTAAATCATGTTATAATGAAACGATAGAATTCTTAGAAAGAGTGGATGTTTTTTTGATAACTCCTACTTATGAATGGCAGTTTGCCCCGCAGGTTGAAGATGCGGATTTTACAAAGATAGCCAAGAAGGCTGGACTGGGTCCTGAGGTGGCTCGATTATTATTTGAGAGAGGGATTCAGGATGAAGAAAGTCTAAAGAAGTTTTTAGAACCTTCCTTGGAGGACTTGCATGATCCCTACCTGCTCCATGATATGGATAAGGCAGTGGAACGGATTCGTCAGGCCATTGAAGAAGGGGAAGACATTCTCATCTATGGAGACTACGATGCGGATGGTATGACTTCAGCGTCGATTGTTAAGGAAAGTTTGGAACAGCTTGGCGCGGAATGCCGTGTTTATTTGCCAAATCGTTTTACCGATGGCTATGGACCAAATGCCAGTGTCTATAAATACTTTATCGAGCAAGAAGGGATTTCCTTGATTGTGACAGTGGATAATGGAGTTGCTGGCCATGAAGCCATTGAATTGGCCCAGTCTATGGGAGTGGATGTCATTGTGACCGACCACCATTCCATGCCTGAAACCCTTCCTGATGCCTATGCTATTGTTCACCCTGAGCATCCGGATGCGGACTATCCTTTCAAATATCTAGCTGGTTGTGGAGTGGCTTTCAAGCTGGCTTGTGCCCTTTTAGAAGAAGTGCAAGTGGAATTGCTTGATTTGGTCGCTATCGGTACTATTGCAGATATGGTGAGCTTGACAGATGAAAACCGTATCATGGTTCAATATGGTCTGGAAATGTTGGGACATACTCAGCGTATTGGTCTACAAGAAATGCTGGACGTGCCTGGGATTGCTGCTAATGAAGTCACAGAAGAAACGGTTGGCTTTCAGCTTGCCCCTCGTTTAAATGCCTTGGGGCGCTTGGATGATCCCAACCCTGCCATTGATTTGCTGACTGGATTTGACGACGAGGAAGCTCATGAGATTGCCCTCATGATTCACCAGAAAAACGAAGAGCGCAAGGAAATCGTTCAGTCAATCTATGAAGAAGCTAAGACCATGGTGGATCCTGAGAAGGAGGTTCAGGTTTTGGCCAAGGAAGGCTGGAATCCTGGAGTTCTAGGTATCGTGGCTGGTCGTTTGCTGGAAGAATTGGGGCAGACTGTTATCGTTCTTAATATAGAAGATGGTCGTGCCAAGGGCAGTGCACGCAGTGTGGAAGCGGTCGATATTTTTGAAGCTCTGGATCCCCATCGAGACCTCTTCATCGCATTTGGTGGCCATGCTGGCGCAGCAGGAATGACACTGGAGGTTGAGAAACTTTCAGATTTATCTCAGGTCTTGGAAGACTATATCCGTGAAAAAGGCGCAGATGCTGCTGGCAAGAACAAGTTAAATCTAGATGAAGAGTTGGATTTGGAGACTCTTAGTTTAGAAACGGTTAAAAGCTTTGAACGCTTGGCACCTTTTGGAATGGACAATCAGAAACCTGTCTTTTATATCAAGGATTTTCGTGTCGAAAGTGCTCGTACCATGGGAGCGGGCAATGCCCACCTCAAACTAAAGATCACCAAGGGTGAGGCGAGTTTTGAAGTGGTGGCCTTTGGACAAGGTAGATGGGCAACAGAGTTTGCTCAAACAAAAAACCTAGAATTAGCAGTCACCCTGTCTGTCAATCAATGGAATGGTCAAACTGCCCTCCAGTTGATGATGGTGGATGCGCGTGTGGAAGGCGTTCAACTCTTTAATATTCGTGGGAAGAACGCAGCCTTGCCAGAAGGGGTTCCAGTCTTGGATTTTGCTGGAGAATTGCCAGATCTAGCGACCAGTGAAGCTGTGGTTGTGAAAAACATTCCTGAGGACATTACCCTGCTTAAGACCGTTTTTCAGGAACAAAATTTCTCTGCGGTCTATTTCAAAAATGACATTGACAAGGCCTATTATCTAACAGGTTATGGGACTAGAGAGCAGTTTACTAAATTGTACAAGACCATTTACCAGTTTCCGGAATTTGATATTCGATACAAGTTGAAAGATTTGGCGGCTTATCTCAATATCCAACAAATCTTGCTGGTCAAGATGATTCAAGTCTTCGAAGAACTAGGCTTTGTGACGATCAAAGACGGTGTCATGACAGTCAATAAAGAAGCGCCAAAAAGGGAAATTAGTGAAAGTCAGATTTACCAAAATCTCAAACAAATTGTAAAAAATCAAGAAATGATGGCGTTGGGTACGGTGCAAGAAATGTATGATTTTTTGATGGAAGAAAACTAGAAGATAGGAAAGAGTTGGGCAACCAGCTCTTTTTTGGAAACAAATCTTCATTTTGAAAATCATCAAAAAAATGGTATAATGGTAGGAAAAGATTCGGCTGAAAGTTTTAGAACTTTTAGAATAAGAGGGTAAACTTACCCTATAATCAAGATGAATTAAGTTTCGGAGGGAAAATGAGTAATATTAGTTTAACAACACTAGGTGGTGTACGAGAAAATGGGAAAAATATGTACATCGCTGAAATCGATGGTTCTATTTTTGTTTTGGATGCTGGGCTTAAATATCCTGAAAATGAACAACTAGGTGTTGATGTCGTCATTCCAAATATGGACTACCTTTTTGAAAATAGCGATCGTATCGCTGGGGTCTTCTTGACCCACGGGCATGCGGATGCCATTGGAGCTCTGCCTTACCTTTTGGCAGAAGCGAAGGTGCCTGTGTTTGGCTCTGAGTTGACTATCGAGTTGGCAAAACTCTTTGTCAAAGGAAATGATACGGTTAAGAAATTCAATGACTTCCATGTGATTGATGAGGATACAGAAATTGATTTTGGAGGAACTGTAGTTTCCTTCTTCCGTACAACTCACTCCATCCCAGAAAGTTTGGGAGTCGTCTTGAAAACTCCGAAAGGTAGCATTGTTTATACAGGTGACTTCAAATTTGACCAGACGGCTAGTAAATCCTATGCGACGGATTTTGCCCGTTTGGCAGAAATCGGTCGTGAGGGTGTCTTGGCGCTCCTCAGTGATTCTGCGAATGCGGATAGCAATATCCAAGTGGCGAGCGAGAGTGAAGTTGGAGAGGAAATTACCCAGACCATTGCGGACTGGGAAGGTCGTATCATCGTTGCGGCAGTTGCCAGCAACCTCTCTCGTATCCAGCAGGTTTTTGATGCTGCTGCGGATACAGGTCGCCGAGTTGTTTTGACTGGATTTGATATTGAAAATATCGTCCGCACTGCGATTCGACTCAAAAAATTATCTCTAGCCAACGAAAGTCTTTTGATCAAACCCAAAGAAATGTCTCGTTTTGAAGACCATGAGTTGATTATCCTTGAGACGGGCCGTATGGGTGAGCCTATTAATGGACTTCGTAAGATGTCTATCGGACGCCACCGTTATGTGGAAATCAAAGATGGGGACTTGGTCTATATCGTAACGACTCCATCTATCGCCAAAGAAGCCGTCATGGCGCGTGTTGAAAACATGATCTACCAAGCTGGTGGTGTAGTGAAACTCATTACCCAAAGCTTGCGAGTATCCGGACACGGAAATGCGCGTGATTTGCAGTTGATGATCAATCTTTTGCAACCAAACTACCTCTTCCCTATTCAAGGGGAATACCGTGAGTTGGATGCGCATGCCAAGGCTGCTATGGCAGTTGGGATGTTGCCAGAGCGCATTTTCATCCCTAAAAAGGGAACGACCATGTCTTATGAACATGGAGACTTTGTCCCAGCTGGAGCAGTTTCTGCAGGTGATGTCTTGATTGATGGAAATGCCATCGGAGATGTTGGAAATGTCGTCCTTCGTGACCGTAAGGTCTTGTCAGAAGATGGAATCTTTATCGTGGCGATTACTGTCAACCGTCGTGAGAAGAAAATTGTGGCCAAGGCCCGTGTTCACACGCGTGGATTTGTTTATCTCAAGAAGAGTCGTGACATTCTCCGTGAAAGCTCAGAATTGATTAACCAAACGGTAGAAGAGTATCTTCAAGGTGACGACTTTGATTGGGCAGATCTCAAAGGCAAGGTTCGTGATAATTTGACCAAATATCTCTTTGATCAAACTAAGCGTCGTCCAGCAATCTTGCCAGTCGTGATGGAAGCAAAATAATAAGCAGAATACCTACAGAAAAAGTCGAATTTCGGCTTTTTCTTATAGAATAGTATAAAGGAGAAAACCATGGCAGTTATGAATATTGAGTATTACTCAGAAGTTTTGGATATGGAGTGGGGCGTTACCGTACTCTATCCAGATGCTAGTCGGGTGACTGAACCAGGTTGCACAGATATTCCTGTTCTTTATCTTTTGCACGGAATGTCGGGAAATCAAAATAGCTGGCTCAAGAGAACCAATGTCGAGCGTTTGTTGCGCGGGACTAATCTCATTGTCATCATGCCCAATACTAGCAATGGCTGGTACACAGATACCCAGTACGGTTTTAACTACTTTACTGCTCTAGCAGAAGAGTTGCCTCAGGTTATGAAACGTTTCTTCCCCAATATGACCAGCAAGCGAGAAAAGACCTTCATTGCTGGTCTCTCCATGGGTGGCTACGGTTCCTTTAAGCTGGCTCTCGCAACTGATCGTTTTTCTCATGCGGCTAGTTTTTCTGGTGCGCTCAGTTTTCAAGAATTTTCTCCTGAAAGTCAGGATCTGGGCTCTCTTGCCTACTGGAGAGGAGTTTTTGGAGAGATCAAAGATTGGACAGCTAGCCCTCATTCGCTTGAAAGCATAGCTGCAAAATCCGATAAAAATACCAAACTATGGGCTTGGTGTGGGGAGCAAGACTATCTCTACTCTGCAAATAATCTCGCAGTGAAAAACCTCAAAAAACTTGGTTTTGAGGTGACCTATAGTCATAGTCCAGGTAAGCACGAGTGGTACTACTGGGAAAAACAATTGGAGCGTTTTTTAGCTACATTACCAATTGACTTTGTTTTGGAAGAGCGCTTATCTTAGTTTTAGATTTCTTTCAGCTTTCTTCAGTAAAATAGAGAATCTATCTTGAACAAGTAGAATGTGATTTCAAGATAGGTTCTTATTTTTATGAAAGGTGGAGCGTCATGTTCTGGATTATTCGATTATTGTTCCGATTTCTGTTGGGAATTTGGCGTTTCTTCTGGCGTCTGGTTTGGACTGTGGTCATTCTACTGCTCATTGCCTTTGGAGTGGTTTGGTATCTGACAGGTGATTTTCATTCTGCGGTCAATCAGGTTGAAAAAATGAGTAAGATTGGTCAAGGTGGTTGGAATCAGTGGAAGGAGACGGGAACTCTGGAAGTCTTGTCTCAGACAGACAGTCACCAACATGCAGAAGGCAAGTGGGTTCAGGCCTCAGCTCGCATCTATATTGAACCTCAAATGGATGAGACCTTCCAAGCTGCCTATGCAGAAGCCATAAAAAACTGGAATCAAACGGGAGCCTTTACCTTTGAGGTCGTTGCGGATCCTAGCCAGGCAGATATTGTGGCAAGTGAGATGAATGATGGATCGACTGCTGTAGCAGGTCAAGCTGAGAGTCAAACCAATTTGTTAACCAATCAATTTATATCTGTAACGGTTCGCCTGAATCACTATTATCTATCCAATCCAAACTATGGTTATTCTTATGAACGGATCGTGCACACGGCGGAGCACGAGCTGGGGCATGCCATCGGATTGGATCACACCAACGAGACTTCTGTTATGCAGCCGGCAGGTTCCTACTATGGAATTCAGCCGCAGGATGTGACAGCTGTTCAAGAACTCTATACCAGTAGCGACTAGGTGAAGTCGGTGCAATCTTAAAAGAAATCAAAGCTCCTCCAACAAGTGATTGGTGGGGCTTTTTGTTCGTCCTGTTATGGCCTTTTTGCTATAATGGAACTATGAATAACTTGATCAAATCAAAACTAGAGCTCCTGCCAACCAGCCCTGGTTGCTACATTCACAAAGACAAAAACGGCACCATTATCTATGTAGGAAAGGCTAAAAATCTGCGCAACCGTGTGCGGTCCTATTTCCGTGGCAGTCATGATACCAAGACAGAGGCTCTGGTGTCTGAAATTGTGGATTTTGAATTTATCGTCACTGAGTCTAATATTGAGGCACTTCTCCTAGAAATCAACCTGATCAAGGAAAATAAGCCCAAGTACAATATCATGCTCAAGGATGACAAGTCTTATCCCTTCATCAAAATCACCAATGAGCGTTATCCTCGTTTGATTATCACCCGTCAAGTCAAAAAGGACGGAGGTCTTTATTTTGGCCCCTATCCAGATGTGGGGGCAGCTAATGAAATCAAGCGACTCTTGGATCGAATTTTCCCTTTTCGCAAGTGTACCAACCCGCCCTCTAAAGTCTGTTTTTATTACCACATCGGTCAATGTATGGCCCACACCATCTGTCAGAAAAATGAGGCCTATTTCAAGTCCATGGCTCAGGAGGTTTCTGATTTCCTAAAAGGACAGGATGACAAAATCATCGATGACCTCAAGGGGAAGATGGCAAAGGCAGCTCAAAGTATGGAGTTTGAACGTGCGGCGGAATACCGTGACCTGATTCAGGCCATTGGAACGCTTCGGACCAAGCAAAGGGTCATGGCGAAAGATTTGCAAAATCGGGATGTCTTTGGCTACTATGTGGATAAGGGCTGGATGTGTGTTCAGGTTTTCTTTGTCCGTCAAGGCAAGCTCATCGAGCGCGACGTCAACCTCTTCCCTTATTACAATGATCCGGATGAGGACTTCTTGACCTACGTGGGACAATTTTATCAAGAAAAATCCCACCTGGTTCCCAATGAAGTATTGATTCCGCAGGATATCGATGAAGAAGCCGTTGAGGCCTTGGTGGATACTAAGATTTTCAAGCCCCAACGTGGAGAGAAAAAACAACTGGTCAATTTAGCTATAAAGAATGCCCGTGTTAGTCTGGAGCAGAAATTTAACCTGCTAGAAAAATCTGTCGAAAAGACCCAAGGGGCTATTGAAAATCTAGGACGCTTGCTCCAAATACCGACTCCAGTCCGCATCGAGTCCTTCGATAACTCTAATATCATGGGAACTAGCCCTGTTTCAGCTATGGTGGTCTTTGTCAATGGCAAACCGAGTAAGAAGGATTACCGTAAGTACAAGATAAAAACGGTTGTCGGTCCAGATGACTATGCTAGTATGCGTGAGGTTATTCGCAGACGTTATGGTCGAGTACAACGAGAAGGTTTGACCCCACCAGATTTGATTGTCATTGATGGGGGACAAGGTCAGGTCAATATCGCTAAGCAGGTCATCCAAGAAGAGCTGGGGTTGGATATTCCCATTGCTGGGCTGCAAAAAAATGATAAGCACCAAACCCATGAGTTGCTCTTTGGAGATCCACTGGAAGTGGTGGAGCTGTCTCGCAATTCTCAGGAATTTTTCCTCCTCCAACGCATCCAGGATGAGGTGCACCGCTTTGCTATCACCTTCCACCGCCAACTGCGCTCAAAAAATTCCTTTTCTTCACAACTGGATGGGATTGAAGGATTGGGGCCTAAACGTAAGCAGAATCTTATGAAACATTTCAAGTCTCTAACTAAAATCAAGGAAGCCAGTGTGGATGAAATTGTCGAAGTTGGTGTGCCAAGGGCAGTCGCAGAAGCTGTTCAGAGAAAGTTGAACCCTCAGGGAGAAGTGGAATTGGCTCAAGTAGCAGAAGAGAGTGTAGATTACCAAACGGAAGGAAATCACCATGAACAATAAAATCGCAATTTTATCAGATATTCATGGCAATGTGACTGCATTAGAAGCAGTGATTGCAGAATCTTCGGCAGATTTAGGTGGTTAATATATAAACAAAAGGCCGTAAAAACGGTCTTTTGTGGTATAATTATGATTAAACTAAGCTTTAGAGGTGAAAAATGATTCCGATAAAAAAGAGCAATTCTAAACAAGTATATGAATTTTGTCGTGATATTTATGAGAAATTACCAGAAAAAGACGAATTAGATATGTTAATTTTTAAGAATTTTGGATCTCACAATGGATTGGAAGACTATTTTACACAACAAGATAGAGCCTTTCTAAAACTTATGATGGCGGACTACTCTACCTTACTAAAAGTAAAGGAAAAAATAGATAGCTCATCTGATGTTGAATGGGTTTTTAAAATACATGTGGAGAAATTTTCTGATTTGGTTAATCAAATTTATAGTCATTTAAAAAACGATTTTATAGAAAAGTGTGATAAGGAAATTAAGCAGTTAAAAATAGGGCATATTAGAGGAGTAAGTACTAGTATTAATCTGAAAAGAATATTATCATATGAGACTGATGATAATCTAGATAAAATTCGAAAAAAGAAAAATTTGACTGATAATATACGGATTATTGTTGATAGAACAAAGAATACAAGAGAATTTATCGACTTGATTAAGAAGAATTTAAAATCTGAATTCTTAAAGGACTTTGAAGATATATTTCCGGATAAAATGGATACTTTGGTCGAAATGATGAGCTCGAAAAAATCGTTTAATGATTTAGTGCAGAGTTACAAGTTTGATGGAATTCATACTAAAAAATCTCATATAGTATTGAAGGATTATGTTGTTGAACGATACAAAGAAAAGTTGGAATCCTATTATAATAAAATAGACAAAAAAGAGTTAGTTCGCATAACTGGTGTCACAGTTTGTCCATATTGTAATAGAAATTTTATAAATGTAACCGAGGAAGCTAATACAAGTCAGTTAGACCATTTTTTCCCTAAGAATGAATATCCTCTATTCGCTTTATGTTTTTACAATCTGATTCCTTCTTGTTATGGTTGTAATAATAAAAAGAGTACGAGTAAATTTTATATCTCTCCCTATGATGAAAGTATAACTGATATTGATGAATTGTTGAAATTTTCTTTGAATATAAAGTCTGCAGATTTTATTAATAATTCAGAAAGTATTGATATTATAATCAAGGATGACATATCGGAAGAGGAGTTAAAACAATTAGAAAGCAAGGATAAATTAAGTGTTAGACAGAAATTATTGAAAGACAAATATGTGATTGATACAAGAAGTTTATATAAACTACACACAGATGTTGTCCAAGAATTATTGTGGAAGCAGGAAGTTTATAGTAATAGCTATAAAATTAAGTTAGAAGAAATTTTAGCTACGTCCGATAAAAAGTTTTCAAAATATGAGATAGATAGAATGATAGTTGGTTATTATACAGACAAAGAAAATTATGGGAAAAGACCACTTTCAAAAATGGTTACAGATATTAGCAAAGAAATTGGACTACTAGGGGAAGAGGAATGAAATTAATTGCTTTGGTGATTAAACAGTATGATGAGCTTTTTAAGAATCAGATTTTTAATTTTTCAGACGAATATAAAGTTGATTTTAACTTTGAAACAAATAAATTAAAAATTGATAAAAATCTAGACTATATTGAAAATTTTTATGGAGACTCTATTTATAATATTTCGCCAATTGTAGGGATAAATGGGATTGGGAAAACAACAGTTTTAAACATAATTAGTGGCTATTCACCAGCTAAACGCGAGCAAGACTCTGATAATCAATATTTCTTCCTTTTTGAAATAGGAAAACAAGAAGACAAAGTAAGATTTAAGGTTTCTTCCAATAATTTATCTGTTGCAACACTACAAGAATATTGGGGCCAGACTTTTTACAGGAATCAAGATGGAAGTTTTGATTGTGATCCAGAAGGTTATGATGTGACTCGAAATATATTATACGTTAATTTGCCAAGTAAAGGCAAAGGAGGAGTTATTGAATCTCGGACAACGTTGAATCAAAAAGGATTAGCAATGTTTATACATTCATATTTGTGGTTAAGCGATCGTAACATTATTAGTTCAGTTTTATCTTGTTCATTAGATATTAGTACTTATGGTTTAAAAGATAATACTAACTCAATTCCGAGAGGGATAAAAGCCATAGGATTTTTAATATATAAGTCCATACATAATATTTTTTATGAAGAAGATGAATTTATAAAGAAACTATTATCTGAATCTTTATTAGATGAATGCGAAAAATATTTAAAGGAAGATGTTTCTGATTATGAGGACTCTGGATTTAATTTACTTTTAGATATAGTAAAAGAATTAAACCAAAATGAAGTAAAGGAGGAAGAAAATAAATTAAAGGATGAAACAAGAAAAGTAAAAAAAGATTATGTAGAATCAATAATTGATATAGTTAATATTTTTAGAGAAATCCGAGAAAATGGTTCTTTAATTGATAATAAATCTTCTTCAATTTTGTTAAAATACTCGAATAATAATAGATCTTTATTTGAAGAACTTAATGACAGACTATTTCAGCATACAAAATCGAAAAAATTAGTAGATAAGTTTTGTTATGATTTAAATGAAAACTTTAATAATTATTATTTGTTAAAAGAGACTCCTGATTATCATATGTCAACTGGGGAAGGGAACCTAATTGAAATATTTTCACAACTTTATACGTATCTATATATGCATGAAGAAAGTTCCGAGGATATTATACTGCTAGTTGATGAATTAGAATCGGGAATGCACTTAGAATGGTCTAGGAGATTAATTAAAATTCTGATTAATAATCTTTCTGAAATATTGGAAGACGAGGGAAAGGGTAGAAAGATCCAACTCATCTTTACAACTCACTCTCCCTATATGTTATCTGATATTAAACCAGGAAATGTGATTATGATTGAAAAAAATCAAGAAACGGGATATTCAGAAGGGAAAGTTTTACAAAATACTTTCGCTAAAAATATACAAGAAATCATGAAGGAAAATTTGATTGATAACATTTATGGTGATTTTGCCTTAGCAAAGATTAATTCTATGATTGAAAGACTTAATGGAGAAGAGGAGCAGGAAGGAAATGAAGAAGAACTATTAAAAGAAATTCATTTGATCAGCGAGCCTATTCTTCGTAATAAATTATTAGAGATGTATGATAAGAAATACAATACCTCAGAATTTAGTATTGAAAAACAACTGCAGAAGTTGAATCTTAATGAGGAACAGCGTGAGCAGGTCAGAGCAATGATTAAAGAAAATATAAGTAACGCCGATGCGGATAAATAAGTTTGTAAATAAATAGTTTGAATTATCAATACAATCATTTGAAAATGAACAATAGAAAGTAATAATATGAAACACAGAATCGCGATTTTATCTGATATACACGGGAATACCACAGCCTTGAAGGCAGTTCTGTCAGATGCTAAAAGACAGGAAGCGACAGAATATTGGCTTCTAGGGGATATTTTTCTCCCTGGTCCTGGGGAAAATGATTTGCTAGCCTTGCTAAAAGACCTTCCTATCACAGCGACTGTCCGTGGAAACTGGGATGATTGTGTCTTGGAGGCCTTAGATGGGCAATATGGTTTGGAAGATCTACAGGAAGTCCAGCTCTTGCGTATGACCCAGTTTTTAATGGAGCGAATGGCTCCCGATCAGATCGCTTGGCTACGAAGCTTGCCTTTGCTGGAAAAGAAAGAAGTTGACGGATTGCGCTTTTCTCTTTCTCATAATTTGCCTGATAAGAACTATGGAGGAGACTTGCTGGTTGACAATGATACGGAGAAATTTGACCAACTGCTAGATAATGAAACGGACGTGGCAGTCTATGGTCATGTTCATAAGCAGTTGCTTCGTTATGGAAGCCGAGGGCAACAAATCATCAATCCAGGTACGATTGGCATGCCCTATTTTGATTGGGAGGCGTTAAAAAATCACCGTGCCCAGTATGCCGTGATAGAAGTGGAAGATGGGGAATTGGTCAATATCCATTTTCGTAAAGTCGCTTATGATTATGAAGCGGAGCTAGAATTGGCCAAGTCCAAGGGTCTTCCCTTTATCGAAATGTATGAAGAGCTACGACGAGAAGACAACTATCGGGGGCACAATCTGGAACTTTTAGCTAGTTTAATCGAAAAGCACGGGTATGTAGAGGATGTAAAGACCTATTTTGATTTCTTGCAAAGTGAGAAATAAAATGGACGCCCTTAATTTGAAGTGAGGTTTGTAGTCGAATCGCTTAGAAAAGAGTCAGACAATAAGGAAGAAAAGATGGCTTAGCTAAAGTTTGACATTGAAATTATTTTGTTATACAATGAACTTAATTCTTAATAAAAAGGAGAACATTATGAAGAAAATTATTACAGCCAGTATGGCTCTTTTATCTGTTGTTGTTTTAGCAGCATGTTCAGGGAAAACAACGTCTGATTCTTCGACTAAGACTTCAAGCTCTGTAGAACAAACTTCTTCTTCAGAGACTTCATCAACAACGTCTAGTTCAAAGACAGAAAATAATGAGGTTGTTTTGATCACCGATGAAGAAATTGACAATGCTAAAACTGTTGGAGATGTGAAGAAAGTCTTTGGTAAATTAGTCGACAATTATAAAAAGCATGCAGTTGAAATTGGGGAAAAAATTCCAGAGAGTGGAAAAGAAGCATATAACGCCCAAGTTGAACCAGCGCTTAAGTCTATGGAGACTGTAAGAGAGTCATTTAACGAAAGCCTTTCAAGTATTGGTTCTGATGATACAGTAGTGCCAGAACAAACTCGTACTCTATTTGTTCAACAGTTGAAAACTGGACGTGACACAATGAAGAAAGCGCTGGAAGCGGCTTATAAAGCAATTGCTCCATACACATCTGGTCAATAATATAAGAAAGTAGGTGTTCGATCACCTGCTTTTTGATTGCTTCAAATCTAAAGCGATACCTACTTAAAGAGCTCCAAATTAATAGCAGAGAGTTTGAAAGAAGTACTAACTCTATGAAAAATCCCTGCAAGCTCTTTCAAAATATGGTAGAATGGAAGCAGTAGAATTAGAAAAGGAAATCGATTATGAAATTTCTTGAATTAAATAAAAAACGTCATGCGACCAAGCATTTCACTGATCAGCCGGTGGATCCCAAAGATGTTCGCACAGCTATTGAAATCGCAACCTTGGCCCCAAGCGCTCACAACAGCCAGCCTTGGAAATTTGTGGTGGTTCGTGAGAAAAATGCTGAATTGGCAAAATTGGCTTATGGTTCGAACTTTGAGCAGGTATCAGCAGCACCTGTAACCATTGCCTTGTTTACAGACACAGATTTGGCTAAACGTGCCCGTAAGATTGCCAGAGTTGGTGGTGCTAATAACTTTTCTGAAGAGCAACTTCAATACTTTATGAAGAATTTGCCTGCTGAATTTGCGCGTTATAGTGAACAACAAGTCAGCGACTACCTAGCCCTCAATGCAGGTTTGGTTGCCATGAACTTGGTTTTGGCTCTGACAGATCAGGGAATTGGTTCTAACATTATTCTTGGATTTGACAAATCAAAAGCCAACGAAGTTTTGGATATCGAAGACCGTTTCCGTCCAGAACTCTTGATTACGGTAGGTTACACAGACGAAAAATTGGAACCAAGCTACCGCTTGCCAGTGGATGAAATTATCGAGAAAAGATAGAAAGAAGAAAAAATGACAGCAATTGATTTTACAGCAGAAGTAGAAAAACGCAAAGAAGACCTCTTGGCTGACTTGTTTAGCCTTTTGGAAATCAACTCAGAACGTGATGATAGTAAGGCTGATGCGCAGCATCCCTTTGGACCTGGTCCAGTAAAAGCCTTGGAAAAATTCCTTGAAATCGCAGACCGCGATGGCTATCCAACTAAGAATGTCGATAACTACGCAGGACATTTTGAGTTTGGTGAAGGAGAAGAAGTTCTCGGAATCTTTGCCCACATGGACGTGGTGCCAGCTGGTAGCGGTTGGGACACGGACCCTTACACACCAACTATCAAAGACGGTCGCCTTTATGCGCGTGGAGCTTCAGATGACAAGGGGCCTACAACAGCTTGTTACTATGGCTTGAAAATCATCAAAGAATTGGGCCTTCCAACTTCTAAGAAAGTTCGTTTCATCGTCGGAACAGACGAAGAATCAGGCTGGGCAGACATGGACTACTACTTTGAACATGTAGGACTTGAAAAACCAGACTTCGGTTTCTCTCCAGACGCTGAGTTTCCAATCATCAATGGTGAAAAAGGAAACATCACTGAATACCTCCACTTTGCAGGTGAAAATACTGGCGCAGCTCGTCTTCACAGTTTTACAGGTGGCTTGCGTGAAAACATGGTACCTGAATCAGCGACAGCAGTCGTTTCAGGTGACTTGGATAACTTGCAAGCGAAACTAGATGCCTTTGTTGCTGAACACAAACTCAGAGGAGAGATCAAAGAAGAAGCTGGCAAATACAAGGTGACCATCATTGGTAAATCAGCTCATGGTGCTATGCCTGCTTCAGGTGTCAATGGAGCTACTTACCTAGCACTCTTCCTCAACCAATTTAACTTTGCTGGACCAGCCAAAGACTACCTCGACATCGCTGGTAAGATTCTCTTGAATGACCATGAGGGTGAAAATCTCAAGGTTGCTCATGTGGATGAAAAAATGGGTGCCCTTTCTATGAATGCAGGTGTTTTCCGCTTCGATGAAACAAGTGCTGACAATACGATTGCCCTCAACTTCCGCTATCCAAAAGGAACAAGCCCAGAGCAAATCAAATCAGTTCTTGAAAACTTACCAGTTGCTTCTGTTAGCCTCTCTGAACATGGTCACACCCCTCACTATGTGCCAATGGAAGATCCACTTGTGCAAACCTTGTTGAATGTCTATGAAAAACAAACTGGACTTCAAGGTCATGAACAAGTCATCGGTGGTGGTACCTTCGGTCGCTTGCTGGAACGTGGAGTTGCCTACGGTGCCATGTTCCCGGACTCAATCGACACCATGCACCAAGCCAACGAATTTATCGCCTTGGACGATCTCTTCCGAGCAGCAGCAATCTATGCTGAAGCTATTTATGAATTGATCAAATAAAACGATAGAAGTCTGAGATTTTATGCTTGGACTTCTTTTTGGAGGGAAAACAGATGTCTCAAATCGAAGAGATCAAACAAGCCATTATGGCGGATCCACAGAATACCAGTTATACAGAACGCGGAATCGAACCTCTCTTTGCGGCGCCAAAGACTGCTCGCATCAATATTGTCGGACAAGCTCCGGGCTTTAAAACGCAAGAAGCTGGGATTTACTGGAAGGATAAGAGCGGCGATCGCTTGCGAGATTGGTTAGGTGTAGATGAAGACACCTTTTACAATTCAGGGTTGTTTGCAGTTATTCCTATGGACTTTTATTTCCCAGGACATGGGAAATCAGGCGACCTTCCACCCCGTAAAGGCTTTGCCGAAAAATGGCACCCACAACTCCTCAAGGAATGTCCAAATATTGAATTAACTCTTTTGATTGGACAATATGCTCAGGCCTATTATCTTCATGAGAAGGTTAGTGGCAAGGTAACAGAGCGAGTAAAATGCTACAAAGACTATTTGCCAGAGTATTTTCCTTTAGTTCACCCGTCACCACGAAATCAAATCTGGATGGCCAAAAATCCTTGGTTTGAGGTAGAAGTGGTGCCAGAGTTGCAAGCATTGGTACAAAAGATTATTCATCAATAAAGGAGAAAAACTATGGACGCTTATCAACAAGTAGCTAATACCTTGCAAGAGTTGGGAATCACCTTTGATGTGGTGGAGCACCCACCTGTATTTACGACAGAGCAGGCAGATAGCTATATTGAAGGAATGGAAGGAGTCCGGACTAAGTCCATGTTTTTGACCAATAGGAAGAAAACCCAGTACTATCTACTCATAATGGATGACAAGAAACGATTGGATATGGATGACTTTAAAGTTCAAGTGGGAGCTAATCGGATTCGCATGGCTTCAGCAGATTCTTTGGCTGAGAAAATGAACCTGTCAGCAGGGACGGTGTCACCTTTTGGTTTGTTGAATAATGCAGAAAAAGATATTCAGGTATACTTTGACAAAGATATTTTGTCAGAAGAGATCATGACTTTCCATCCCAATACCAATGAAAAGACTATTTTTATTAAAACCCAAGACTTGTTCCGATTTTTAGAGTCGATTGGATTTACCTATGGGGTTTTAATCTTGCCTTAATGGCATCAAAAAGAAGAAATGATGAAAGAAATAGCCTTCGACGCATTTTACCAGCTCTATCAGAAAGAGTCCCTTTCAGTCTTAGATGTTAGAGAAGTAGAAGAGTTCGAGCCGCTTCATTTAGAAGGTGCTCAGAATTTTCCTCTCAGTCAACTAGCGGATACTTATGATCAGTTGGACAAGGACCTCTTGCATTATGTCATCTGTAAGTCGGGCATTCGTTCAGCTCGTGCTTGCCAATTTTTAGAGGAGCATGGATACAAGGTCATCAATGTTCAAGGTGGAATGACGGCCTTTGAAAATCTTTAAACCTATATGGAGATAGATCCTAATCTTCCCTTGCTCGGTTCCAACTGAGTGAGGGATTTTGTTTTTAGATAATTCTTATTTTTAAAAATATTGAAAACATTCAATGATTAATTTTGGATACTTTTTTCAGAGTCTTAATCATGGTATACTAGGTCAGTATTTTAGAAATATGAAGGAGATTATTATGGCTAAAAAAGGTGCCCTAACAGGCTTGCTCCTGTTTGGAATATTTTTTGGTGCGGGAAACTTGATTTTTCCACCTTCTCTAGGTGCTTTATCTGGAGAACAGTTTCTTCCTGCCATCGCAGGTTTTGTCTTTTCAGGTGTCGGTATTGCCGTCTTGACACTTATTATTGGAACTCTAAACCCTAAAGGATACATTCACGAGATTTCTAAGAAAATCTCACCTTGGTTTGCAACTCTTTATCTTGCAGTTCTCTATCTATCGATTGGTCCCTTCTTTGCTATTCCGCGTACAGCTACAACAGCTTACGAAGTTGGGATTAGCCCCCTCTTGTCTGAAGCAAATAAAGGTCTAGGATTGATTATCTTTACTGTGCTGTATTTTGCAGCAGCCTATCTGATTTCACTCAATCCATCAAAGATTTTGGATCGAATCGGACGTATCTTAACGCCAGTTTTTGCCTTGTTGATCGTTATCTTGGTTGTACTGGGAGCTTTCAAATACGGTGGAACAAGTCCTCAAACTGCGTCAGCTGCTTATCAAGCTTCTGCCTTTGGTACAGGATTCCTAGAAGGTTATAATACCTTGGATGCCCTTGCTTCAGTTGCCTTTAGTGTGATTGCAGTTCAAACCTTGAAACAACTTGGATTCTCCAGTAAGAAAGAGTATATTTCAACTATTTGGGTTGTTGGTATCGTTGTAGCTCTTGCTTTCAGCGCCCTCTACATTGGTTTAGGATTCCTTGGAAATCATTTCCCGGTACCAGCAGAAGTGATGAAGGGTGGAACACCAGGTGTTTATATCTTGTCACAAGCAACTCAGGAAATCTTTGGTTCAACAGCTCAACTCTTCCTTGCTGTTATGGTAACTGTAACCTGCTTCACAACGACAGTTGGCTTGATTGTGTCGACAGCAGAGTTCTTTAACGGACGTTTCCCACAAATCAGCTACAAGGTCTATGCAACTGCCTTTACCTTGATTGGGTTTGCTATTGCAAATCTTGGTCTTGATGCAATCATTAAGTACTCAGTGCCAGTACTGGTAATCTTGTACCCAATCACCATCGCCATTGTGATGATCGTGATTGTTAATAAGTTTGTAGCCCTATCAAAACCAGGCATGCAGTTAACTATTGGGCTTGTTACAGCTATTGCTCTTGCAAGTGTCCTTGGAACTTCCTTTAAGATTGAGTTTCTAGAAAATCTGATTAATGCCCTTCCGTTTGCAGCTGCCTCTCTTCCATGGCTAGTGCCAGCTATTATCGGAATCTTGCTTTCATTGGTTCTACCAAACAAGCAAGAAAGCGATGTTTTTGAAATGGAATAAAAAATAGAAATCACTTTTGTAAGTCAACTCTACAGGAGTGATTTTTCTTTTTTCCTCTCTACTGAAATGTGCTATAATAGGTAGCAAAAGAGGTGAAGAAATGAATCAAACTGTAGAATATATCAAAGAACTAACCGCTATTGCATCTCCAACAGGCTTTACTCGTGAGATCTCAGATTATCTAGTCCATACTTTAGAGAAACTTGGCTACCAGCCAGTTCGTACAGCCAAGGGTGGTGTCAATGTGACCATTAAAGGTCAAAATGATGAACAACAACGCTATGTGACAGCCCATGTGGATACGCTGGGTGCTATTGTTCGTGCAGTCAAACCGGATGGCCGTCTCAAATTGGACCGTATCGGTGGTTTTCCTTGGAACATGATTGAGGGGGAAAACTGTACGGTTCATGTGGCTAGCACAGGTAAAAAGGTATCTGGAACCATCCTCATCCACCAGACTTCTTGCCATGTCTACAAAGATGCAGGAACTGCTGAACGTATGCAGGACAATATGGAAGTGCGTTTGGATGCAAAAGTGACCAATGAAAAAGAAACCCGCGTCATGGGTATTGAGGTCGGTGATTTTATCAGCTTTGACCCGCGAACTGTCGTGACAGAGACTGGTTTTATCAAGTCACGTCACTTGGACGACAAAGTCAGTGCAGCGATTTTGCTCAATCTTCTTCGTGTTTATAAGGAAGAGGGAATTGAGTTGCCAGTAACAACTCATTTTGCTTTTTCAGTCTTTGAAGAGGTTGGCCATGGTGCTAACTCCAATATTCCTGCTCAGGTAGTGGAATATCTGGCTGTAGATATGGGAGCTATGGGCGATGACCAGCAGACGGATGAGTATACAGTGTCTATCTGTGTCAAGGACGCTTCAGGTCCCTATCACTACGACTTCCGTCAACACTTGGTAGCTTTGGCGAAGGAGAAAGATATTCCATTTAAGCTCGACATTTATCCATTTTACGGTTCGGATGCTTCGGCAGCTATGTCAGCAGGAGCAGAGGTCAAACATGCCCTCCTTGGAGCTGGTATTGAATCCAGTCACTCTTACGAACGAACACACATTGATTCAGTAGTGGCGACAGAGCGTATGGTAGACGCCTATCTCAAGAGCACCTTGGTGGACTAATATGTGCTTAATTTGTCAAAGAATTGAATGGATCAAGGCAGGGGAAAATCCCTACTTTGTAAAAGAACTAGAAACAGGCTATGTGGTCATTGGAGACCATCAATACTTTAAGGGTTATACCTTATTTCTAGCAAAAGAGCATGTCACAGAACTTCACTATATGGAGACTTCTGAAAAACTTCGTTTTCTAGAGGAAATGAGTTTGGTCCAAGAAGCTGTTGCCAAAGCGTTTAAAGCTGAAAAGATGAACATCGAACTGCTAGGAAATGGAGATGCCCACGCTCACTGGCACCTCTTTCCAAGACGGTCAGGTGATATGAAGGGTCATGGGCTTAATGGCCGTGGTCCAGTCTGGTGGGTGCCCTGGGAAGAAATGGCAGCAGAAGAATGCCAAGTGAAATCCCATGAGTTGGAACAAATGATTAAAGCCTTATCCGATGAACTAGAGAAGTATGTGGTTTAAGAGAGGAAGAAAAAAATGAAAAAAAGATACATCGTTTTATCTGGTTTGCTGGCAGTAACCCTAGCAGCATGTTCTCAAGAAAAACCTAAAAATGAAGAAAACACTCAAAAAACGGAACAAACTAGTCAACCTGAAGGAACTGTAGGGAGCAAGTCTCAAGCTTCTAGTCAGAAGAAGGCAGAAGTTGTCAATAAGGGAGATTACTATAGTATTCAAGGGAAGTACGATGAAATCGTCATAGCTAATAAGCACTATCCTTTGTCAAAAGACTATAATCCAGGAGAAAATCCAACAGCTAAAGCAGAGTTGCTGAAGCTCATTGCAGCAATGCAAGCAGCTGGCTATCCAATCAGTGATCACTACAGTGGTTTTAGAAGTTATGAAACTCAAACCAAACTTTATCAAGACTATGTGAATCAAGACGGTAAGGAAGCAGCAGATCGCTACTCAGCTCGACCAGGTTATAGTGAACACCAAACGGGTCTTGCTTTTGATTTGATTGGGACTAACGGAGAGTTAGTGACAGAGGAGAAGGCGGCCCAGTGGCTCTTGGACCATGCAGCTGACTATGGCTTTGTTGTTCGCTATCTCAAAGGCAAGGAAAAAGAGACTGGCTACATGGCGGAAGAATGGCATCTTCGCTACGTCGGAAAAGAAGCCAAAGAAATTGCTGCAAGTGGTCTCAGTTTGGAAGAGTACTATGGCTTTGAAGGTGGAGATTATGTCGATTAAAAAAGTAATTTTTCTCTTGCATTTTTAGATAAATAGTGTATAATGGAAAGGTATGTGTAAAGCATACTTGTGGGAGGTAAAAATCTTACATTACCGCCAAAACCACAAAGGAGGATTTAAAAATGGCTAAAAAAGTCGAAAAACTTGTAAAATTGCAAATCCCTGCTGGTAAAGCTACACCAGCTCCACCGGTTGGACCTGCTCTTGGTCAAGCTGGTATCAACATCATGGGATTCACAAAAGAGTTCAACGCTCGTACAGCTGACCAAGCTGGTATGATCATTCCAGTTGTTATCTCAGTATACGAAGACAAATCATTTACTTTCGTTACAAAAACACCACCAGCTGCTGTTCTTTTGAAAAAAGCTGCAGGTGTTGAAAAAGGATCAGGTACACCTAACAAAACTAAAGTTGCTACAGTTACTCGTGCACAAGTACAAGAAATTGCAGAAACTAAGATGCCAGATTTGAACGCAGCAAACATTGAGTCTGCAATGCGTATGATCGAAGGTACTGCTCGTTCTATGGGATTCACTGTTGTTGACTAATCAATAACACCCCAATATAACCCGCAAGACTTCATCATTTCGAGAAGTGACGTGGGAGATGAAAATCGATTGAACCACTTACAAGGAGAATAGAAAATGGCTAAAAAAAGCAAACAACTTCGTGCTGCTCTTGAGAAAATCGACAGCACAAAAGCATACAGTGTAGAAGAAGCTGTAGCACTTGCAAAAGAAACTAACTTTGCAAAATTTGACGCAACTGTGGAAGTTGCTTACAACTTGAACATCGACGTAAAAAAAGCTGACCAACAAATCCGTGGCGCAATGGTATTGCCAAACGGTACTGGTAAAACTTCACGCGTTCTTGTTTTTGCACGTGGTGCAAAAGCTGAAGAAGCAAAAGCTGCTGGTGCAGACTTCGTTGGTGAAGATGATCTTGTTGCGAAAATCAACGACGGTTGGTTGGACTTTGACGTAGTTATCGCTACACCTGACATGATGGCTCTTGTTGGACGTCTAGGACGTGTCCTTGGACCACGTAACTTGATGCCAAACCCTAAAACTGGTACTGTAACAATGGATGTTGCTAAAGCAGTTGAAGAGTCTAAAGGTGGTAAAATCACTTACCGTGCTGACCGTGCAGGTAACGTTCAAGCAATCATCGGTAAAGTATCATTTGAAGCTGAAAAATTGGTTGAAAACTTTAAAGCTTTCAACGAAACAATCCAAAAAGCAAAACCAGCTACAGCTAAAGGAACTTACGTAACAAACTTGACAATCACAACTACTCAAGGTGTTGGTATCAAGGTTGACGTGAACTCACTTTAATCAACTAAAATCTCTGGCTTCGGTCAGAGTTTTTTTATTCAAATCTATCAACAAAGGATTGGAGGAAATAAAATTGTTGAGAGAAGCTGTACAGGAGGATTTATTTGAGTTATTAAATCTCTACCTGTCCTTACATGAGAAAGATATCCCAGAAGATAGTCTTCATTTGCAGCAAGTATGGAGTGAGATGATTTCCGACCAGCGCCATCATGTTATCGTGAAAGAGGTGGAAGGAAGAATAGTCTCCTCCTGTATTTGTATCATTATTCCCAACTTGACAAGAGGTGTGAGCCCTATGCTTTGATAGAAAATGTGGTGACCCGAGAAGAAGATAGAGGGAAAGGGTATGCAAGTGCCTGTCTTGAATATGCTAAACAGATAGCTAAAGAGGAAAATTGTTATAAGATGATGCTCCTGACAGGTTCTAAAAATGCAAGTATTCGGAATTTTTATAAGGGAGCTGGTTATAATAGTGAAGATAAAACAGCCTATATTCAGTGGTTGGATTAAAACTTGAATCTTAAATCAGCAGGACGAAATCTTGGATTAGCAAATAAAAATCTTCTATTTCTTCTTTCACAGAAAATATGGTATAATAGAGAGTAAAAACTTTGAAAGAAAGAAAAAGATGAATTTAAAAGATTATATCGCAACGATTGAAAATTATCCCAAGGAAGGCATCACCTTCCGTGATATCAGCCCTTTGATGGCAGATGGAAATGCTTATAGCTATGCAGTTCGTGAAATCGTTCAGTATGCAACGGACAAGAAAATCGACATGATCGTGGGACCAGAAGCTCGTGGATTTATTGTCGGCTGTCCCGTTGCCTTTGAGTTGGGAATTGGATTTGCTCCTGTTCGTAAACCAGGGAAATTGCCACGTGAAGTGATTTCTGCTGACTATGAAAAAGAGTATGGTATTGATACCTTGACCATGCACGCTGATGCGATCAAGCCAGGCCATCGTGTTCTCATCGTAGATGATCTTTTGGCAACAGGTGGAACTGTCAAGGCAACGATTGAGATGATTGAAAGACTTGGTGGAGTTGTAGCCGGTTGTGCTTTCTTGATTGAGTTGGATGAGCTTAAAGGCCGTGAAAAAATCGGAGATTACGATTACAAGGTACTTATGCATTATTAATGAAAAACAGTCCTTGGGGCTGTTTTCTCTTCCTTTGCTATATAAATTAACTATAGCTAGTTAGAGAAAAACTATAATTGAAAACTATATCTTCATACAGTATAATAAAGGGAAGAAGTATTTGGAGGTTTTTACTTTCAAACAGACAAGATCATTCCCGAAATAAAGAACTGTTAGGAGGGTATTATGCCGATTCGAATTGATAAAAAATTACCAGCTGTGGAGATTTTAAGGACAGAAAATATCTTTGTTATGGACGACCAACGGGCTGCTCATCAGGATATTCGCCCCTTGAAGATTTTGATTTTAAATCTCATGCCTCAAAAAATGGTAACAGAAACGCAACTCTTACGGCATTTGGCTAATACCCCTTTGCAATTAGATATTGATTTCTTATATATGGAAACACACCGTTCCAAGACAACCCGTGCCGAACATATGGAAACCTTCTATAAGACCTTTCCAGAGGTCAAGGATGACTTTTTTGATGGAATGATTATCACAGGAGCACCAGTGGAGCACTTGCCTTTTGAGGAGGTGGACTACTGGGAGGAGTTTAAACAGGTCATCGAATGGTCCAAGACGCATGTTTTTTCTACCCTGCATATCTGCTGGGGTGCTCAAGCAGGTCTTTATGCTCGCTATGGAGTTGAAAAACACCAGATGGAGCAGAAATTGTCAGGCATTTACCCGCAGGATACCTTGAAAGAGGGCCATCTTCTCTTTCGTGGTTTTGATGATAGCTATGTAGCTCCCCATTCTCGTCATACAGAAATCTATAAGGAAGAGATACTAGGAAAAACCAATCTGGAAATCCTCTCTGAGGGAGAACAAGTCGGCGTTTCAATTTTAGCCAGTCGGGATCTTCGGGAGATTTATAGTTTTGGTCATTTAGAATATGACCGTGATACTCTAGCAAAAGAGTATTTTCGTGATTATGAGGCAGGACTTAATCCTCACATTCCAGAAAATTACTTCAAAAATGATGATGTGAATGAGACACCGTGTCTCTGTTGGTCTTCATCAGCTGCCCTCTTTTTCAGTAACTGGGTTAATTATGCTGTTTATCAGGAAACTCCCTTTGACTGGAAAAAGGTAGAGGACGATGCGGCTTCATTTGGATATTTATAAGAGGAATTATGACATATTTTGACGCTTTTAAATCAGGGAACTTGGTCTTGCCAAGTGCCCTGCTCTTGCATTTTAAGGAACTCTTTCCTTCCAGTGATGATTTTCTCGTCTGGCAATTTTTCTATCTACAAAATACATCTGCCTTGGATGAGCTGTCGCCAAGCCAAATCGCAGAAACTATTGGAAAAGAACTTTCAGATGTCAACCAATCCATTTCAAATTTGACTGAAAATGGGCTACTACAATACCGAACGATTGAACTAAATGGGGAGATTGAGCTTATTTTTGATGCTAGTTTGGCTTTTGAACGCTTGGATAGCTTGCTGGACAGCCAAACTCCAGCTACAACTACCCCAAATCCGCAAAATCAATTGAAGGATTTGGTTGAGACTTTTCAGCAGGAATTGGGACGCTTGCTAACGCCGTTTGAAATCGAAGATCTTTCCAAGACTGTCAAAGAAGACGGAATCAAGGCGGATTTGATCAAAGAAGCTCTCCGAGAGGCTGTTCTAAATGGCAAACCAAACTGGAAATATATTCAGGCTATCCTTCGGAATTGGCGCCATGAAGGCATCCAGTCTGTGGCCCAAGTGGAAGCTAAACGAGCTGAGAGAGAAGCAAACAATCCTAAACAAGTTCAAGCTTCAGCTGATTTTCTCGATGCCATGAATTTGTGGCAAGATTAGTCGCTTGAAAAATCTTGAAAATTAGAGTAAGGTTTGCAAGCTCTTTATAAATATGATAAAATAATAGAAAATAAAATGAAAAAAGAGGTATGTGAAATGTCACGTAAACCATTTATCGCTGGTAACTGGAAAATGAACAAAAATCCAGAAGAAGCAAAAGCATTCGTTGAAGCCGTTGCATCAAAACTTCCTTCATCAGACCTTGTTGAAGCAGGTATCGCAGCTCCTGCTCTTGACTTGACAACTGTTCTTGCTGCTGCTAAAGGTTCAAACCTTAAAGTTGCTGCTCAAAACTGCTACTTTGAAAATGCAGGTGCTTTCACTGGTGAAACAAGCCCACAAGTTTTGAAAGAAATCGGTACAGACTACGTTGTTATCGGTCACTCAGAACGTCGTGACTACTTCCATGAAACTGACGAAGATATCAACAAAAAAGCAAAAGCAATCTTTGCAAATGGTATGCTTCCAATCATCTGTTGTGGTGAGTCACTTGAAACTTACGAAGCTGGTAAAGCAGCTGAATTCGTAGGTGCTCAAGTATCTGCTGCTTTGGCAGGATTGACTGCTGAACAAGTTGCTGCATCAGTTATCGCTTATGAGCCAATCTGGGCTATCGGTACTGGTAAATCAGCTTCACAAGACGACGCACAAAAAATGTGTAAAGTGGTTCGTGACGTTGTAGCGGCTGACTTTGGTCAAGAAGTTGCTGACAAAGTTCGTGTTCAATACGGTGGTTCAGTTAAACCTGAAAACGTTGCTTCATACATGGCTTGCCCAGATGTGGATGGTGCCCTTGTTGGTGGAGCATCACTTGAAGCTGAAAGCTTCTTGGCATTGCTTGATTTTGTAAAATAATCTAGGTTATTCCAGACAGACAGTCGAAAGTACTAGGTGACTTTGACTGCCTGTCTTGTTTTTATTTGGGGCATTCTTGTGAAAGAGGGAGTTTTCTAGATTAGGAAAGTTCCTTAGGGAAAGAAAGGCGTGCGGATGCGCGCTCTTTTCTGTATCAAAAAGTTATGAAAGGAGGAGTTATGCTCTATATTTGGTCTTATTTGAAAAAATATCCCAAGTGGTTATTCTTGGATTTCTTTGGAGCGGTTTTCTTTGTTATCGTCAATCTTGGACTGCCAACTGTTCTGGCTCGGATGATTGATGAAGGTGTGAATAAAGGGAATGAAGATCAGTTGTATGTTTGGGCTGCTATCATGCTGGTGATTATCCTATGTGGAACCTTGGGGCGTATAGTCTTGGCCTACGCAGCTAGCAAGCTGACGACCAATATGGTCAAGGATATGAGGGATGATCTCTATGCCAAATTACAAGAGTATTCTCATCATGAATATGAAAAGATAGGAGTATCATCACTGGTTACTCGTATCACCAGTGATGCCTTTGTTCTCATGCAGTTTGCAGAACAGACCTTAAAACTGGGTGTCATCACTCCCATGATGATGTTGTCTAGTATTTTAATGATCTTTTTGACCAGCCCGTCATTAGCTTGGATAGTAGCTTTTGCAGTACCTTTCTTGGCTGTGGTGGTCATTTATGTTGCTATTAAAACTCGCCCTTTATCCGAGAAACAGCAGGCTACCTTAGACAAGATCAATCAATACGCTAGAGAAAATCTGATGGGACTCCGTGTCATTCGTGCCTTTGCTCGTGAGGAATTCCAAGAGGAACGCTTTGCAGGGCAAAATGCGGTCTATGCAGCTAATTCCAATCGTCTGTTTAAACTAACTGGTTTAACGGAACCCTTGTTTGTTCAGATTATCATTGCCATGATAGTGGCTATTGTCTGGTTTGCTCTGGATCCTATCAAACAAGGTTCTCTTCAAATTGGGGATCTGGTAGCCTTTATCGAATATAGTTTTCACGCTCTCTTGTCCTTCCTTTTTTTATCTAGCCTCTTCACCATGTACCCTCGTACAGCCGTTTCGAGTGAGCGCTTGAAAGAAGTCATGGAGATGCCAATCTCTATTGATCCAAATGAAGGAGGTGTTAGAGAGACAGCAACCCATGGCTATTTGAAATTTGAAAATGTCACCTTTGCCTATCCTGGTGAGACGGAGAATCCTGTTTTGCACAACATTTCGTTCTGCGCCAAACCAGGTGAAACCATTGCTTTTATCGGATCGACCGGATCTGGTAAGTCTTCTCTTGTGCAATTGATTCCTCGTTTTTACGATGTTACCCTTGGGAAAATCAAAGTAGATGGTGTCGATGTGAGGGATTATCGACTTAAGTCTCTCCGTAAAAAGATTGGTTTTATTCCACAGAAGGCCTTACTCTTTACTGGAACCATCGCTGAGAATATTCGCTATGGGAAAGAAGACGCTAGTTCTGCAGACTTAAATCAGGCAGCAGACGTGGCGCAAGCCAAAGAGTTTATCGATAGCCGAGACGAAGGCTTTGCGACCCATCTAGCTGAAGGCGGAAGCAATCTTTCTGGAGGACAGAAACAACGCCTATCAATTGCCAGAGCGGTTATAAAGAATCCTGATATCTATATTTTTGACGATTCCTTTTCAGCCCTGGACTATCGTACGGATGCCGTTTTACGTCGTCGTCTCAAGGAAGTAACACAGAATGCAACGGTTTTAATTGTCGCTCAACGTGTCGGAACCATCATGGATGCGGATCAGATCATCGTTCTTGATAAGGGGGAAATCGTGGGTCGCGGTCGCCATGAGGAATTGATGGAAACCAATGACATCTATCGTGAAATTGCTGAGTCGCAGTTGAAAAATGCATCTCTAACAGAAGAATAGGAGGAAATATGAAAACACAATCTAGTTTAGCTCGTTTGTGGAGTTATTTAAAAGCTTACCGTTTTTCTGTCTTCTTTGCAGTCTTTCTAAAAGTTTTGAGTGTGGTCATGAGTGTCTTGGAGCCTTTTGTCTTGGGGCTGGCCATTACGGAGTTGACAAAAAACCTCTTAGACATGGCTAAGGGCCTTTCAGGTGCTGGTATCAATACTGGCTACATCGGAACTGTTTTAATCATTTACCTCTTTAGAGGTCTCTTGTATGAACTTGGTTCTTATTATTCCAACTATTTCATGACCAATGCGGTCCAGTCCATGACTCAGGATCTGCGAAATGAAATGACCGAGAAAATCAATCGTATCCCAGTATCTTTCTTTGACAAACACCAGTTTGGTGATTTATTGGGACGATTTACCAGTGACGTTGAGACAGTGTCCAACGCTCTTCAACAGTCTTTCCTACAAATTGTCAATGCTGTTCTAACGATTGTTCTCGTCATGGGAATGGTTTTATACTTGAACTTTCAACTGGCTATAGTGGTGATTCTATCCATTCCAGTGACCTATTTTGGTGCCAGAAGCATCCTGAAACGTTCTCAGCCTTATTTTAAAGAGCAGGCGGCTATTTTAGGACGGATGAATGGCTATGTGCAGGAAAATCTTACAGGTTTTAATGTCTTGAAACTCTACGGTCGTGAGGAATCCTCTCATAAAGAATTTTCTAAGATTACAGACGACCTCCAACGTGTTGGCTTTAAAGCCAGCTTTATCTCTGGGCTCATGATGCCAGCCCTTCATGCTGTATCGGACTTGACCTATCTGATCGTTGCAGTTCTTGGTGGTTTGCAAGTGATTGCGGGTCGCTTGACAGTGGGGAATATGCAGGCCTTTGTTCAGTACGTTTGGCAGGTCAGCCAGCCTATCCAAAACATCACACAACTTGCGGGTCAAATGCAAAGTGCTAAGTCTTCGCTAGACCGCATCTTCGAGATCTTGGATGAGACAGAGGAAGTCAAGGGAGAAGAACTCGAAATCCTTGAACCCTTAACAGGTCAGGTGACCTTCCAACATGTTGACTTCCAGTATGTTGAAAACAAACCATTGATTCGAGACTTTAATCTAGAAGTTCAACCGGGAGAGATGGTGGCGATTGTTGGTCCTACTGGAGCTGGTAAGACGACCTTGATCAATCTGCTTATGCGCTTTTACGATGTCACAGCAGGCGCAATCTTGGTTGACGGGCAGGATATTCGCCAGTTGTCACGTCAAGACTATCGCCGTCAGTTTGGGATGGTCTTGCAGGATGCTTGGCTATATGAAGGTACGATCAAAGAAAACCTACGTTTTGGAAATCTTGACGCCAGTGACGAGGAAATAATAGAAGCTGCCAAAGCAGCAAATGTAGACCACTTTATCCGAACTCTTCCTGGCGGTTACAACATGGAGATGAACCAAGAGTCAAGCAATATTTCCCTCGGGCAAAAACAACTTTTGACCATCGCGCGTGCCCTCCTAGCCAATCCTAAAATTCTCATTCTGGATGAAGCAACTTCCTCTGTTGACACCCGTTTGGAACTCTTGATTCAAAAAGCCATGAAACGCTTGATGAAGGGAAGAACCAGCTTTGTTATCGCTCACCGTCTCTCTACCATTCAAGAAGCAGACAAGATTCTCGTTCTTAAGGATGGACAGATTATTGAGCAGGGAAATCATGAAAGCTTGCTCCAAGCAAAAGGTTTTTATTATGACCTGTATCAAAGCCAATTTTCAAGTAAATCCGAGCAAGTCGGCTAATTAAAACTGCCCAGACTATTCTTAAATTATCAGTCTATTACAACTTTTCTCAGATAGTACATTTTCCTTGATATCATTTTCTGGTAGTAGTATACTTGTATTATAGCTACTGTGAAGTGGTTATAAAAAAATGAAAAGAGGTAAGAAATATGGTTGAATTGAAAAAAGAAGCAGTAAAAGACGTTACAACATTATCTAAAACAGCGCCAGTAGCATTGGCAAAAACAAAGGAAGTATTGAACCAAGCAGTAGCGGACTTGTATGTGGCTCACATTGCCCTTCACCAAGTTCACTGGTATATGCGTGGTCGTGGTTTCCTCGTATGGCATCCAAAAATGGATGAATACATGGATAGCCTTGATGGCTATCTTGACGAAATCAGTGAACGTTTGATCACCCTTGGTGGAAAACCTTATTCAACTTTGACAGAATTCCTTCAACACAGTGAAATCGAAGAAGAAGAAGGAGAATTCCGTAACGTTGAAGAAAGCTTGGAACGTGTTCTAGCGATTTATCGCTACCTCATCGCTCTTTTCCAAAATGCTTTGGATGTGACTGATGAAGAAGGTGATGATGTTACAAACGATATCTTTGTTGGTGCTAAGGCTGAACTTGAAAAAACAGTTTGGATGATTGCAGCAGAACTTGGACAAGCTCCTGGTTTGTAAGATATAGTTGCTACCCCTTTTATCATGAGGTGCTTGATAAGTGCCTATGATCAATCATCTTTTAAAAGTCATGTAACTGTAAAAAGTTGCATGATTTTTTGTCTGCTGGACTTAGGACACATTGTCAAAAGTAGGATTTTACGGTATAATAGTTGCTGTTCGAGAAATTTTGATTTTCAAAGAATAGTGAAATGTTATAAGGAGAACCTATGAACAATTTACCAAATTGCCCAAAATGTAATTCAGAATATGTCTACGAAGACGGAAGTCTCTTGGTCTGCCCAGAGTGTGCCTATGAGTGGAACCCTGCAGAAGTTGCAGAAGTAGAAGAAGGTGTTGTTGCTATCGATGCCAATGGAAATAAATTGGCTGACGGCGATACTGTAACCCTTATCAAGGACTTGAAAGTAAAAGGTGCGCCAAAGGATTTGAAACAAGGGACTCGCGTTAAAAATATCCGTATCGTAGAAGGTGACCACAATATCGACTGTAAGATTGATGGTTTTGGAGCTATGAAACTCAAGTCAGAGTTTGTTAAGAAAATCTAGCCATGAAACTGAATTATAAATTTATCTTTTATAGTCGTGTGCTCTTGTTCTTAGCGGCATTTACAGGAGTTTATTTAGAGATTACCAAGCACGGTGGCTTTGGAATGCTCCTTTACTACACAGTATTGTCCAATCTTTTGGTAACGATTTTCACGGGTTATCTGCTTCGTGTTATGAGTCGCTCAGGTGAAAATTGGCAAAGTCCGACCTTGCTTCGTCTCAAGGGTGGCGTTACCATGAGTATCATGATTACCTGTGTGATTTACCATTTTATGCTTGCTCCGATTGCGACAGATTTTTACCGTGTGGAAAATTTCCTTTGTCACTATATCGTTCCACTCTGGTTTTTAGCAGACACCCTCTTCTTTGATAAACAGGGTCAATACAAGATCTGGGATCCAGTCTTGTGGACTATCTTGCCCTTGGTTTATATGATTTTTGCCTTGTTCAATGGCTTGGTCTTAAAACTCAATATTCCGAATTCCAAGGACAATCCCTTCCCTTATTTCTTTTTAAATGTGAACAAGGGTTGGGACGTGGTTATCAAATGGTGTTTGATCATTTTTGCGGCGTATATGGTTGCAGGCTTTATCTTCTATCTGATCAAGCAAATCAAGCGAAAATAGTCTTCCTATTAGGAAAGTTAGGACGGAGTCTCTAGTTCAATCGGGCTCCTTCTTTTCTTGCCATCTTCCTTTTAAAAGGATCAACAGTGAGAAATATACAGAAAGAAAATCCATGAAACAATATTTAGAACGGGCTAGTATTTTGGCCCTCTCCCTCGTTTTGATTACCTCCTTTTCCATCTCAAGTGCTCTGCCAGCTATGTTTGACTACTATCAAGGCTACCCCAAAGAACAAATCGAGCTCTTGGTCAGCCTTCCTTCTTTTGGAATTATGATTATGCTGGTTTTAAATGGTTTTTTGGAGCGGTTGTTTCCTGAGCGACTTCAGATTAGTCTAGGACTTCTCATCCTTTCTATCGGTGGAACAGCCCCCTTCTGGTATCAGGATTATAACTTTGTCTTTGCGATGCGGATTTTATTTGGCTTGGGTGTGGGGATGATCAATGCCAAGGCCATTTCTATCATCAGTGAACGCTATCATGGAAAGACACGAATCCAGATGTTGGGTCTTCGAGGATCGGCAGAAGTTGTCGGGGCGTCGATTTTGACTCTGGTGGTTGGTCAGCTCTTACCCTTGGGATGGACAGTGACCTTCTTGGCCTACAGTGCGGGATTTTTAGTATTGGTTCTTTATTTGCTATTTGTCCCTTATGGGAAAGAAAAGAAAGAAACAAAGAAAAAAGAGGCCGAAACGACTCGTTTGACAGGACAGATGAAAGGCTTGATTTTTCTATTGGCTGTCGAAGCAGCAGTTGTTGTCTGCACCAACACAGCTATCACCATTCGTATCCCTAGTTTGATGGTAGAAAGAGGTCTAGGGGATGCCCAGTTATCGAGTTTGGTTTTAAGTATCATGCAGTTGATTGGGATTGTGGCTGGCGTGAGTTTTTCTTTCTTGATTTCTCTCTTTAAAGAAAGATTGCTCCTTTGGTCAGGTATCACCTTTGGATTGGGGCAGATTGTGATTGCCTTGTCTCCGTCATTGGGTGTGATGGTAGTTGGAAGTGTTGTGGCAGGTTTTTCTTATAGTGTGGCCTTGACCACTGTCTTTCAGCTTCTTTCTGAAAGAATTCCAGCTAAACTCCTTAATCAGGCAACGTCCTTCGCAGTGCTAGGATGTAGCTTTGGAGCTTTTACGACACCTTTCGTCCTGGGAGCTGTCGGCATGGTCACTCAAAACGGGATGCTGGTTTTCACCATTCTAGGATGCTGGTTGATTGTCACTTCTATTTTTGTTATGTACGCACTTCAAAAGAAAGCTTAGGATTGATTTCCTAAGTTTTTCTTTTTCATTTTTGTCCCCAGACAATTCTCTTTCTTTGAACTTGTTTGCTCAGATATTTCTTGATAAAATAGACACATGACAAGATATAAAGCAATCATTTCCTATGATGGTTACGCTTTTGCTGGCTTTCAGCGCCAGCCTCATACGCGGAGCGTTCAGGAGGAAATCGAAAAAACGTTAACGAGACTCAATAAGGGGCAAGCCGTCACTATTCATGGTGCTGGTAGGACTGATAGTGGGGTTCATGCCCTGGGGCAGGTCATTCATTTTGATCTGCCCTATCAGATGGATGAGGAAAAACTCCGTTTTGCTCTGGATACCCAGTCTCCTGAAGATATCGATGTGATTTCGATTGAGATTGTGGCGGATGATTTTCATTGCCGTTATGCTAAGCATAGCAAGACCTATGAGTTTATCGTGGATAGGGGGCGTCCCAAAAATCCTATGCGTCGTCACTATGCCACTCACTTTCCTTATCCACTCGATGTGGAACGGATGCAGGCGGCCATCAAAAAGCTAGAGGGAACCCATGATTTCACCGGTTTTACCGCCTCTGGGACTAGTGTAGAGAACAAGGTTCGAACCATTACAGAAGCCAGCCTTAGTGTTGATGAGACAGGCCAATTTTTGACCTTTACCTTTTCAGGAAATGGTTTCTTGTATAAGCAGATTCGCAATATGGTGGGGACACTGCTCAAAATCGGAAATAATCGAATGCCAGTTGAGCAGATTGACCTCATCTTGGAGAAGAAGGACAGGCAACTTGCAGGTCCAACGGCAGCACCAAATGGCTTGTATTTAAAGGAGATTCGTTATGAAGAATAATCGTATTTTAGCCCTTTCTGGAAATGATATTTTTAGTGGTGGTGGTCTGTCAGCTGATTTGGCCACCTATACCTTGAATGGCTTGCACGGCTTTGTAGCAGTGACTTGTTTGACGGCTGTGACAGAAAAGGGTTTTGAAGTCTTTCCTACGGACGATACTATTTTTCAACATGAGTTGGATAGTTTGCGTGACGTGGACTTTGCGGGGATCAAGATTGGTCTTCTCCCTACTGTCAGTGTAGCTGAGAAGACACTGGACTTTATCAAGCAACACCCAGGGGTGCCTGTAGTTCTAGATCCTGTCTTGGTCTGTAAGGAAACGCACGACGTGGCTGTGAGTGAACTCTGTCAAGAATTGATCCGCTTTTTCCCTCATGTTAGCGTGATTACGCCAAATCTCCCTGAAGCAGAATTATTAGCTGGTCAGGAGATTAAAACCTTGGAAGATATGAAGGCTGCAGCGCAGAAATTGCATGAATTAGGAGCGCCAGCAGTTATTATCAAGGGAGGTAATCGCCTTAGTCAGGACAAGGCTGTGGATGTCTTTTATGATGGGCAAACCTTCACTGTCCTAGAAAATCCCGTTATCCAAGGTCAAAATGCTGGTGCAGGTTGTACCTTTGCCTCAAGCATTGCCAGTCACTTGGTTAAAGGTGATGAACTTTTACCAGCAGTAGAGAGCTCTAAGGCTTTCGTTTACCGTGCTATTGCACAAGCAGATCAATATGGAGTAAGACAATATGAAGCAAACCAAAACAACTAAAATCGCCCTTGTATCTCTTTTGACAGCCCTTTCTGTGGTTCTAGGTTATTTCTTAAAAATCCCAACACCAACAGGCATTCTAACTCTCTTAGATGCGGGTGTCTTCTTTGCAGCCTTCTACTTTGGTAGTCGTGAAGGGGCTGTCGTTGGAGGACTAGCAGGTTTCTTGATTGACCTCTTATCAGGCTATCCACAGTGGATGTTCTTTAGCTTGGTAAACCATGGCTTGCAGGGATTTTTCGCAGGATTTAAAGGGAAATCTCAGTGGCTAGGCCTTATCTTAGCTACTATTGCGATGGTAGGAGGCTACGCCTTGGGTTCAACTTTGATGAATGGCTGGGCTGCAGCCCTACCAGAAATCCTACCAAACTTCCTGCAAAATATCGTGGGAATGGTTGTAGGGTTTGTGCTTAGTCAAAGTATTAAGAAAATTAAGTAAAGCGGCTGGAGAAAAGTTCTAAAAATCAGAAAAACGCATAATATCAGGTGTTGAAAAACCTTGATATTATGCGTTTTATTGTGGGAAGATTTTCGAAAAATATTAATCAAAATAAAGCAAATCTTTGCTGGTGCTTGTAAAGAGGTCAAATCCATCCTTAGTGACAACACCGCAGTCTTCGATACGAACACCGACTTTACCAGGGATATAGATACCAGGTTCAACAGAGAAGCACATGCCTTCTTCGATGACCATGTCATTTCCTTCCATGATAGATGGGAATTCGTGGACATCCATACCGATACCGTGACCGAGACGGTGGTTGAAGTACTCACCGTAACCAGCTTTTTCGATGACTTCACGGGCAGCGCGGTCCACTTCATGTGCAGTCACACCTGGCTTGATGAAGTCAAGAGCAGCTTGTTGGGCTTCAAGGGTCAAGTTGTAGATATCTTTTTTGAATTGGTCAGGCTTACCGACAGCGACCGTACGTGTCATATCTGAGGCATAGCCATTAACCATGACACCGAGGTCAAAGAGGAGAAGGGCGTCTTTTTCGACCTTGTTTGCACCAGGAATTCCGTGCGGATTTGCGGCGTTATCGCCAGTCAAGACCATAGTATCAAAGCTCATTTCATAGCCTTCACGTTTCATAGCAAAGTCGATTTGTGCAATGATGTCTGTCTCAGTCTTATCAAGAGAAATGTTGTCAAAACCAACCTTAACCGCCTTATCGGCATAGAGACCTGCAACCATCATTTTTTGGACTTCATCAGCAGATTTGATGAGGCGCATGCGTTGGATGCGAGGAGTGAGATTTTCAAACTCAGCAGTTTCAAAGACAGTTTTCAAACCATGGTATTTGGTCAGGATGAGATTATCAAACTCAACAGCGACACGTTTGAAGTCGTGCTGAGGCAAAGCGTTTTTGATTTTTTGCCATGGATTTTCAGAATCCACATAGCCCACAACTGGGAAAGCTACAGTGCTGCTTGCACGCTCCACTTCAAGGGCTGGGACAAAAAGGAGAGGTTCCCGGTCCGCTAAGACAAAAAGGAACATTTGGCGTTCATGGGGATCACTGTAAAAGCCAGTGAGGTAATTAATAGTGACGGGATCAGATACGACAGCGACGTCTAGTTTTTCTGATTCAAGATATGTTACGATTTGTTGTAATTTAGACATATGCTACCTTCTTTCTATCCCTCTATTTTGGCAAAAAATGAGAGAAAATGCAAGAGAGAAGGGTAAAAGAGCAGGCAAAAAGAACTCCGATATGATAGCGGAGTTCTTTGATATAGTTTTCTTTAGTTTAAGAAAAGTCTGCCTTGCTTTTTACGTCGCTGTATTCTTCAGCGATTTCTTGGCTGAGAATATCTTCATAGGCAGGGAGTTGGATGTCCTGACCGTATTTTTTCCGGAGGGCAGTAGTGACTAGGCGATAAGCTAGATTGGCATTGCGAGAGAGGATAGGTCCGTGGAAGTAGGAACCAAAGACATTCTTATAATGAACCCCTTCGCCGACCTTTTCCTCGTTGTTTCCATTTCCATAGACAACCTGTCCCAGTGGTTTTTGGTCATCTGAGAGGAAGGTACGGCCTTGGTGATTTTCAAATCCATAGTAGGTTTCATCGAATTCTTCATTGTGAATCTTAATATCACCGATGAAGCGGTTATTGGTTTGGTTGAGGGTATAATGTCCCATGACACCAAGCCCTTCGATGCGTCTTCCAGAAGCCTCAATATAGTATTGCCCCAACAACTGGAAGCCGCCGCAGATTGCAAGAACCACACCGTCCTTTTGGATGTAGTTGTCAATGCTTTCTTTTTTAGCAGGAAGGTCTCCAGCGATAATACTTTGTTCAAAGTCTTGGCCTCCACCGAAAAAGGCGATATCGTAGTGATTTTCGTCAAAGTCATCATGGAGAGAAACGATGTCAACCGTCACATGAGCCCCCAGCTTTTCAGCTACATACTTGAGCATGAGGATGTTTCCATTGTCCCCATAGGTATTCATGAGATTTCCATAGAGGTGGGCGATGTTGAGCTGATAAGGGTAGTTGCAAGCTTTTGAGGAAAGTGAAGTATAAACCATTAGTTCATCTCCTTTCTAACAATCTGACGACTAGCCAGCAGTTCGCGGAATTCAAGCATAGCAGTATAGGTTGCTAGGATATAAGCATGCTTGCAGTCTTGGTTCTCAATGGTTTTGAGAACCTGCTCCAGATTGCTTGTCTCAGTGATTTTATCAGCTGGATAGCCTGTCACCCGTAGACGACGAGCGATTTCAGAATGACGAACACCGCCAGCATTGATTTCAGGGATATCCATATCAGTGATTTGTTCAAAGTCCGCATCCCAGATCCAGCTAGTGTCAATTCCGTCTGCATAGTTAGCATTGAGGAGGACAGATAGACTAAATGGATAAGGTGCTAGTTTAATCATCTCGATAGCTTGGGTTGCACCGACTGGGTTTTTAATCAAGACGAGAGTACATTCCTTGTCGCCGATATGGAATGTTTCCTGGCGTCCAAAGACAGCACGGCTCTTGTCAAATCCTTGCTTGATCAGTTGTGAATCAGCCCCGAGAAAACGGGCGATAGCAACCGCAGCAAGGGCATTGTAGATATTATAGAGTCCACCGATTTGGATTCCGTATTCTTGTCCGTCAATGACAAAGCGGGAGCGATTGTTGGTCAACTCAACCAAATCTGTCAGACGGTAGTCCAAGTCAGGCCGTTTGCAACCACAATTTTCGCAGATATAGGCACCCAAGTTGGCATAGGTATTGTGCTCATATTTGAGGATGCCTTGACAGTCAGGGCAGAGAATCCCTTCGGTATTGTAGTGAGCTAGTTTGGCTGGTCCTTTTTCCAAGTCAAAACCAAAATACTGTACAGGATTTGGAATAGCTGGTTTGTAGAAAAGCGGGCTATCGCCATTGAGGAGAACTGTAGCCGTAGGCACCTTACGGATGGCATCCAAAATCATGTTATAAGTCGTGTAAATCTCACCGTAGCGGTCCATCTGGTCACGGAAAATATTAGTGATGACAAAAAGGCTAGGATGGATGTAGTCACAGATACGAGATAGGCTGGCCTCGTCAATTTCGAGAACGGCAATGTTTTTTCCAGTTTTAGAGGATTTGGCAGTCAAGAAAGTTGTCGTAATCCCTGTTATCATATTGGCGCCACTTGGATTGGTCAGAACCTGACCATAAACCTCTTTTAAAATGCCGACAGTGAGGGCAGTTGTCAGGGTTTTCCCGTTGGTTCCAGTGACCACGACAATCTCGTAGTTCTTAGCTAGATTTTGTAAAATATCTTTATCAAATTGAAGGGCGAGTTTTCCTGGGAGCGTACTTCCGCGGCCAAGACGGCTTAAAACGAAGTGAGAAGAACGCCCAGCTAGGAGGCCCAAAGTAGTTTTTAATTTCATGTTTCTATTATATCATACTGCGCCCAGCAGTCCAATAACTAAAGTAACCTCTAAGATCAACTAGAGAAGTAACCTTAGAGGTGCTTTTTAGGTTCTGATTAAACCAATCAAATACAATATCTTTAGATTTGATAATTTTGGCAAATTTAAGAAATAAATCTTTCTTATTCTGAACATAAGAAAGGAGAGGACATCGATTATCCTCTACAGGTTTTAAAATTTCATTAATCCATTATAACTGACAAAGATACCTAACTTTTGGGATTTAGATCATTTTTTGGAAAGTCTCTTTTATAATAAATTACGAATTTTTTCTTTTATAAATGCGTTAAGAGGATAGTGTTTATCAAGATATTCTAGGAGTGCCTGAGCAGATTCAGAAATTCGTTCGTAACCTTGCAAGAAGTGAGGCAATTGTTTGGCCTCATTTGGATAACCTTTTTCAAATCTTCTGTTGCTGTTAAAAATATCTATAAAATCAGATTTAGAAGTTTTTTCCAAATTGATTAGTTCGGTCCAAAGCTTGACGGATCTGTTTTGAATGAAATCATAAGCAGCCAATTTTTCGCCTCGTTGATAGCGACCTAGTCCTATATATAGATTGCATAAAATTTCTCCCAACAGCCATTCACGGTCTCTATTTTCTTTTGATGGCAATCTTTGTGGCCGGCAGATTGTTTCATCAAAACCGACCTCCTTCCAGACAATCTTGCCTTCAGCGAAGGGAATGTTTACTAGTTCATGAGCTTCAAAGACAGCAAATTCACAAAAAACATCATCTTCAAATAGAACTTTATGTCCGTCCACTGTATTTTGGTAGTGAAATGCAATTGGTTCTAGATTACTTAACCAAGTTAGATCCTGGATATAGGCCTGCTTGTAGCCATCTTTTACAATAACAAAGAAATCCAAATCTGAGTATTGATCCAATCGGTCTCTTTCTACTCCGCAAGAACCAAGTGCCAACAAAGCTAGTGCTTGTCTAGAATCTTTTAGAGACTGACCAATATCATCTAGTCTTTGTAACAGTAATTCTGTTTTATTCATAATCGTTACCTCATTATTTCTTGTTTACAGACATTATATAGTTAATGTTTTCGAAAGTCAATTTCATCCCATACCAAATATATACTAATGTAATATGGGATTTCTTTCGATATTTTTTACAATGATAAAGTTTAAACATTTTGCAGGGTATTGTTCATATTATCAAGAATGAAGAAATTTGAAGTATCCTTTGATTGATTAGAAAGTGATTCTTATCTTTAAAAAGATTAAATAATTTGGAAAATATTTAAGAAGAAAAAATATATCGACTTAACCATCAATTTGCAAACGGTAAAACCTTTCCACAAACGATGAAAATACACATACGACCCGCGCAAAGAGTGGATAATTTACTAATTAGGTATGAAACAATCATTGCAAAATATACTTTTTAAATTACCCATAAAACGATGAGCTGAAGCGAGTTATTCAAAGTCATATGTATTGCTGATATTTGAAAGAGTGACCTGAGACTCAATCTATATCATTAGGACTGCTAAGTGAAGTTTGTATATTATATCATAAAAGAGTGAAAAGGCAGATTTGAGATTTCTCAGAAACAAAAACAGCCCGATGAGGGCTGTGAGATACCAAGAAGTCTCAACTTAAATCGCAAACAGGTCATTCAAGTTCTCAGCCAAGGTTGGGTGAGTGAAGATTTGTTTTGTGAAGTAAGTGTAAGGAATCTTGTTGTCCATCGCAACAGTGATGATGTTGATGATTTCTTGAGAACCTTCTGAGAAGATAGTTGCACCGAGAATTTCTTTTGTTTCAGTATTGACAACCGCTTTGAAAGCTCCGCGAAGGTCGCCATTTACATGACCACGAGGCATTGCTGCAACAGGGATTTCCTTCACAGCGTATGGAAGTTTCAAATCAGCTGCTTGGCTTTCAGTCAAACCAACTTGTGAAAGTGCAGGTGTGATGAACATTGTATTTGGTACATTGAGACGGTCTTCAAGCGTGTAGCTGCCATCTCCAGCAAGGTAGCTGTAGACAACACGGAAGTCATCAAGTGAAATGTAGGTAAATTGAAGTCCACCGTTGACATCTCCAACTGCAAAGACACCAGGAACGTTTGTTTGACAATGTTTGTCTACCTTGATAGCCCCACGCTTTGTTAGTTCAATATCTGTGTTTTCAAGTTGAAGTGGTTCGACGTTTGGTTTACGTCCAGTTGCGTAGAGAAGGGCGTCGAAACGGTAAGTTTCGTTTTCAGTTACGACAAGGACTTGGTCACCGTCGTTTTTGATTTCAGTAGTACGGATATTTTGAAGCAATTCAATGCCGTCTTCTTCCATGTATTGTTTAGCAAGAGCTGCGATGGAAGGTTCTGCTCGAGGTAGGAAAGTATCTAAGGCATCTAGAACTGTTACCTTGCTTCCAAGTTTGTTGAAAAGGCCAGCAAATTCAAGACCAATGTTTCCGCCACCAAGGACACCAAGTTTTTCAGGCAATTTGTCCAAGTTTTGGATACCTGTTGAGTCAAAGACGTTTTTGCTTGTAGCAAGTCCAGGGATTGGCAAGACGTTTGAAACAGCACCAGTGTTGATGACGATAGTTTCAGCAGTCAATTCTTGTTTTTCATCACCAGCTTGGATTTCGATGACTTTGTTTGAAAGGAAGTGAGCTTCCGCATCAAAAATATCGACGCCTGTACCAGCAACAGTCGCATAGTTTTTACCGTTAAGGCGACCAGTGATGGTGTTTTTGGTAGCAATGACTTCTTCAAAAGACAAATCTTTCTCAGCAGCAACTAGCAAGGTTTTAGTTGGGATACAACCGATATTGATACAAGTTCCACCGTACATAGCTTTGCTACGTTCAATGAGGGCAACTTTTTTGCCAGCTGAAGCTAATTTACCAGCTAGTGTTTTCCCAGCTTTACCAAATCCAATAACGATTAAATCATATGTTAACATTTATAGTCCTCCTATTCGATTTTCATTCTAGCATAAGAAAACACTTTTTGCACAAATCTGCTACGGGAAGTGAAGTGAGTTTGAAATGGTCTCTTCAAATCCTTTGAAAACAAGTTTCAGGTCACTTTACTGTTAGAAAATCGTTTACATGATTTTCCTAATGGATTCTACTATCTTTTGCTTCTCTCTTGTGTTATACTAGATAAGTTGCAAAGAAACTAGTACTTTTCTTTCGTGGAAAAGAAGCAACACGGTATCTCGTTTTGAAGAAGATACGTCATGAAAAGAAAAGTATAAACTAAAGCCCTATAGGGTGGCTTCGCACCATCTTTAGAAAGAAGAAAAACGTGAAATTTAATGAATTTAACTTGTCTGCTGATTTGCTAGCAGAGATTGAAAAAGCTGGATTTGTAGAAGCCAGTCCTATCCAAGAACAGACCATTCCCTTGGCTCTCGAAGGAAAAGACGTTATCGGTCAAGCTCAGACTGGTACAGGGAAGACTGCAGCCTTTGGCTTGCCAACCCTTGAAAAAATCCGTACAGAAGAAGCGACCATCCAAGCCTTGGTCATCGCTCCAACTCGTGAACTCGCTGTTCAAAGTCAAGAGGAACTCTTCCGCTTTGGCCGTAGCAAAGGAGTGAAAGTTCGCTCAGTTTACGGTGGTTCCAGCATTGAAAAACAAATCAAGGCCCTTAAATCTGGTGCCCACATCGTGGTAGGAACACCAGGACGTCTCTTAGACTTGATTAAACGCAAGGCCTTGAAATTACAAGATATTGAAACGCTTATCCTTGACGAAGCGGATGAAATGCTCAATATGGGCTTTCTTGAAGACATTGAAGCCATCATTTCCCGTGTCCCTGAAAATCGTCAAACATTGCTCTTTTCAGCAACCATGCCAGATGCTATCAAACGTATCGGTGTTCAGTTTATGAAGGACCCTGAGCATGTCAAGATTGCTGCCAAGGAATTGACAACAGAGCTGGTTGATCAGTACTATATCCGTGTCAAGGAACAAGAGAAATTTGATACCATGACACGTCTCATGGATGTGGAACAACCAGAGCTTGCTATTGTATTTGGTCGTACCAAACGCCGTGTAGATGAATTGACTCGTGGTCTTAAGATCCGTGGTTTCCGTGCAGAAGGAATTCATGGTGATTTGGATCAAAATAAACGCCTTCGTGTCCTTCGTGATTTTAAAAATGGCAATCTTGATGTTTTGGTTGCGACAGACGTGGCAGCACGTGGTTTGGATATCTCGGGTGTGACCCATGTCTACAACTACGATATTCCACAAGATCCTGAAAGTTATGTTCACCGTATCGGTCGTACAGGTCGTGCTGGTAAGTCAGGTCAATCTATTACTTTCGTAGCACCAAATGAAATGGGCTACCTTCAAATCATCGAAAACTTGACTAAGAAACGCATGAAAGGCTTGAAACCAGCGACAGCTGAAGAAGCCTTCCAAGCTAAGAAACAAGTAGCTCTCAAAAAAATCGAACGTGATTTTGCGGATGAAACTATTCGTGGGAACTTTGAGAAATTTGCTAAAGATGCTCGTAAGTTAGCAGCAGAATTTAGTCCAGAAGAATTGGCTATGTATATCTTGAGTCTGACAGTCCAAGATCCAGACAGCCTTCCTGAAGTGGAGATTGCGCGTGAAAAACCACTGCCATTTAAACCATCAGGTAATGGCTTTGCTGGCAAAGCTAAGGGAGGTCGAGGAGGCCGTCGTGGAGACGACCGTCGCGACCGTGATCGCCGTGGCAATGGTCGTCGTGATGACTTCAAGAAAGGTAGTCGTGGAAACGATCGTTTTGATAAAGACAGACGTTACCGTAATAAAGACAATAAAAAACCTCGCAACACTTCAAGTGAAAAGAAAACAGGCTTTGTTATTCGTAACAAGGGCGATAAATAGAAAAAAGCGATTCACACTGTGAATCGCTTTTATATATAAGGAGACCGATAGTAAAAGAAGATGTATAAAAGTAAAGGAAAGGTGAGATGGGAAGGGGAACTTTAATCCATCTTCTTATAATATTATTATATAAAAATCAAAACAGAATGTCAATAAAAAATTTCCATTTTTATAAAATATTTTTGCTTTTAAAAATTGCAATTCAATAAGCAATTTTCAGATAATTATTGAAATAAAGACTTTTCTATGTTATAATGGAAGCGATTATATGCGAGGTAAAAAATGGCACATTTATTAGAAAAAACAAGAAAAATTACATCAATTTTAAAACGCTCAGAAGAGCAAATGCAGGATGAACTTCCCTACAATGCCATTACACGTCAACTAGCAGACATTATTGATTGCAATGCCTGCATTGTCAATAGCAAGGGCCGTCTTTTGGGCTACTTTATGCGCTATAAAACTAATACAGACCGTGTAGAGCAGTTTTTCCAAACCAAGACGTTCCCAGATGACTATGTACAAGGGGCAAACATGATCTATGATACAGAAGCCAATCTTCCTGTTGAACATGATTTGACCATTTTTCCTGTAGAGAGCCGTGCGGATTTTCCAGATGGTTTGACAACCATTGCTCCCATTCATGTATCAGGGATTCGCCTAGGTTCCTTGATTATTTGGCGTAATGACAAGAAATTTGAAGATGAGGATTTGATTCTTGTTGAGATTGCGAGCACAGTGGTAGGGATTCAACTCTTGAACTTCCAGCGTGAAGAAGATGAGAAAAATATCCGTCGTCGTACTGCTGTAACCATGGCAGTCAATACCCTCTCCTACTCAGAACTTCGTGCTGTTTCAGCTATTTTAGCTGAGCTGGATGGAAATGAAGGACAATTGACTGCATCGGTCATTGCAGACCGTATTGGAATCACGCGTTCAGTGATCGTCAATGCTCTCCGTAAGCTAGAGTCGGCAGGAATTATTGAAAGCCGTTCACTAGGAATGAAGGGAACATATCTCAAGGTATTGATTTCAGATATCTTTGAGGAAGTGAAAAAGAGGGACTACTAATGACAAAGGCTTTAATCTCAATTGACTATACAGAGGATTTTGTAGCAGACCATGGAAAGTTAACTGCTGGTGCTCCTGCTCAAGCCATATCAGAGGCGATTGCTCAGGTGACCAGACTGGCTTTTAATCGTGGAGACTATGTTTTCTTCACCATTGATGCTCATGAGGAAGAGGATGATTTTCATCCTGAGAGTAAACTTTTCCCACCTCACAACATCATTGGAACTAGTGGTCGCAACTTGTATGGAAAACTAGCAGATTTTTACCAAGTCCATGCTTCTGATAGTCGTGTTTTTTGGATGGACAAGCGTCACTATTCAGCATTTTCAGGAACGGATTTAGATATCCGCTTGCGAGAACGTAGAGTTGATACAGTCATCTTAACGGGTGTTTTGACAGATATTTGTGTTCTCCATACGGCTATTGATGCTTATAACTTAGGTTATCAAATCGAGGTTGTCAAGCCTGCTGTTGCTTCTATCTGGCCAGAAAATCATCAGTTTGCTCTTGGACATTTTAAGAATACTCTGGGAGCCAAATTGTTGGATGAAAATCTGTCTGAAATTAAAGAATGATTCCCTTGGAAAAATGAAAAAAATCTGAAAAAAGTGTTGACAAAGATTTTGAAAGTTGATATACTAGTAAAGTAATCGACGCGGGGATGGCGGAATTGGCAGACGCGCAGGACTAAGGATCCTGTGACCGCTTTAGGTCGTGAGGGTTCAAGTCCCTCTCTCCGCATAGGATAAGAGTTAGCTTTAGCTAGCTCTTTTTGTTTTTAAAAAGAAGGCTAGAAGAGGTATTTTGGATATCGGAAGGTATTGGCATCAAGAACTATCATTTATGGCATGGAGTCGGTTTTTGATTGGTAAAACGTGTTCTATATGAAGAAAGTTGGCAGTTGCTAGCTTTCTTCATTTTTTTAAAAAATAAAGTAAAAAATTTTTCGATTTCATAAACATTTCATATTTGGATTTTATAATAGCCTTACAAATATGGAGGTGACAAATGAATCCAATCCAAAGAGCTTGGGCTTATGTCAGCAGAAAACGACTGAGAAGTTTTATTTTATTTCTGATTTTATTGGTTCTATTGGCCGGAATTTCAGCCTGTTTGACTCTGATGAAGTCCAACAAAACAGTAGAAAGCAATCTTTACAAATCACTCAATACCTCTTTTTCTATCAAAAAGATAGAAAATGGACAGACCTTCAAATTGTCTGACCTAGCATCCGTGAGCAAGATTAAGGGACTGGAAAATGTCTCTCCTGAACTCGAAACGGTCGCAAAACTGAAAGACAAGGAAGCGGTGAGTGGTGAGCAGAGTGTAGAACGTGATGATTTGTCAGCCGCGGACAAGAACTTGGTTAGCTTAACGGCTCTTGAGGATTCATCCAAGGATGTCACCTTTACCAGTTCGGCTTTCAATCTAAAAGAAGGGCGACACCTTCAAAAAGGGGACTCCAAGAAAATCCTCATCCACGAAGAGTTGGCTAAGAAGAACGGTCTTTCGCTTCATGACAAGATTGGCTTGGATGCTGGTCAGTCCGAAGCTGGAAAAGGGCAAACAGTAGAGTTTGAAATTGTCGGCATCTTTTCTGGAAAAAAACAAGAGAAGTTCACAGGCTTGTCTTCTGACTTCAGTGAAAACCAAGTCTTTACAGACTATGAAAGCAGCCAAACCCTTCTGGGAAATAGTGAAGCTCAAGTCAGTGCAGCGCGCTTCTATGTAGAAAATCCTAAGGAAATGGACGGACTCATGAAGCAGGTGGAAAACTTGGCTTTGGAAAGTCAAGGCTACCAAGTTGAGAAGGAAAACAAGGCCTTTGAACAAATTAAAGACTCAGTTGCAACCTTCCAAACCTTCCTCACCATCTTCCTTTATGGGATGTTGATAGCAGGAGCAGGAGCCTTAATTTTGGTCTTGTCCCTCTGGTTGAGAGAAAGGGTCTACGAAGTGGGAATTCTTCTGGCACTTGGAAAAGGCAAGAGTTCGATCTTCCTCCAGTTCTGTTTAGAGGTAGTTTTGGTATCACTTGGAGCTTTGCTTCCAGCATTTGTTGCAGGAAACGCCATTACATCCTATCTGCTCCAAACTGTACTAGCCAGTGGAGATCAGGCAACCTTACAGGACACGCTGGCCAAAGCAAGTGGTCTATCAACCAGTCTCCTATCCTTTGCAGAATCCTATGTTTTTCTGCTCCTGATTGGTTGCTTGTCTGTAGCCCTTTGTTTCGTATTTCTATTTAGAAAATCGCCTAAGGAAATTTTATCATCTATTAGTTAATACTCTTCGAAAATCAAATTTAAACCGTGTCAGTCTTATCTGCAACCTCAAAGCTGTGCTTTGAGCAACCTGCGGTTAGCTTCCTAGTTTAATCTTTGATTTTCATTGAGTATAAGAAGGAGAAATCATGACTTTATTACAATTGCAAGATGTTACCTACCGTTATAAGAACACTGCTGAAGCAGTTTTATATCAGATCAAGTATAATTTTGAACCCGGAAAATTTTATAGTATCATTGGTGAGTCAGGAGCAGGGAAATCCACTCTCTTGTCCCTACTGGCTGGTCTAGATAGTCCTGTTGAAGGTTCTATCCTTTTCCAAGGAGAGGACATTCGGAATAAGGGATATTCTTACCATCGCATGCACCATATTTCCTTGGTCTTTCAAAATTATAATTTGATTGATTACCTTTCTCCGCTGGAAAATATCCGCTTGGTCAACAAAAAGGCGACTAAGGATACCCTTCTTGAGCTTGGTTTGGATGAAAGTCAGATCAAGCGGAATGTTCTCCAGTTATCAGGTGGTCAACAGCAACGTGTGGCCATCGCTCGCAGTTTGGTATCAGAAGCTCCAGTTATTCTAGCTGATGAGCCAACAGGAAATCTGGACCCTAAAACTGCTGGAGATATTATCGAACTACTCAAATCACTTGCTGAGAAAACGGGTAAATGTGTGATTGTCGTCACCCACAGTAAAGAAGTGGCACAAGCGTCAGATATTACACTTGAATTGAAGAATAAGAAACTGACTGAAACTCGCAACACTACTAAATAAGATGAGCTTGTTTTGATAGAATTATTAAATCAAATCTAGAAAGGGAACCTATGTTACACAACGCATTTGCCTATGTTACAAGGAAGTTTTTCAAATCGATTGTTATCTTCCTGATTATTCTCCTCATGGCGAGCTTGAGTTTGATCGGCTTGTCGATCAAGGGAGCTACTGCCAAGGCTTCTCAGGAGACCTTTAAAAATATCACCAATAGCTTCTCCATGCAAATCAATCGTCGCGTCAATCAAGGAACGCCACGTGGTGCTGGGAATATTAAGGGTGAAGATATCAAAAAAATCACCGAAAATAAGGCCATCGAGTCTTATGTTAAACGCATCAACGCTATCGGAGATTTGACTGGATACGATCTCATCGAAACGCCAGAAACCAAGAAAAATCTCACTGCAGACCGTGCCAAACGGTTTGGAAGCAGCTTGATGATTACAGGTGTCAATGACTCCTCTAAAGAAGATAAGTTTGTCTCTGGCTCATATAAGCTGGTTGAAGGTGAGCACCTAACCAACGACGACAAAGACAAGATTCTCATGCATAAGGACTTGGCAGCCAAACACGGCTGGAAAGTAGGGGACAAGGTCAAACTAGATTCCAATATCTATGATGCAGACAATGAAAAAGGAGCCAAGGAAACAGTTGAAGTGACAATTAAGGGACTCTTTGATGGTCACAATAAGTCAGCAGTAAGCTACTCACAAGAACTCTATGAAAACACAGCTATCACAGACATTCACACTGCTGCAAAACTTTATGGATACACAGAAGACACAGCTATTTATGGTGATGCAACCTTCTTTGTAACAGCAGACAAGAACTTGGATGATGTTATGAAAGAGTTGAATGGTATCAGTGGTATCAACTGGAAGAGCTACACACTTGTAAAGAGCTCCTCTAACTACCCAGCTCTTGAGCAATCCATCTCTGGTATGTACAAGATGGCCAACCTCCTCTTCTGGGGTAGCTTGAGCTTCTCAGTTCTTCTCCTTGCACTCTTGCTCGGTCTTTGGATCAATGCTCGTCGCAAGGAAGTGGGAATTCTCCTCTCTATCGGTCTCAAGCAGGTAAGTATCTTGGGACAATTCATCACCGAATCTATCTTGATTGCCATCCCTGCTCTTGTTTCTGCTTACTTTCTAGCCAACTACACAGCTCGTGCCATCGGAAATACTGTTCTTGCCAATGTTACTTCAGGTGTTGCCAAGCAAGCCAGCAAGGCAGCTCAAGCCTCTAATCTTGGTGGTGGTGCAGAAGTAGATGGCTTTAGCAAGACCTTGTCGAGCTTAGATATTTCTATTCAGACATCAGACTTTATCATCGTCTTTGTACTTGCCTTGGTTCTAGTGATTCTCGTTATGGCGCTTGCCTCAAGCAATCTCCTCAGAAAACAACCAAAAGAGCTCTTGCTCGATAGCGAATAAAAAACTTGCTACCTATTCTCCCCTAAATGGGGTATAATATAGGTAGCATTTTTATCTATTTCATCTTGATAATACTCTTCGAAAATCAAATTCAAACCACGTCAGCTTCACCTTGCCGTACTCAAGTACAGCCTGCGGCTAGCTTCCTAGTTTGCTCTTTGATTTTCATTGAGTATAAGGCCTCTTCCTTTCAGGGTGAAACCGAGATGATTTACAAGAAATTTAAAGGAATGTGAAACGTTTTTCTATGAAAATTTTAATTGTAGAAGATGAGGAGATGATCCGTGAGGGGATCAGTGATTATCTGACAGATTGTGGTTATGAAACCATTGAAGCAGCGGATGGTCAGGAAGCCCTAGAACAATTTTCCAGCTATGAAGTAGCACTAGTTTTACTGGATATCCAGATGCCCAAACTCAATGGTTTAGAAGTCCTAGCTGAGATTCGTAAAACCAGTCAGGTTCCTGTCTTGATGCTGACTGCCTTTCAGGATGAAGAATACAAGATGAGTGCCTTTGCTTCTCTGGCAGATGGTTATCTGGAAAAGCCCTTCTCCCTCTCCCTTTTAAAAGTAAGGGTAGACGCGATTTTCAAGCGCTACTACGATACGGGACGAATCTTCTCCTACAAGGATACCAAGGTGGACTTTGAGAGCTACAGTGCAAGCTTAGCAGGAGAAGAAGTGGCCATTAATGCCAAGGAGTTGGAAATTTTGGACTATCTGGTGAAAAATGAAGGACGAGCCTTGACCCGCTCTCAGATTATTGATGCTGTCTGGAAGGTGACAGATGAGGTTCCCTTTGACCGTGTCATTGATGTTTATATCAAGGAACTGCGGAAAAAGCTAGACTTGGATTGTATTCTCACTGTGCGTAATGTTGGTTATAAATTGGAGCGAAAATGAAACGAACAGGTTTATTTACAAAGATTTTTATCTATACCTTCTCGATTTTTAGTGTTCTGGTTATTTGTCTTCATTTAGCTATTTATTTTCTCTTTCCATCGACTTATCTAAGTCATCGTCAGGAAACCATTGGCCAGAAAGCGACAGCCATTGCCCAGTCCCTGGAAGGAAAGGATAGGCAAAGTATCGAGCAAGTCTTAGACTTGTATTCCCAGACTAGTGATATTAAAGGGGCAGTCAAGGGAGAGATGACTGAGGATAAGTTAGAAGTCAAGGATAATTTTCCACTAGATACAGCTCGCCAGACAACTTCACTCTTCATTGAGGAGCGTGATGTGAAAACGCAAGACGGTGGCACCATGACTCTCCAGTTTCTATCTTCCATGGATTTGCAAAAGGAAGCAGAGCAGATCAGTCTTCAGTTTCTCCCCTATACCTTGCTGGCATCCTTTCTGATTTCCCTCTTGGTGGCCTACATTTATGCTCGGACCATTGTTGCCCCGATTTTGGAAATCAAGCGGGTGACCCGTAGAATGATGGAACTAGATGCTCAAGTGCGATTACGTGTGGATTCCAAGGATGAGATAGGTGATCTCAAGGAACAAATCAATAGCCTCTACCAGCATCTTTTGACAGTTATTGAGGACTTGCATGAGAAGAATGAAGCTATTCTCCAGCTGGAGAAGATGAAGGTTGAGTTCCTACGAGGAGCTTCTCATGAATTGAAAACACCTCTGGCTAGTTTGAAAATCTTAATCGAAAATATGAAAGAAAATATCGGCCGTTATAAGGATAGAGACCACTATCTTGGAGTTGCCTTGGGGATTGTGGACGACCTCAGTCACCACGTTCTCCAGATATTGTCTCTTTCTTCTGTACAGGAATTGCGAGAGGAGAAAGAAGAGGTTGACCTCCTTCAGATGACACAAAGTCTAGTCAAGGATTATGCTTTGCTCGCCAAGGAGAAAGAACTTCAGATAGACAATCGCTTGACCCATCAGCAGGCTTACATAAACCCATCTGTCATGAAACTAATCCTATCGAATCTCATCAGTAATGCTATCAAGCACTCCACTCTAGGCGGCTTGATCCGTATCGGAGAAAGAGAAGGGGAACTCTTTATCGAGAATAGCTGTAGTCCTGAAGAACAAGAAAAATTGGCCCAGTCTTTTTCTGAAAATGCCAGTCGCAAGGCCAAGGGTTCGGGGATGGGGATCTTTGTGGTCAAAAGTCTATTAGAACACGAGAAATTACCTTATCATTTTGAGATGCAAGATGATCGATTGAGCTTCTTCATACGTTATCCCAAAGTCACTCAGGACTAAGGAGAAGAAAGGGGTTACATTGATTGGATTGGAAGAAATTCAATCTAAAGTATGGGAAAAACTAGCTTTTTTTATCAAAAAGTGATAAAATGAACAATGTAAATGGGATGTCCCAAAAAATATATAGGAGGCCTGACAAATGGCAATCGTTTCAGCAGAAAAATTTGTCCAAGCAGCTCGTGACAACGGTTATGCAGTTGGTGGATTTAACACAAACAACCTTGAGTGGACTCAAGCTATCTTGCGTGCAGCAGAAGCTAAAAAAGCTCCAGTTTTGATCCAAACTTCAATGGGTGCTGCTAAATACATGGGTGGTTACAAAGTTGCTCGCAACTTGATCGCTAACCTTGTTGAATCAATGGGTATCACTGTACCAGTAGCTATCCACCTTGACCACGGTCACTACGAAGATGCACTTGAGTGTATTCAAGTTGGTTATACTTCAGTTATGTTTGACGGTTCACACCTTCCAGTTGAAGAAAACCTTGAAAAAGCTCGTAAAGTTGTAGAATTTGCTCACGCAAATGGTGTATCAGTAGAAGCTGAAGTTGGAACTATCGGTGGTGAAGAAGACGGAATCATCGGTGATGGTGAATTGGCTCCAATCGAAGATGCTAAAGCAATGGTTGCAACTGGTATCGACTTCTTGGCAGCTGGTATCGGTAACATCCACGGTCCATACCCTGCAAACTGGAAAGGTCTTCACCTTGACCACTTGCAAAAATTGACTGAAGCTGTACCAGGATTCCCAATCGTATTGCACGGTGGTTCAGGTATTCCTGATGACCAAATCCAAGCAGCTATCAAACTTGGTGTTGCGAAAGTTAACGTTAACACTGAATGCCAAATCGCATTCGCTAACGCAACTCGTAAATTTGCTCGTGACTACGAAGCAAACGAAGCAGAATACGACAAGAAAAAACTCTTCGACCCACGTAAATTCTTGGCTGACGGTGTAAAAGCTATCCAAGCATCAGTTGAAGAACGTATCGACGTATTCGGTTCAGAAGGTAAAGCTTAATCTAGCTGAACAATATAAAACAGAAACCTGCCCCTAAGGGTGGGTTTTTTGGTGTGATGGAAATAAATTATTTTTCAAATTTAGTAGGTGGTATTTAATTTGATTCTAAGAAATTGTTTAATCTATGATAAAATAATAGTATGAGTATTATTAATTGAATTCAAGTTTTTATTTAGTTAGAATATAAAAATATTCTGGTATCATTGATTTTAATTACATAGTATAGAATATTCTATAATTCATTATTTTGAAAACTTTGTTTTATTCCAGTATAGTATGTAGGTGATATAAAATGAATAAATTGGCAAATAATATTAAAAGTTTAAGATTAAGCATGGGTGAAACTCAAGAAGATTTAGCTTATGCGCTAGATTTAAATAGTAAGAGTGCTGTTGCAAATTGGGAAAGTGGTGATAATGTTCCTTCGTCAGAAAATTTATATAGAATCTCGAATAGATATGGAGTTACAATTGATCAATTAATGAATGATGATTTAACTTCCGAGTTTTCTTTTATAAAATATTTTTGTAATGTTTATAGTGTCGATGAATTAATAAAATTATTTATGAATTTATTTCCTGTTATACTTTTAGAGTCTGAGAAATCAAATTTAAAGTTAGTTGAGGCAATTGAGTGTCAAAAGAATTTAAAAATCTGTATGATTAGAGGAGATAATCAAGAGGAATTTGATTTCTATTATGATAAAACAAGTTATATTTATATGGAACTAATTGATAAGGAGGAATCAGTTTCAGCTAAAGCTAACCTTGTAAGTATGTTTCTTTTATGTGCTTTTTACAATAGAATTGGAAAGGAATGGGATGGTATTCAAGATTGTTTTGAATTTACTAATAAAAGTTTAAGAAAAAAAGAATTGAAACGTTTTATTTCGGAAATATATTTAAGTAGAAATTTAAATAAACTCGGTAATGATCAGTCAGAGTATCATCTTTTAAATGAAACTATTTTGGAATTAATAAAGGAACTAAAGTATCAAAAAGAATTAATTCAATTAAGTGATTATTTTATGTGTTTACGTTACTTTTTAGGTGTAGTTGATAATAATCTTAATAATGCTATTAATCAACAAATAGGGTTTGCTATCTTAAGTGATTTATCTTTAATGAAAAATAAATATGTGGGGCGTATATATAATTATTTAAATAAACTGAAGAAAGTTCAGTAAAAGTGAACGACAAATTTTGTTTGATACGATATAATTAAAAAATAAGAATTAAGGAGCTCAATAATGAATTTTATAATTATTTGTAATATGATATTGGTTTGTTTATTGTTAGTATCGATTCTAAAACTAGAATATCTTAAAAGACAGTTAGCTAGATATATTGTAGATAATAGAAGTAGTGAATTATCCTTTATAGCATCTGGTGACTTAAGTGTTTTAGAATGTGCAAAAATATTGAACAAAAAATATAAAATTGGATTAATTAATTCATATATTGTGGTTAATTCAATAAAAGTCAGATAAAATTAAAATAAAAAAGGGGAAAGGAATGAAAATTAATACGCAAAGAATCAAAGATCAAGCAAATAGTGCACTAAACATTACCATGAGAATATCAAAATCTGTTAGCAAAAGTATGTCAAAAGGTGGGAGGGAATGTCTAAATTTTGTTGTAAGCAATCCTCAATTTATATTAATTATTTTAAGTTTGATAACTAATAAGAATAGTCTTAATCAAAGACGGATTAATGAATTGGAAGATACAGAGCAAGACAGATCACTAGATGATTCAACCTTTTCTGAACTGCTACAAGAAGAACAAGCTATTAATCATATTTATCCTGATGAAAGAAAATCTCCTTGTGTACATTTATATCGTCTAGGCGAAAATACTTTTGTAAGAGGAGGAACAGAACTAGAAAAAGAGGAGTTCCGTAAAGAGAATAACTTGTAGTTTCATACTCTATATTTGGTTGAAATATAATTTAAAAAGGACAAAGAGAGGTAATTTTATGTCAAAATTATATACATGTGAAGAATGTGGTGGAGAGTTCACTAAGAGAGAGCTTAATTGGGATGGTAGTGATCATATTGATGGAATTTATTATTGCAAAGACTGCTTTCGTTTTTTAGAACAGTGTGGGATTGATGCAATGGATCCTGATGGATTTGGATACGATGAGTATGGTATTTGGGATCCAGAACGTTTAGGTTTTTAGATTTTTATGGGTTTTAACATACTAAATTAGAAATATTTTACTTTATATCTATCCTGCCCATTGGGCAGGTTTTTTGTGTTTTAAGGAAACTATTAAACCAGAAGTTTGTATTAAAAGTATTATTCTAAAAGTGAAATTTCTAATTTCATAATCTGTAGGCAAACGCTTGCATTCCGTTTTTTATTGGACTATAATAGGTTGGTATAAAGCCTTCTGTAAGAATAACAATTAGAAAGTTTAGAAAGTAAGGATTTAGAATATTTGTAGTTTAAAATACAATGTTGCTATTCCTTACGGTAGGGAGATAGATATGGCAATGATAGAAGTGGAACATCTTCAGAAAAATTTTGTGAAGACTGTTAAGGAACCAGGCTTGAAGGGGGCTTTGCGCTCTTTTATTCATCCCGAAAAGCAGACCTTTGAAGCAGTCAAGGATTTAACCTTTGAGGTGCCCAAGGGGCAGATTCTAGGCTTTATCGGGGCCAATGGAGCTGGGAAGTCGACGACCATCAAAATGCTAACTGGGATTTTAAAACCGACATCTGGTTTTTGTCGGATTAACGGCAAGATTCCGCAAGATAATCGCCAAGATTATGTCAAGGATATTGGTGTGGTCTTTGGACAACGCACCCAGCTATGGTGGGATTTGGCTCTGCAAGAGACCTACACGGTTTTGAAAGAGATTTACGATGTGCCGAACTCGCTCTTCCACAAGCGCATGGACTTTTTGAATGAAGTCTTGGATTTGAAGGAATTTATCAAGGATCCCGTGCGAACTCTTTCACTTGGTCAACGGATGCGGGCGGATATTGCAGCTTCCTTGCTCCACAATCCCAAGGTTCTCTTTTTAGATGAGCCGACCATTGGTTTGGATGTTTCCGTCAAGGATAACATTCGTCGGGCCATTACCCAGATCAATCAAGAGGAAGAAACAACCATTCTCTTGACCACTCACGACCTGAGCGACATTGAGCAACTCTGTGATCGGATTTTTATGATTGACAAGGGGCAGGAGATTTTTGATGGAACGGTCAGTCAGCTCAAGGAAACCTTTGGCAAGATGAAGACTCTTTCCTTTGACCTAGTGCCAGGGCAAAGTCATCTCGTCTCTCACTATGAAGGCTTGCCTGATATGACCATTGATAGACAAGGAAATAGCCTCAATATTGAATTTGATAGTTCACGCTACCAGTCAGCTGATATTATCAAACAAACCTTGTCTGATTTTGAGATTCGCGATTTGAAAATGGTGGATACGGATATTGAGGATATTATCCGTCGCTTCTACCGAAAGGAGCTCTAAGATGGTCAAATTGTGGAGACGTTATAAACCCTTTATCAATGCAGGGATTCAGGAGTTGATTACCTATCGAGTCAACTTTATTCTCTATCGAATTGGCGATGTCATGGGGGCCTTTGTGGCTTTTTATCTTTGGAAGGCGGTCTTTGATTCCTCGCAGGAGTCCTTGATTCAGGGCTTCAGTATGGCGGACATCACCCTCTACATCATCATGAGTTTTGTGACCAATCTTTTGACTAGGTCGGATTCTTCCTTTATGATAGGAGAGGAGGTCAAGGACGGATCGATCATTATGCGCTTGCTGAGACCTGTGCATTTTGCAGCCTCTTATCTCTTCACCGAGCTTGGCTCCAAGTGGTTGATTTTTATCTCTGTTGGTCTTCCTTTTTTAAGTGTTATTGTCTTGATGAAAATCCTTTCTGGACAAGGTATTGTAGAAGTGCTGGGATTAACTACCCTTTATCTATTTAGCTTGACGCTGGCCTATCTGATTAACTTTTTCTTTAATATCTGCTTTGGATTTTCAGCCTTTGTATTTAAAAATCTTTGGGGTTCCAATCTACTCAAGACTTCCATAGTGGCCTTTATGTCTGGGAGTTTGATTCCCTTGGCTTTCTTTCCCAAAGTGGTTTCAGATATTCTGTCCTTCTTGCCTTTTTCATCTTTGATCTACACTCCGGTCATGATCATTGTTGGGAAATACGATGCTAGTCAGATTCTTCAAGCGCTTTTGCTACAGTTTTTCTGGCTCTTAGTGATGGTGGGCTTGTCTAAGTTGATTTGGAAACGAGTCCAGTCCTTTATCACCATTCAAGGAGGTTAGTATGAAAAAATATCAACGCATGCATCTGATTTTTATCAGACAATACATCAAACAAATCATGGAATACAAGGTGGATTTTGTGGTTGGTGTGCTAGGAGTTTTTCTGACTCAAGGCTTGAACCTCTTGTTTCTCAATGTCATCTTTCAACACATCCCCTCGCTAGAAGGCTGGACTTTTCAAGAGATAGCTTTTATTTATGGATTTTCCTTGATTCCCAAGGGATTGGATCATCTCTTTTTTGATAATCTCTGGGCTTTAGGGCAACGATTGGTGAGAAAGGGAGAGTTTGATAAGTATCTGACTCGTCCTATCAATCCGCTCTTCCATATCCTCGTTGAGACCTTTCAGATTGATGCCTTGGGCGAACTATTGGTCGGTGGAATTTTACTAGCGACAACAGTATCAAGCGTTGCTTGGACTCTACCGAAATTCCTGCTTTTCCTAGTCTGTATTCCTTTTGCGACCTTGATTTATACTTCTTTGAAAATCGCGACAGCCAGTATCGCTTTTTGGACCAAGCAGTCAGGCGCCATGATTTACATTTTTTATATGTTTAATGACTTTGCCAAGTATCCGATTTCCATTTACAATTCGGTCCTTCGTTGGCTGATTAGCTTTATCATCCCTTTCGCCTTTACGGCCTACTATCCTGCCAGCTATTTCTTGCAGGATAAGGATGTCTTCTTTAATATCGGTGGTTTGATTCTAATTTCCCTTGTCTTCTTTGTCATTTCTTTGAAACTATGGGACAGGGGCTTAGATGCCTACGAAAGTGCGGGTTCGTAAAAGGAAGAATCTCAAAGCCTCGTCTCAGGACAGGCTTTTTCTAATGGGGATGAAAATTTCTTGACATCTATTCTCAGAGTGCTATACTAAAAGGGTAATCGCCGATTTAGCTCAGTTGGTAGAGCAACGCACTCGTAACGCGTAGGTCACAGGTTCGATCCCTGCAATCGGCAGAATCAAGAAGTCCTAATGGGCTTCTTTTCTTTTGTTACGAATATTCAACCACTTAGACAGAGATATAGACCAGATAGGAAAATGCCTTGTTCTTGAAAAAATCCTCTGCTATAATGTTTTTTGTAAGGGGCGTGAGGGGTCAGTATCAGACAACTCAAGAACCAAAAAAAGAAAATGGAGATAAAAAAATGAAAAAATTATTGGGACTTGTATTTTTAGTAGCAGCAGCGGTAGTATTGTATTTCGGCTCTGTTGGTTGGCCAAGTTTGGATGTCAACCTCTGGTCACTCATTCCAGTGGGATTGTTCCTCTATTTCACTCTAGAAAATCTTTTGAAAAAAGACTATAAGGCTAGTCTGATGTGCTTGATCATTGCCTTTATCATTGCAAATGCTATTTTGGACCTTTTGCCAATTTCGAGTGGTTTGGTGATTGGTGCCGGTGTGCTAGCTTGTGTAGGACTTGGCTACCTCTTTCCTGATAAGGATAAAAAAGAAGATAAATAGAAAAGTCTCGAGGTTTCTCGAGACTTTGTTTTTATTTACCAGCGTAGTATTTTTGGATGCCTTTCACAATACCTGCGACTAGTCTATCTTGGTATCGATCATCACGAATCCGTTGATTTTCAGTGAAATTATCCATATAACCAAGTTCTAGGAGGACGGCTGGTTTGGCAGTTTCGCGTAGTACGGCGAAGCTACTTTCCAATAAGCCAGCATCCTTGGCACCAGTTTCGGCTAGGAGAGAGGAGTGGATAGCAGCAGCGAGGCGCTTGCTTTCACTCATACGATCAGGATGGTTGTGCCAGTATTTATTAATCTTACTTGGATAGTCAGGTTCATCGCTATAGGAGTAGGTTTGAATACCACTTGCTTTTGAGTGAATGCTTCCAGTAGCGTTGAAATGGATACTGATAAAGATATCAGAGTTGGTTTTATTTACCATTCTTGAACGCTCAGTCTTAAAATCAACATCGATATCACTGTCACGTGATGTGAGGACAGTATAACCTAATTCTTCTAATTTCTTACGCAGTTTACGATAGACTTGCATGTTGAGATCTTTTTCAGCTACATTGTAGTAAAAGGCACCTGAATCTCGACCACCATGCCCAGGATCTAGGAAAATGGTATTGCTGTATTGACCTTTTACAAATCCACCTTCTGTTGAAACTTCAGAAATCCATTGGCCGTATTTTTGGAACAAATGTTCCTTGCCGTCTATCTTGTAGGTTCCTGAAACATAATGGCCGCTATCGTCCAAATAGTAACGAGCCTTGTAATAGTCGTCATAAATCCACTCATTCTTGGCCATATAGCCACCAGACTTGAGATAGTAGGCTCCAATCCACTCCTGATTTGCATAACGGCCATCCGCTTTTAGATAGAACCAACTGTTGTAGGCCTTGTCAAAGATCCACTCTTTTTCCGCCATGGCTCCACTAGATTTGAGGTAGTAGCTTCCTTTCCATTTATTGGAAAGCATGACTCCATTTTGTTCAAAGGCGTACCAAGTTCCTTTGATTTTCTCCCATTTATCTTGGCTGTATTTCCCATATTCATTAGCGTAATACCAATTTTGGTCAATCTTCACCCAGGAGTTTTCCGCCATGGCCCCGCTACTGCCTAGCAGGTAAGCACCAATGGTCGTTTTGCTGAGCATCACGCCGTTTTTGTCAAAATAATACCATGAACTGTTGACTTTCTCCCATTTGTCTTGCGAGATTCTGCCAGATGGTGTGACATAATACCAATTTTGGTCAACCTTTACCCAGCCATTCTCCGCCATAGCCCCACTTTTAGTAAGGAGATAACCATCAACGATTGTTTGACTGAGCATGACGCCATCCTTGTCAAAGTAGTACCAAACTCCTCCGATTTTTTTCCATTTTTGTTGGATTATTTTTCCAGACTCACTGGCGTAGTACCATTTACCCTCAAGAGCTACCCAGCCATTTTCTACCATAACCCCGTCTTTATTGAGAACATAGTCATCAAAGATGGTATCACTGAGTCGGTTTCCATCGTTGTCAAAATAGTACCACTTATCTTGAATTTTTTTCCATTTGAGGACAGGCTGATTGTTTTCATAGAAACGCCAGTGTTTGTTTTCCTCCTGCCATCCTTCTTTTTTAGGGGTTTCTTCTTTTACCTTGTCTTTTGGAAGTGTTGTAGTCTCCTCTTCATTTTTAATTGAAAGATCTTTCTTATCTTCCTTAGAGTTGCTTTGTTCGGTGGTAGCAGGAGGATTAGCATTACTTTCCTCTGCGTAGATAGGTGCTTGTGCCAATCCTGCTATTGAAAGGACAACAGCACTTGCCAATATAAACTTTTTCAACGATATTCTCCAATCATTATTTTCTAAGAAATATTATAAAATATGTCTGATGGTTTATCAACTATCGAATTGAACTTCTTCTAGTAAGTATTCGATAAAGCGTTCGCCCATCTTAGACAGGCTGGTTTTTTCATGCTGGATATAGACCAGCTCAATGGGATCGTCAATGTCCAGTGGAATGGAAACGATATTGTCTCCGTTAAGGTTGCTGTTCAAAATCCCTGTTGCAATGGTGTAACCATCCAAACCAATCAAAAGGTTAAAGAGGGTGGCACGGTCACTGACTACGATGGATTTCTTGTGGTGCTCTTGTGAAAGAATCTCCTCTGAAAAGTAGAAGGAGTTGTGCGTCCCCTGGTCATAACTCAGATAAGGAAAGTCTTCCAAATCAGCCAGTTTGACCTTATCTTTTTTAGCTAGAGGGTTGGTCTTGCTGACAAAGATATGGGGTTGAGCGGTAAAGAGGTGGTGAGCTAAGAGGTGGTTGTCATCTAGCATTTTCGTTAAAACATCGCGGTTGTAGCTATTCAAAAAGAGGACACCAACCTCACTACGGAAGTTCTTGACGTCATCGATAATCTCCCAAGTCCGAGTTTCACGAAGGAAAAGTTCGTATTTTTCCATATCGCTTTTCTTGAGCAGGGAGACAAAGGCATTGACTACAAAGGCATAGTGTTGAGACGAAACGCTGAAAAGTTCGCGGTGGGCGACAGGATTTTTATAGCGTTCCTCCAGAAGCTGGGTTTGCTCGACAACTTGACGGGCATAGGAGAGAAACTCCATCCCATCACGGGTCAAGGTAATGCCCTTGGGATTGCGGATAAAGATTTCAATGCCCATTTCATTTTCCAAGTCTCGAACGGCATTTGAGAGACTGGGTTGGGTGATAAAGAGTTGCTTGGCTGCCTCATTCATAGAGCCAGTTTCGACGATTTTGATAATATAGTGTAGTTGTTGAATTCTCATGTTTTTATTGTACCATACTTGCGGAAGAATGGGCAATGAAGACGAAGAAAATAGGGGGAAAGAGCCGGTCCAGTATTGAAAAAAAGTCTAAAATCTGTTAGAATGAAAGCTATGAAAACATTCTATGATGTGCAGCAATTTCTCAAACAGTTTGGCATTATTGTTTACATGGGGAAGCGCTTGTATGATATTGAACTGATGAAGCTCGAACTCTCTCGGATCTATGATGCAGGTCTGATGGACAAGTTAGACTATCTAGAGGCGGAAGCTGTTCTTCGTAGAGAGCACAAGATAGAATTAGATTACATAGAGAAAAATGGAGATAAGAACTTATGACAATTTGGATTGTTTGGGGAATCGTTCTGGCGATGGCGGCATGGATGGGTTATAACTACCTTCGTATTCGTCGTGCGGCTAAGATTGTGGACAATGCAGAATTTGAAGCCTTGATTCGGAAAGGGCAATTGATTGATTTGCGCGACCCAGCAGAATTTCACAGAAAACATATCCTCGGAGCTCGCAATATTCCTTCAAATCAGTTGAAGTCAAGCCTTGCAGCCCTTCGCAAGGATAAACCTGTCCTTCTCTATGAAAACCAACGCGGACAACGAGTGACCAATGTAGCACTTTATCTGAAAAAACAAGGTTTCTCTGAGATTTATATCCTTTCTTATGGATTGGATTCTTGGAACGGGAAGGTCAAGACTAGCTAAGATTCTGTAAAAAACTGTCGAATGATAGATAAAGCTAGCATTTTATGGTATCATCATTTATATTAATTTTAAGGAGATTTTGTAATATGAATTCATAACAAAAGAAAAAACCTTCACTTATTTTAGGTATCCTATCTATTGTGCTCGGTTTGCTATCTCCAATAGTAGGTCTGGTTTTGGGGATCATAGGATTGGTCTTGGCTTTTTCATACCAAAAAGAGTCACAATTAGACTATAAGACAGAAAAGATTCTCAATATCGTAGGACTTGTAGTTTCTGTCCTTAACTGGATATTAGCCATTGCAATAGTTTTTAGATAAGCAAAAACAAAAAAAGCTTCAAACATAAAGCTTTTTTCTTTTATCCACTTTTCTCTAAATAGTTTTTAATGATCTCTAATTCTTCTGGATTCAAGGGACGGAATTGACCTTCAGCTAGGTCAGGGTCTAAAGTGAAATCACCGAACTGAACTCGTTTTAGAGAGGTCACCTTGACACCAACAGATAGAAACATCTTCTTGACTTGATGAAACTTGCCTTCAGAGATGGTGATGGAGGCTTGACTAGAGGAAGGACTTGAGGACAGAATTTCTAGCTGAGCAGGTTTACAGGTGGTCCCATCTAAAAAGACAATCCCATCTTTGAATTTTTGGATATGGTCTGACGTGAGCAGTCCATTGACCTCTACTTGATAGGATTTATCGACATGGTACTGGGGATGGAGGAGCTGAAAACCAAGAGGTCCATTGTCTGTCAGAAGGAGCAGTCCCGTTGTATCGCGGTCTAGTCTGCCGACAGCATAGAGTTGGTCAGACTGGATGTCAGGTGGGAGGAGGTTCATGACGGTTGGGAGTTTCTTATCCTTGCTAGCTGTAACGACTCCGTTTGGCTTATGAAGCATGAGGTAGTTGTGCTCGTAGCCTTGGATTTGCCGTCCTTGAAAGACTAATTTCTGCAATCCTGTATCGATATTTTGAGCCAGGGAGCGAGCTGGACAATCGTCCACTAGGATTTCTTTTTTTAAAAGTGCCCGTTTCATAGCCTTGCGACTGATCTTTTCTTGGGCTAATAATCTATCTAAACGCATACCAGCTTATCTTATCATAAGTCTCTAACTTTGAAAAGAGTTGCCTTGACTAGAAAAGCGGAGTGAAAACATTTACACTTAGCTGAACTGTGATTTTTGAATGAGACTGTGGTATAATTGTTCAGTTAGAAATAAAAATTTAAAATATTAGAGGAAATCATGACAAAATTAAGAGAAGATATCCGTAACATTGCGATTATCGCCCACGTTGACCACGGTAAAACAACCCTCGTTGACGAATTATTGAAACAATCTGAAACTCTTGATGCACGTACTGAATTAGCAGAGCGCGCTATGGACTCAAACGATATCGAAAAAGAGCGTGGAATTACCATCCTTGCTAAAAATACAGCCGTTGCCTACAAGGGAACCCGTATCAATATCATGGACACACCAGGACACGCGGACTTCGGTGGAGAAGTTGAGCGTATTATGAAAATGGTTGACGGTGTTGTCTTGGTCGTAGATGCCTACGAAGGAACCATGCCACAAACTCGTTTCGTATTGAAAAAAGCCTTGGAACAAGATCTTGTCCCAATCGTGGTTGTTAATAAAATCGACAAACCATCAGCTCGTCCAGCAGAAGTAGTGGATGAAGTCTTGGAACTCTTCATCGAGCTTGGTGCAGATGATGACCAGCTTGATTTTCCTGTCGTTTATGCTTCAGCTATCAACGGAACATCTTCATTGTCAGATGATCCTGCTGACCAAGAAGCAACAATGGCGCCAATCTTTGATACCATCATCGAACATATCCCAGCTCCAGTAGATAACTCAGATGAGCCTTTGCAGTTCCAAGTGTCACTTTTGGACTACAACGACTTCGTAGGTCGTATTGGTATCGGTCGTGTCTTCCGTGGTAGTGTGAAAGTTGGGGACCAAGTTACCCTTTCTAAACTAGATGGTACAACCAAGAACTTCCGTGTTACAAAACTCTTCGGTTTCTTTGGTTTGGAACGTCGTGAGATCCAAGAAGCCAAAGCTGGTGATTTGATTGCTGTTTCTGGTATGGAAGATATCTTTGTCGGTGAAACTATCACTCCGACAGACGCTGTTGAAGCTCTTCCAATCCTACACATCGATGAGCCAACTCTTCAAATGACTTTCCTAGTCAACAACTCACCATTTGCTGGTAAAGAAGGTAAATGGGTGACTTCTCGTAAGGTAGAAGAACGCTTGCAAGCAGAATTGCAAACAGACGTTTCCCTTCGTGTTGACCCAACTGATTCACCAGATAAATGGACTGTTTCAGGACGCGGAGAATTGCACTTGTCAATCCTGATCGAAACCATGCGTCGTGAGGGTTATGAACTTCAAGTATCTCGTCCAGAAGTTATCGTAAAAGAAATCGATGGTGTGAAATGTGAGCCATTTGAACGTGTTCAAATCGACACTCCAGAAGAATACCAAGGGTCTGTTATCCAAAGCCTTTCTGAACGTAAGGGTGAAATGTTGGATATGATTTCAACTGGTAATGGTCAAACTCGTTTGGTCTTCCTTGTTCCAGCGCGTGGTTTGATCGGATACTCAACTGAGTTCTTGTCAATGACTCGTGGTTACGGTATCATGAACCATACATTCGACCAATACTTGCCATTGATTCCAGGTGAAATCGGTGGTCGTCACCGTGGTGCCCTTGTTTCCATCGATGCTGGTAAGGCAACAACCTACTCAATCATGTCTATCGAAGAACGTGGTACTATCTTTGTCAACCCAGGTACTGAGGTTTACGAAGGAATGATTATTGGTGAAAACTCTCGTGAAAACGACTTGACAGTGAATATCACCAAGGCGAAACAAATGACCAATGTTCGTTCAGCTACTAAGGACCAAACAGCGGTTATCAAGACACCTCGTATTTTGACGCTTGAAGAGTCACTTGAGTTCTTGAACGACGATGAGTACATGGAAGTAACACCTGAGTCTATCCGTTTGCGTAAACAAATCCTTAACAAGGCAGAGCGTGAGAAAGCCAACAAAAAGAAAAAATCAGCTGAATAAGAGCTAGAAAGAGATAAAGATGGTTTATTTAATCATAGGAATCCTCTTATTACTACTCTATGTATTTGCGACACCACAAAGCATTAAAGGAACAGTCAACATCGTTATCTTGGTCTTTGTAGTTGTTGCACTCTTGATCTTGCTGATGTTGTCCATCTTGCAGATCTTCCAATTACCGACAGAATTCTTTGTCACAATAGCCATGCTGGCCCTAGCCTACTTTAGCTTGAGAGACATTACGCTCATGCCTGTAAAAAAGGGTAAAAGAAGATAATAGAAGAGGCTGGGTAATGACTCAATTTGAGGAGAAAATCTAGCAAATTTTTCCCTGATAAAACGCATAATATCAAGGTTTTTGAATGCCTGATATTATGCGTTTTTATGATTTTTAAAACTTTTTGAGCGACCTATTAGAAAGTGGATACTCTTACAATTATTTTGGAAATAATTTAATTTCTGATTTAACGTGTATTTTCTCAGAAGGGCTATTATTCCAATTTTTTCAAGAGTAGTCTTATTTTGGACCGAAAGAAAAAGATTGAAGAAATCGTCCAAAATGAACTTTTCTTCAATCTGGAGGTTCGCACCTCTTTTTTTATTTCTTCTTATGATTTAATACTGCATTGAGGACAATTGCGAGGAGGCTTGCCACGACGATTCCGTTTGAGAAGAACATTTGGAAGGCTGTTGGCATGCTGACGAAGAGATTACTATTGTTTAGTCCAACACCAGCGGCGATTGATACAGCTGCGATAAGGAAGTTGTGTTCATTGTTAGCAAAGTCAACGCGCGCTAGGATTTGCATCCCTTGAATGGATACAAAACCAAACATCACCAGCATGGCGCCACCAAGGACAGGACTCGGAATGATTTGGGCGAGGGCACCAAACTTAGGTAGGAGTCCAAGGAGAACCAGGAAACCAGCTGCGTAGTAGATTGGCAGACGAGTCTTGATACCTGATAATTTAACCAAGCCAACGTTTTGTGAAAATCCTGTGTAAGGGAAGGTGTTAAAGATTCCTCCGAGAAGTACGGCCAGACCTTCTGCACGGTAACCGTTGCGCAGGCGAGTACTGTCAATTGGATCCTTTGTGATATCAGACAAGGCTAGATAAACACCAGTTGACTCAACCATAGACACCGTTGCGATGATACACATCATGACAATAGAGGAGATTTCAAAGGTTGGCATCCCAAAGTAGAGGGGAGTAGGAACATGGACAAGCGGAGCTGCCGCAACAGGAGAGAAGTCAACCAAGCCCATGGTAGCAGCAATGGTAGTCCCAACGACCAACCCAATCAAAATAGAGATAGACTTGATAAATCCTTTGGTAAAGATGTTAATCAAGAGGATAATTAGAACAGTGATGGCTGCAAGTAGGAGACTTTGACCAGTTGGCTCTGGGACATTATTTCCCATATTTCCGATAGCGACAGGAATCAGGGTCAATCCAATTGTGGTAATAACAGATCCTGTAACGATGGATGGGAAAAGATTGGCAACTTTTGAGAAAATGCCTGAAATCAGAACCACATAAATCCCTGAAACGATAAGGGCACCAAACATAGCTCCGCTACCGTGGCTTTGTCCAATCATAATCAAAGGAGCGACGGATTGGAAGGCAACTCCAAGAACGACTGGTAGCCCAACACCAAAGTATTTGTTGAGTTGGAGTTGGAGGAAGGTGGCCACCCCACACATGAATATATCTGTAGAAATCAGGTAGGTCAACTGCTCAGCTGAATAGCCAAGAGCTGTCGCAATCATGATAGGAACCAGGATAGAACCTGAGTACATGGCTAGTAAGTGCTGCAAGCCAAGAACGGCTGCTTGCGAGTGTTTTTCTTGTTTTTGCATTAGAGATCTGCCTCCTTAAATACGATCTGACCATTTTCGAAACGATCCAAGCGAGCCAGTGATAGGACAGGGTAGCCTGCTTTTTCAAGCAAATCACGACCATCTTGGAAAGATTTTTCAATCACGATACCAATCGCTTCAACTTTTGCTCCAGCTTGTTCGATGATTTGTATCAAGCCTTTGGCAGCTTGGCCATTAGCAAGGAAATCGTCAATAATCAAGACCTTGTCCTCTGGTGAGAGGAATTTTCCAGCGATGGAAACGGTGCTGGTCACCTGCTTGGTAAAGGAGTAGACTTCTGCAGTTAAGATACCTTCGTTCATGGTGATGTTTTTAGCTTTCTTGGCGAAAATCATGGGGACATCTAAGGCTTCGGCAGTAAAAATGGCTGGGGCAATGCCTGAAGCTTCAATGGTTACGACCTTGGTAATGCCAGCAGAAGCGAATTTGTCCGCAAATACCTTACCAATCTCTCGCATCAAGCGATAGTCAACTTGGTGGGTTAGAAAGGAATCCACCTTGAGGATGTTGTTCCCCAAGATATGCCCATCCTCAAGGATGCGCTCTTCTAATAATTTCATAAGACCTCCTAAAGTCTAAAAGATGCTTCATTTGCTTGTTTAGAGTTTCTAGCAAGAAATAGAAAAAGGACCTACTTAATCCCCTAAGTAAGTCCCCAAAATAGGCATGGCCAAAACCATACCTTCAGCTGACATACTCATTGTTAGGTGTTCCGGCACCTTGTAGAAACGTCGTGCCAATTCACGACATAAACAAGTAAAATGATATTCAATTTTAAATAGGCTACTGCCAATATTTTTATTTTACACCAATTAGCTTTATAAATCAAATGTTTTGTTAGCAAATAGATCATAAAAGCGAACGAATAAAAGGCTGCAATGCTAGATAGTATTGTAGCCTTTTATTCTTCTATTCGCTAAATCTTAAAAAATAGCCATCTGGATCCAAGACTGCAAATTCGTGAGGATAGATGTAGTGATCCCCAACACGAAATGTTCTCTTAGTCAAAGGACGATAAATAGGATAGTTGGCCTCCAGCAGTTTTTGGTGGAGCTGAGGGACATCTTCAATGCCAAAGGAAATATTGACACCGCGCCCGAAAGGATAGGTTAGTTGGGCTAATTCTTCTGTGCTGCCTTCTTCTAGCATAAGTTGGCAGTCTTCAAACGAGAGGAAGAGAAATTTCTCCTCTGGACGCTCGTATTCGACAGAAAATCCCAGCAAGTCGCAGTAGAAGTGGCGTGACTTTTCGAGGTCAGATACTACAAATTCAGGAATGACAGCTTGATAGTCCATTAGCTTTCTCCTTAGAGTTCAATTTCCAATACAATCGGTGTATGGTCTTGACGCGCACCTGAGTCAATCATGTCAGACTTGGTCACCTTGTCAGCCACGCGGTTGCTAGTCAGCCAGTAGTCGATTCTCCAGCCTGTATTGTTGATTTTAGAAGTCTTGCTGCGTTGCGCCCACCAAGTGTAGCGTTCTGGGACATCGCCGTGAACATGACGGAAGGTGTCTGTAAATCCAGTTGCCAAGAGGTTGGTAAATCCAGCACGTTCTTCGTCTGTAAATCCAGGTGAACGGCGGTTGCTGGCAGGGTTTGCAAGGTCGATTTCCTTGTGGGCTACATTGTAGTCACCCGTCGCAAGGACTGGTTTATGTTTGTCTAACTCAGCTAGATACTCAGCATATTTCACATCCCAGACTTGACGCTCTTCCAAACGTTTGAGACCGTCGCCAGCGTTTGGAGTGTAAACTTGGGTCACGAAAAATTCATCAAATTCTAGAGTGATGATGCGACCTTCTAAGTCCATGGTAGAAGGGGCACCGATTTCTGGAAAAGTGACAGTGGGTGTGAGTTCTTTCTTATAAAGGAACATGGTTCCAGCATAGCCTTTGCGGGCAGGTTCTTGAGAAGAACGCCACGTGTTTTCGTAGTTTGGAAAGAGTTCAGCTAAAATTTCCAAGTGTTTTTTAGTAGGACCCTTGGCAGAAAGCTTGGTTTCTTGGATAGCGATGATATCAGCATTTTCAGCGACCAAGGTTTGTAGTACTTCTTGGGACAATTTGGCACGAGCTGAGTCACTAGTTAGGGCAGCATTGAGGGAATCAATATTCCATGAGATGAGTTTCATAAAGTTACCTTTTTCATTCAGATTATAGATTTTATTATACCAAAAAAAGGTCCATTTCCCCAACGTATGGCTTGAAAAATCACTCTCTTTCGTTTATAATTAAGAATGATTTTATGAAAGGGAGTGAAAATAAATGAAATTTTACTCATATGACTATGTACTTAGCCAAATCAGTCAGCAAAATGGCATCATGATTGGCTTTGGAATTGTTCTCCTAGCTATCACAGGATTTTTTGCTTTTAAAGCCTATCGAGATAAAAAGGGGACTAAGTTTCGGGAATTGGTCATGATTTTGGCCTTGACCTTGGTGGCCATGCTTTTGGTGACAATCTCAAAATACCAGACCAATCAAGCCTCTAACAACCAATTTCAAACCTCCCTTCATTTCATAGAGGTTGTTTCCAAAGATTTGGGAGTGGATAAATCAGAAGTTTATGTCAATACTTCTGCAGCCACTGATGGAGCGCTTGTCAAGGTAGGTCCAAATTTCTACCGCGCCATGAACGGGAGCCAACCAGACAAGTATCTTTTAGAGAAATTAGAATTGAATCAAACAGACGCTATTGAATTGGTGGAGGTAAACAAATGACACTCAATTATATGGAAATTTTAATCAAACTGGCCTTGGGTCTTTTCTCTCTTGTTTTTGTTATTAATGTGACAGGAAAGGGGAATCTAGCACCTAACTCTGCTACAGACCAAATTCAGAACTATGTTCTTGGTGGTATCATCGGTGGGGTGATTTACAATAGTTCAATCAGCATTCTGCAGTACGCAGTGATTTTGATGATGTGGACGATTTTGGTCTTGACCCTCAAGTGGCTCAATAACAATGTTCGTTTTGTCAAACGCTTGATTGATGGAAAACCAACTCTCCTTATCAAAAATGGGCAGATTGACCCAGAAGCCTGTCGTTCAGTTGGTTTGTCTGCAGCAGAAGTTGCTCTCAAACTTCGTAGCCAAGGGATTTTCCAGATGAAACAGGTCAAATGCGCTGTGCAGGAGCAAAATGGCCAACTCATCGTGGTCCAAATAGGAGATGAAAATCCTAAGTATCCAGTTGTGACTGACGGTGTGATCCAAGTCGATGTTTTGGAGTCGATTGGTCGTAACGAAGAGTGGTTGCTTGACAATCTCAGCAAGCAAGGGCATGACAATGTAGCCAATATCTTTATCGCTGAGTATGACAAGGGTGCGGTCACAGTCGTAACCTATGAATAAGAAAAACCTGGGGTCTTGGCCTCAGGTTTCTATTTGCAATCAGAAAGGGATGTTATGTCCATTATTCAAAAACTTTGGTGGTTTTTCAAGTTAGAAAAACGCCGTTATCTAGTCGGAATCGTGGCCCTGATCTTGGTTTCCGTCCTCAACCTCATTCCACCTATGGTTATGGGGCGGGTTATTGATGCTATTACATCGGGGCAATTAACCCAGCAGGACCTCCTTCTTGACCTATTTTACTTGCTTCTTGCAGCCTTTGGGATGTACTATCTGCGCTATGTTTGGCGTATGTATATCCTTGGGACTTCTTATCGTCTGGGACAGATTATGCGGTCTCGCTTGTTTGAGCATTTCACAAAAATGCCTCCAGCCTTTTATCAGACCTATCGTACAGGGGACCTGATGGCACACGCTACAAATGATATCAATGCCTTGACGCGTCTCGCAGGGGGTGGTGTTATGTCTGCGGTGGATGCCTCTATCACGGCTTTGGTGACTTTGCTGACCATGCTTTTTAGTATTTCATGGCAAATGACCCTAGTTGCCATTTTACCCTTACCTTTCATGGCTTATGCGACCAGTCGTCTAGGGAGAAAGACCCACAAGGCCTTTGGCGAATCCCAAGCTGCCTTTTCCGAACTTAATAACAAGGTACAGGAGTCTGTATCAGGTATTAAAGTGACCAAGTCTTTCGGTTATCAAGCGGACGAGCTGGAGTCCTTTCAGGCAGTCAATGAATTGACCTTCCAAAAGAACCTGCAAACAATGAAATACGATAGCCTCTTTGATCCCATGGTTCTCTTGTTTGTTGGTTCCTCCTATGTTTTAACCCTTTTGGTCGGTTCCTTGATGGTTCAAGAGGGGCAGATTACAGTTGGAAATCTGGTTACCTTTATCAGCTACTTGGATATGCTGGTCTGGCCTCTTATGGCCATCGGTTTCCTCTTTAATATCACTCAGAGAGGGAAGGTGTCCTATCAGCGGATTGAGGACCTCTTGTCTCAGAAATCATCTGTACATGACCCTGAGTTTCCTCTGGACGGTATTGAAAATGGGCGCTTGGAGTATGCCATTGACAGCTTTGCTTTTGAAAATGAGGAAACACTGACGGATATTCACTTCAGTTTGGAAAAAGGGCAAACTCTGGGTTTGGTCGGACAGACAGGTTCTGGGAAAACGTCCTTGATCAAGCTCCTCTTGCGTGAATACGATGTGGACAAGGGAGCCATTTACCTAAACGGTCACGATATTCGGGACTATCGCCTGACAGACCTTCGCAGTCTCATGGGCTATGTCCCTCAGGATCAGTTCCTCTTTGCGACTTCGATCTTAGACAATATCCGCTTTGGTAATCCTAATTTGTCGCTTGCAGCAGTTGAGGAAGCGACTAAGCTAGCCCAAGTTTATCATGATATTGTGGATATGCCCCAAGGATTTGATACGCTAATCGGTGAAAAGGGAGTCAGTCTTTCTGGTGGTCAAAAGCAACGTCTAGCTATGAGTCGGGCTATGATTTTAGACCCTGATATCTTAATTTTAGATGATTCCTTATCAGCCGTGGATGCCAAGACAGAGTACGCTATCATTGACAATCTTAAGGAAACGCGTAAAGACAAGACAACCATCATCACAGCCCATCGCCTCAGCGCAGTTGTCCATGCAGATTTGATCTTGGTTCTACAAAATGGTCAAATTATCGAACGGGGCACGCACGATGACTTGCTAGCCCTGGGTGGCTGGTATGCCCAAACCTACCAGTCTCAGCAGTTGGAAATGAAAGGAGAAGAAGATGCAGAATAAGAAAGAACAATGGGCTGTATTGAAGCGCTTGACGTCCTATCTCAAGCCCTATGGACTCCTGACCTTTTTGGCACTCAGTTTTCTCCTAGCGACGACGGTAATTAAAAGTGTCATTCCCCTTGTAGCTTCCCACTTTATCGACCAGTACCTCAGCAATCTTAACCAACTGGCCGTGACCGTTTTGCTGGCCTACTATGGCCTCTATATCCTACAAACTCTGGTCCAGTATGTCGGAAATCTTCTCTTTGCGCGGGTGTCCTACAGTATTGTCAGAGATATTCGTCGCGATACCTTTGCTAATATGGAGAAACTGGGCATGTCTTATTTTGACAAGACGCCAGCAGGTTCCATCGTCTCTCGTTTGACCAATGATACCGAGACCATCAGTGATATGTTTTCAGGGATTCTATCCAGCTTTATCTCAGCAGTTTTCATCTTTCTGACAACCCTGTATACCATGTTGATGCTGGATTTTCGTTTGACAGCTTTAGTCTTGCTCTTTCTTCCCTTGATTTTCCTTTTGGTCAATCTCTATCGGAAAAAATCAGTGAAAATCATCGAAAAAACCAGAAGTCTCTTGTCGGATATCAATAGTAAGCTGGCAGAGAATATCGAGGGAATCAGGATTATCCAGGCCTTTAATCAAGAGAAGCGCCTGCAAGCAGAATTTGATGAGATTAACCAAGAACACTTGGTCTATGCCAACCGTTCTGTAGCCTTGGATGCCCTCTTTTTAAGACCTGCCATGAGTTTGCTGAAACTCCTAGGCTACACAGTTTTGATGGCCTACTTTGGTTACCGTGGTCTTTCTATTGGGATAACGGCCGGAACCATGTATGCCTTTATCCAGTACATCAACCGTCTCTTTGATCCCTTGATTGAGGTGACGCAAAACTTTTCAACTCTTCAAACGTCCATGGTGTCTGCAGGCCGTGTCTTTGCCTTGATTGACGAGAAGACCTATGAGCCTCTTCAAGAAAATGGACCAGCCAAAGTCCAAGAAGGCAATATCCGTTTTGAACATGTGTGTTTCTCATATGATGGTAAACATCCGATCCTGGATGATATTTCCTTTTCAGTTAAGAAGGGTGAAACCATTGCCTTTGTAGGGCATACAGGTTCAGGGAAATCCTCTATCATCAATGTCCTCATGCGCTTTTATGAATTTCAGTCAGGCCGCGTTCTCTTGGGTGGTGTGGATATCAGGAACTACAGTCAGGAAGAGCTGAGAAAGAACATCGGTCTAGTCTTACAGGATCCCTTCCTCTATCATGGAACCATCAAGTCCAATATTGCCATGTATCAAGACATTAGTGATGAAGAGGTCCAGGCTGCGGCTGCCTTTGTTGATGCAGATTCCTTTATTCAGGATCTTCCGCTGGGTTATGATGCCCCCGTTTCCGAGCGTGGTTCGAGCTTTTCTACTGGCCAGCGTCAGCTTCTTGCCTTTGCTAGAACAGTTGCTAGTCAGCCTAAAATCTTGATTTTGGATGAAGCGACAGCCAATATTGACTCTGAAACAGAAAGTTTGGTTCAAGATTCCCTAGCCAAGATGAGACAGGGGCGGACGACCATTGCCATCGCCCACCGCCTTTCGACCATCCAGGACGCCAACTGCATTTATGTTTTGGACAAGGGACGCATCATTGAGAGTGGAACCCATGAGGAACTCTTGGCCTTGGGAGGAACCTATCACAAGATGTATAGTTTGCAGGCAGGGGCTCTTACCTAAAGAAGAATTCCTCTAAATTACAGATTTCTTGCACCGCCTTTTCCATTTTGTGGTATAATGAAAAATGTTGACAAATAGTATAATAAAAACAAAGGAGAAACAGCATGCTGAAATGGGAAGACTTGCCCGTGGAAATGCAATCAAGCGAGGTTGAGTCTTACTACCAGCTTGTCTCTAAAAGGAAGGGTTCGCTGATTTTCAAGCGTTGCCTGGATTGGGTTCTGGCCTTGGTTTTACTGATTTTGACTTCCCCAATCTTTCTCATCTTGAGTATTTGGATCAAGTTGGATAGCAAGGGACCTGTCATTTACAAGCAAGAGCGCGTGACCCAGTACAACCGTCCGTTCAAGATTTGGAAGTTCCGTACTATGGTGACGGATGCGGATAAAAAAGGAAGCCTAGTGACTTCTGCTAACGATAGCCGTATTACCAAAGTGGGAAATTTCATTCGCCGTGTGCGTTTGGACGAACTACCTCAGCTAGTCAATGTCCTTAAAGGCGAGATGTCCTTTGTTGGGACACGACCTGAGGTGCCACGCTACACGGAGCAGTATAGTCCTGAAATGATGGCGACCTTGCTCTTGCCAGCAGGAATCACCTCTCCAGCCAGCATCAACTACAAGGATGAGGATACGATCATCAGTCAAATGACGGAGAAAGGTCTGTCAGTTGAACAGGCCTATGTCGAACACGTCCTTCCTGAAAAGATGCGCTATAACCTCGCCTATCTCCGAGAGTTTAGTTTCCTTGGAGACATCAAAATCATGTTTCAAACCGTGTTTGAGGTACTAAAATAAAGTAGTCATGAGAAAATGAGTACAGATAAAAGGAGCAAATCAATGCCAAATTACAATATTCCATTTTCACCACCCGATATTACCGAAGCTGAAATTGCTGAAGTAGCGGATACCCTTCGTTCTGGTTGGATCACAACAGGTCCGAAGACAAAAGAACTGGAGCGTCGCTTGTCCCAATACACACAGACATCTAAGACTGTCTGCCTCAACTCTGCGACAGCCGCTCTTGAGTTGATTTTGCGTGTTTTGGAAGTGGGCCCTGGTGATGAAGTCATCGTTCCAGCCATGACCTATACAGCTTCATGTAGTGTCATCACACACGTAGGAGCGACACCTGTCATGGTGGATATTCAAGCAGATACGTTTGAGATGGACTATGACCTTCTTGAGCAAGCCATCACTGAAAAGACTAAGGTGATCATCCCAGTAGACCTTGCAGGGATTGTTTGCAACTATGACCGTTTGTTCCAAATTGTGGAGAAGAAACGCGACCTCTTT